>NZ_JBFBEE010000037.1:0-72832 GCF_040683555.1 Streptomyces sp. NPDC093510
GGTGGCAGGTGAGGCCGACGCCTGGGACCGGGCGGGGCTGCTGCCCATCGGCCTGCTCAGAGAGCTCGGCGCCGCCGGGCGGCTGTGTGCCCAGGTCCCGGCCGCGTACGGCGGCCGGGCCCTGTCCAGCGCGGCCGGCGGCGCGTTCACCGCGCACGTCGGCAGCCTGTGCAGCTCACTGCGGTCCGTCATGACCTCGCAGGGCATGGCCGCCTGGACCATCGAGCGCTTCGGCACCGCCGAGCAGCGCACGGCGTTCCTGCCGCGGCTCACCGGCGGCGGGCTCGCGGCGGCCGGGTTCAGCGAACGCGGCGCCGGAAGCGACCTGTCCGCCATGACGACCCGGGTGCGCCGCGACGGCGACACGGTGGTCCTCGACGGCCACAAGGTCTGGGTGACCGCGGCACACTACGCCGACCTGCTCGTCCTGTTCGGCCGGTACGACGACGGTGCCGGCGGCGGCGACGCGGATGTCGCGGACGGGGACGAGGCGGTTGCCGTCGTCGTCCCCGCGGACACTCCCGGCGTCCGCGTCACGCGCGTCGCCGACCCGCTCGGCTGCCGCGCGGCAGGGCACGCCGACATCGCCCTCGACGCGGTGCGGGTCCCGGCGGCGCACGTGCTCGGCGGCTCGTCGCTGCCCCTGCCGCTGCTGGTCACCACCGCCCTCGCCTACGGGCGGATGTCCGTGGCCTGGGGGTGCGTCGGCATCCTGCGCGGCTGTCTGACGGCCGCCACCAGGCACGCCGCCACCCGCGAACAGTTCGGCGTTCCGCTGGGGGAGCACCAGCTCGTCGCCCGCCATCTCGCCGAGCTCTTCGTCGCCGAGCAGAACGCCACCCGCGCCTGCGAGCACGCCTCGCGCCGCTGGGACGAGGGTTCACCGGAACAGGTCGTGGCCACCGTCCTGGCCAAGCACGTCAGCGCGGTCAACGCGGCCCGTGGCGCGGCCACCGCCGTCCAGGTCCTGGCCTCCGCCGGAGCCCAGGACGGACACCTGGTGGCCCGCGCCCACCGCGACGCCAAGCTGATGGAAATCATCGAAGGCAGCAATGAGATGTGCCAGTTGATGCTGGCCCGGCACGTCCTCGGCAGCAGCGTGTGAAGGGAATCGGAGTGACAACCACCGGAGCGAACACGCCCACGGCGGCCGCGGGGCCCGCGGGGACCACTGGGACCACGGGGACACACGACGCGCCGGGCGCGTCCCCTGCATCCGCCCCCACCCCCGCCCCCACCCCCGTAATGAAATGTCTGGTCTGGGACCTCGACAACACTCTGTGGCAGGGGACCCTCCTGGAGGACGGTGAGGTGACGCTGCCGGACGCGATCCGCGATGTCGTCGTGGAGCTGGACTCCCGAGGCATCCTCCAGTCCGTCGCCAGCAAGAACGACCACGAAACGGCGTGGGCCCGCCTGGAGAAGCTCGGCGTCGCCGAGTACTTCGTGCTGCCGCGGATCGGCTGGGGACCCAAGTCGGAGTCCGTACGCCGGATCGCCGAAACCCTGGGCTTCGCCCTGACCACCGTCGGCTTCATCGACGACCAGCCCGCCGAACGCGCCGAGGTCACCTACCACCTGCCCGAGGTCCGCTGTTACGACGCCGAGGCCGCGCAGCTCCTCCCCTCCCGCCCGGAGTTCACGCCGCCCATGCAGACGGTGGACTCCCGGCGGCGGCGCCAGATGTACCAGGCGGGCTTCCTGCGCGAGGCCGCACGGGCCGAGGCGACCGGGCCGGACGAGGACTTCCTCCGCTCCCTGGAGCTGGACATGCGCATCGGCCGCGCCACCGACGAGGAGCTGTCGCGCGTCGAGGAACTCACCTTGCGCACCAGCCAGATGAACGCCACCGGGGTGCACTACTCCGACGCCGACCTGCGCAGGCTGCTCACCGATCCCGGCCACGAGGTCCTGGTGGTCACGCTCACGGACCGCTTCGGCCCGCACGGCGCGGTGGGTGTGCTGCTGCTGGAGCGCCGCCCGCAGGCGTGGCACCTCAAACTCCTCGCCACCTCGTGCCGCGTGGTGTCCTTCGGCGCGGGCGCGACCGTCCTCAACTGGCTCATCGACGAGGCGGCCCGCGCGGACACCCATCTGGTGGCCGACTTCAGGCCCACCGAGCGCAACCGCATGATGGAGATCGCCTATCGCTTCGCGGGGTTCACGGACGGCGACCCGTGCTCCTGTGTCGCGACGCTCCCGCAGGCGGCGGACGACCTCCAGCGGCTGCATCTGCGGCCCGCGCCGCGTCCGGCGTCGACGACGGTCAAGGTGAGCGCGGTGTCCCTGGCCTGAGCGACGACGGCGGGCGGAAGCCGCCGGGGCGGCCCCGGAACGAGCGCCACGCGCCCCGGGGCCGCCCCGTCCCGCATCAGCACCCGGACATCAGCGCTTACGGGCCAGGGTGATGCCGTCCGCCATCGGCAGAAGGGAAATGTCCACGCGCTCGTCCGTGGTGAGCGCCGAATTGAGCTCGCGAATGGCGACGGTGTCCGCGTCGTCGAATTCCGGGTCCGCGACGCGCCCGAAGAACAGCGTATTGTCGATGACCAGAAGACCACCGCTCCTGGTGAGAGTGAGAGCCTTTTCGTAATAGGCGCGGTAGTTGGTCTTGTCGGCGTCGATGAAGACGAGATCGAAGGCTCCGGCGCCCCGCTCCGCGAGCAGCTCGTCCAGGGTGTCCTTCGCGTCCCCGACGCGCAGCTCGATCCGGTCGCCGACGCCGTCCCGCTTCCAGTACGAGGCGCCGATGTCGGGCCACCGGTCGGTGACGTCGCAGGTCACGACCTTGCCGTCGGCGGGCAGCGCACGGGCCATGCACAGTGTGCTGTAACCGGTGAAGGTGCCGAGCTCCAGCACCGCCCTGGCTCCGGTGAGCCGGACGAGCAGGGCGAGTAACTGCCCTTCCTCCGCCATGACCTGCATGGCCGTGCCCCCGGGCAGCTGCGCCGTTTCCTCCCGCAGTCCTCTCAGAGCGTCATCGTCGCGGAGGGACACGTCCCTGACGTAGGAAAGGAGCATGTCGGTGGAATCGATCTGATGAGCCATGAAGGCAACGCCTCCCACTATACGGCTGGTTGCATCCTGAATGGAGAATCCCTTCACGACCGTAACAGTGAATGCCGTCCCGCGACTCCCGAACGAATAGGAAGGTTCCGTTCAGATCACAGGAGACCCATGTCGCGGGCGCACAGGGCGGCTTGGGTGCGGTCACGCAGGGAGAGGCGGCCCAGGATGTGGGAGACGTGGTTCTTCACGGTGCCCTCACTGAGGTACAACTGCGCCGCGATCTCCCGGTTGGTCCTGCCGCGCGCCACGAGCCGCAGGATGTCGAGCTCGCGCGGGCTGAGCAGAGCGGCCGTCTCCGCCCCGGGGCGCGGGGCGGGCAGCGACGCGGCGAGACGCCGGGTCACGGAGGCGTCCAGCTGGGCGACGCCCGCGTGCGCGAGGCGGACCGCGCGGGCGAGTTCGTCGGCTGGCAGGTCCTTCAGCAGATAGCCGCAGGCACCCGCGCGCAGCGCCTGGACGACGTACTCCTCGTCGTCGAACGTCGTCAGCATCACGGCCCGGCACTCCGGTGCCTCACCGCGCAGGACGGTGACGGCCTCGACACCGTCCATCCCCGGCATCCGGACGTCCATCAGTACGACGTCCGGCCGCAGTTCGAGCACCTTCGCGACGGCTTCGCTGCCGTCCATGGCCGTGCCGACGACCGTGATGCCCGGCCGGACGGAGAGCAGGGAGGCGATGCCGTCCCGGATGAGCCGCTGATCGTCCACGACGAGAACCCGCACCGCCACCCCCGCCTCTGTCCCCGCCTCCGCCCCTGTCCCCGCCTCCGCCACCTCCGCCTCCTCCTCGCTCACGTCGTCCCTCCGCCGGCACCGCGCGGCACTGTCACCGTGAGCCGCGTCCCCGCGCCGGGGGAGCTGTCGATGTCCACGCTCCCGCCCACCAGGTGCACCCGCTCCCGTATCCCGAGCAGCCCGAACCCGGGAGCGACCGTGTCCGGGCTGAAGCCGCACCCGTCGTCGCTCACCTCCAGCCGCGCGGCACGCTCCGCGAGCAGGACCGTCACCGTCACCCGCGACGCCCGCGCGTGCCGGCGGGCATTGGTCAACCCTTCCTGCGCGGCGCGATACAGCGTGGTCAACTCGGCGTCCCCATAGCCCTGTTCAGTGCCGTCCAACTCCACGGTGACGCGCGGCCGGGCCGCCTCACTGTCCCGTGCGAGCTCCGCGAGTGTCACCGCCAGCGACCTGCGCGGTGCCTCGTCGCGCAGGGTCCCTACGGACTGCCGTACGTCGCCGAGTGCGCGTCTCACCGACTGCCGTGCCTCGTCCACCGCGCGCCGGGCGGAGTCGGGATCCAGGTCCCGGAACTCCGAGGCGAGCTCCAACTGGACGGAGACCGCGGTGAGATGGTGGCCGAGGCTGTCGTGGATGTCCCGTGCGAGACGGTTGCGTTCGGTCGCCGCGGACAGGGCCGCGACCTGTGCGGCGTACACCTCCACCGCCTGCCGCGCCCGCTGCTCGCCGACGGCGACGGCTGCCATGGAGAGCGCGAGGACCAGGCCGACACACAGCATCAGCAGGTCCGACACGTGCTCCACATCACGGTGCCAACCGGGGGCGGTCAGGGCGAACCCGCTCAGCAGGCCGGCCACGCACAGTGCGCCCAGCGCGAGCGCGACACCGCGCCCGAAGACGAAGTACGCAGTGAACGGCAGCAGCACGAACAGCACTTGAGCCAGCCCGGACACATCCAGAGCGACCACGGCCGTGATCAGGACGCAGCGTCCGAGCAGCAGCGACGCCTGGACGTGGGCCCCGCGCCACGCGCTCAGCAGCACCTTCCGTGCCGCAGCCCCGCGTCCCGCCCCCGACGCTCGCCCGCGCCGCTCACCCCCACGCACCGCGCCCACCAGGGGCGTCCGCCCCGCCGTGACGCGCCGTTCCACCGCCTCCAGGGCGAACAACGCCCCCAGCCCCCCGGCGAAGCAGGCCGTGCGCCCGGGCGACGTGCCGGACCCGGCATCCAGGCCGGCCACCGCGTAGTAGAGGCCGCCGGACAGCACCGCGGCGTAGAGCAGGGGAGACACCCACGGCACCGGCACGTACGCGGCCATGCGCCCACCCCCTCCGTGCCACCCACGCTAGACGGGGCGGCGGCCGGAGAGCGAGGGGAAGCCGGCACCCCGGCGGGGAATGGCCGAGCGGCACGTGCCCGTCGGCCGGGCGGCGGCGGGCCACGCCATGACGAACGGCAGCAGGTCCCGCCGTTCCGCACCTGCCGCCGCCGACCGCCGGCTCCCTAGCGTTCTCGGCCCAGGCCCCGCACTTTCACGGCCGGCCCCGCCCCCGACACATCGGAGCACCCACATGCCCACCTCCTCAACCATGGACCACACCCGCCCCTACCGCATCGGTGCGCTCTCCGGCCTGCTGGCCGGGCTGCTCATCGCGTTGCCCGCGCTCGTCGAGGCCTTCACCGGGGAGACCACCGCGACCAGCTTCTTCCTCGCGCTGTCGCCCGCCTTCTCGCTGCCGCTGCTCGCCGCGCTGCACCGGCGCCAGGGCGCGGTCACCGGCCGGTTCGGAGAGACGGCCTACGTCGTCAACCTCATCGGCCTCGGCCTGTTCGGCGGGGCCGCGTTCGCGTCGAACCTGGTGCTGTTCCACTTCGACGACGCGGTCATAGAAGAGACCCTGACGGGCCCCACGATCCCCGCACTCATCGGCTCCGCCGTCGTCTTCGCCGTGGGCTGCGTCCTGTTCGGGGCGGCAACGGTCCGCGCCCGGGTGTTCCCACGCGTCCCGGCATGGGCCTACGCGACAGCGCTGCCCCTCTTCGCCTTCTTGATCGCCCTGCCCGACTCCGTGCTCACCAGCGCCCTGCACATCGTGGTCGGCGCCACGCTGACCTGGCTCGCGGCCGCCCTATGGCGAATCGACGGGGCAACTGCCCCGCGTACGGCGGAAGATCACGCGACGCACACCGCTCCCCGGTGATCTGCGACAGGCATATGCGACATCTGCCGTACAGCTGTTTCGTGATCCTGGCAGGGAGTAGGTTGACAGTAGGTCGCCCCCCCCCCGCCGGGTGGTATTCCGCCCAGCCCCCGTTGTGTGCTTCCGGCCTTGGTCGCCGACCTTCACCGGACCGGAGGCCACCATGCCCAGCTCGCCGTTCACGCAGCCGGACCCGCCCTCGAGGAACGGCCTATCGGGCCTGCCGCGGGAGGCCCGCATCACCGCCGCGCTGATCGACCTGGCCGACACCCTGGTCGACGACTTCGACCCGGCCGAGTTCTTCTACCGCGTCGCCGAACACTGCATGAACCTCCTGGACATCGGCGACGCGGGCGTCATGCTCGCCCCCGCCGACGGGTCCCTGCGGCTGGTCGCCGCCTCATCCGAACGCGTCCGCCTGGTCGAACTCTTCGAACTCGACGCCAGTGAAGGCCCGTGCTGCACCGCGTTCCAGCAGGCCGTGGCCGTGGACCACACCATCGACAGCGTCGCCGCGTCACGCTGGCCGCGCTTCACCGCCCGCGCCCGCCCCGCCGGCTACACCTCCGTGCACGCCACCCCGATCCGGCTGCGCAGGGAGACCATCGGCGTACTCAACCTCTTCCGCCGCGTTCCCGGCCCGCTCCTGGAGGCCGACCGGCATCTGGCCAGGGCCCTGGCCGACGCCACCGCCATCTCCCTGCTCCAGCAGACGACCCTCGACCAGCACCGCACCGTACGGACCCAGCTCGAAACAGCCCTCGTCACGCGCACGGTCATCGAACAGGCCAAGGGATTCCTGACCGCCCGCCACGGAACCGACCCCGACACCGCCTTCCACCACATGCGCACCCACGCCCGACGCCACCATCTGCGCCTGGCCGACTTCGCACGCGAGATCGTCGACGGCACCATCACCCTCCCCCCGCCCAGCGGCACCGACAATGCTCCCGCCACGACCTGACGCCGTGCTTGCGTGTGCGCCGGTGCGCCCACCGTGCTGCGGTCCGGCGCGAGAGCCTGTAGCGATTTCTCACCCGGAGCGCCTACCGTCGGCCTCAGAGGCTGACGCACGTGCTGAAACCCCGCATGGCGGCCATGCCTCGTGGCTCCCCAGACCCCGGGCTGCGCACAGGACAGCACGGCCGTAGACGGCCGGAACCCTCTGATCCTCGGCAGCGGACACGGAGGGTCCCGGCATCCCGTCCTCCCGGCCGCCCCTGGAGCGGGTCCCGCGCGCTCCAGCAGAGGCAGCAGGGAGGACAACGGCGTGGGAACACCAGTGGAGGGGAGCCACCTGTTCCCGCGCCACGCGGCCGCCGCCGATTGCCGACACCCGGCGGCGGCCGCGTGCACGGAGGCAGCGCGGCCCAGGGCACCGAAAGAGTGTGAGCGCGCCCTGGCCGTCGGTCACGGCCGTTCCCGGGAGCGGCGCCGGCCGGCCGGGAGAGGGACGGGCTCGGCGCCGGGGACGACGGTGTTGGTGAGGGTGCCGATGCCCTCGACGGTGAGAGTGACGGTGTCGCCCGGCTCCAGGGACGGCGGGGTCTGTTCGCCGCGTCTGCCCCACAGTTCGGCGAGGCAGCCACCGTTGCCGCAGGTGCCGGAGCCGAGGACGTCGCCGGGGACGACACGGGTGCCGCGGGAGGCGTAGGCGGTCATCTCCTCGAAGGTCCAGCTCATGTTGGACAGCAGGTCGTGGCCCACGATCTCGCCGTTGACCTCGGCGGTCAGGGCGAGGCGCAGGAAACCGTCGGCGTCACGGTGGGGCTCCAACTCGTCGGCGGTGACGAGGTACGGGCCGAGGGCGGTGGCGGTGTCCTTGCCCTTGCACGGGCCGAGGCCGACCTTCATCTCCGCGCCCTGGAGGTCGCGGGCGGACCAGTCGTTGAAGACGGTGTAGCCGACGATGTGGTCCCGGGCCTCTTCCGGGGTGAGGTCGCGGCCCTCGCGGCCGATCACGGCACCCACCTCAAGCTCGAAGTCCAGGACGGCCGAGCCGGGCGGCACGGGTATGCCGTCGTGCGGTCCGAATATCGCGTGGGGGTTGGTGAAGTAGAAGGCCGGGGCCGCGTACCACTCCTCGGGGACGCCGCCGGTTCCCTCCACGGAGCGGCGTACCCCCTCGACGTGTTCCTCGAAGGTGACGAAGTCCCGTACGGACGCGGGCTGGAGAGGGGCCAGCAGCCGGACCTCGCAGACGTGCGGGCCAGGGGGCGCGTCGAGGGCGGCCGCGCCGGCGGCGAGCAGCCCGGGGAGCCCGCCGGTTTCCTGGACCAGGACGGTGAGCGAGGAGACGCCGGGCAGCGGAAAGAGGGTGCCGTCCTCTTCCACGACCGCCACCCGGCGGCGGTGTCGGTTCTCGTAAGCGGCGAAACGCATGGTGCGGCTCCGGCGGAGTGGGGTCGGGCGAGAGCACCAATCTGGCCCCGCCACCCATGACCAGGGAAATCGTTTCTGTGGATGGCTGCCATCCGTACGACAGATCCCCTCGGCTGAAGAAGCGACGCCGCCGCTCGAACCGACCGGGCCCTTCCTGACGCGCCGCGCCGGGCTACGGTGACGGCGTGAACGACGACACGCGACGTGTGCAGAAGATCCAGGAAAGGCAGATAGCCGACGCCTGGCACCGTATCGAGACCTGGTTGCGTCACCACGCTCCCGCCACGGTGCCCATGCTGCGACCCGGCGCATCGGAGGAGCAGCTCGACGCCTTGCAGCAGACGCTGGGCGTGCGCCTGCCGGCGGATTTGAAGGCCCTGTGGCGGCTCTGCGCGGGCACGTATTCGGTGCCGGGGGCCGCTTTTCTGTGGGAGCAGTGGGCGCCCATGAGCTTTCCCGCGGTCATCGAGGTCTACCAACGGCACATGCTCCGGCAGCAGCAGCAGCAGCGGCAGCAGCAGAACGACGACGAGTTCTTGATCTGGCGCGCGGCCTGGATCCCGGTCTGTGCCTATGCTGCCGACGACCACACGTCCGGCCTCTACCTGGACGCCGAGACAGGGAGACTCGGTTACTGGGACCGGTTCGGAGAACGCAGGGTCGAGTTCGAGTCCCTGACCACCTACCTGGAAGAGACGGCCGACGCCCTGGAAACGCCCGCCCTCGTCACCGGATACAAGCCCGGCCTGGTGAACGGGGCACTGGTGTGGGGACCGCCCTCGGATCCGGAACAGGCGGGGCTGTGGGTGCCGTGCCGCGGATGACGAGTCCGTAGGAGGTGGGACCCCCGCGCCACCCCGTGAAACCGTTGTCGGAAAATGTTGGCGTCGCACAGACCAACCGCCCAGAAGGGAAGTCATGAGTACCGAGACGCTGGAGTTCCAGGCCGAGGCGCGGCAGTTGCTGGATCTGATGGTCCATTCGATCTACTCGAACAAGGACATCTTCCTTCGCGAACTCATCTCCAACGCCTCTGACGCCCTGGACAAGCGGCGCCTGGCCGGCCTGAAGGACGACGGCCTCAAGACGGACGACCTGCACATCGGGATCGAGGCCGACAAGGAGGCCCGCACGCTGACCGTGCGGGACAACGGCATCGGCATGACGCGTGACGAGGTCGTGGGGCTGATCGGCACCATCGCCAGGTCCGGAACGGCCGAGACGCTGCGCCGGCTCAAGGAGAACAAGGAGTCGGCCGAGCTGATCGGCCAGTTCGGCGTCGGCTTCTACTCCGTGTTCATGGTCGCCGACAAGGTCACACTCCTCACCCGCAAGGCGGGCGAGCCGACGGGAGTGCGCTGGGAGTCGGGCGGCGACGGCACGTACACGATCGAGACCGTCGAGGACGCCCCCGAGGGCACGTCGGTCCGCGTGCACCTGCGGCCCGCCGACGAGGAGGACGCCCTCTACGACTACACCGATGAAGGCAAGATCCGGGAGATCGTCAAGCGGTACTCGGACTTCATCTCCTTCCCCGTCCGGATGGGGGAGACCACCCTCAACTCGATGAAGGCGCTCTGGGCCCGCCCGCGCTCCGAGGTGAGCGAGGAGGAGTACCGGGAGTTCTACCGGCACATCAGCCACGACTGGACGGACCCGCTCGACATCATCCAGATGCGGGCCGAGGGCACCTTCGAGTACGAGGCACTGCTGTTCCTGCCGTCGCGGGCCCCGCACGACCTCTACCAGCGGGACGCCCGCCACGGCCTCCAGCTGTACGTCAAGCGTGTGTTCATCCTGGACGACAGCCGCGAGCTCCTGCCCGACCACCTGCGCTTCGTCAAGGGTGTCGTGGACGCCGCCGACCTGTCGCTGAACATCTCCCGCGAGATCCTCCAGCAGGACCGGCACATCCAGCTCATCCGCCGCCGCCTGGCGAAGAAGATCCTGGCGTCCATCAAGGACCTGATGACCAAGGACGCCGAGAAGTACCGCACGTTCTGGCGCGAGTTCGGGCCTGCCGTCAAGGAGGGACTCCTCGACGGGACGGAGGACCACAAGGCGATCCTCGACATCGCCTCCTTCGCCTCCACCGCCGGCGAGGAGCCCACCACTCTGGCCGACTACCTCGCCCGGAAGCCGGAGGACCAGGACAAGATCTACTTCATGACCGGCGACACCCGCGCCCAGATCGAGAACTCCCCGCACATGGAGGCGTTCCGGGCCAAGGGGTACGAGGTCCTGCTCCTCACCGACCGGGTGGACGAGATCTGGGTCGAGGCGGTCCGCGACTACGCGGGCACGGAGTTCCAGTCCATCGCCCGCGGCGCGGTGGACCTGCCCTCCGAGGAGGAGCCGTCGCCGGAGGAGGCCGACGAGTACGCGGCAGTGCTGACCTGGCTCAACGAAACGCTCGACGACGTCAAGGAGGTGCGCCTGACGACCCGGCTCACCAGCTCACCGGCGTGCCTGGTCAGCGACACCGACGGCCTCACGCCGGCCCTGGAGAAGATGTACAAGGCGATGGGCCAGGAACTCCCGTCGGTCAAGCGCATCCTCGAGCTGAACCCGAAGCACCCGCTGGTCGGCGCGGTCAAGTCCGCACACGACGAGCGCCCCGACGACCCGGGACTGAGCGAGACGGCCGAGCTGCTGTACGGCACCGCCCTGCTCGCCGAGGGCGGCGACCTCACCGACCCGGCACGCTTCGCCTCCCTGCTGGCCGACCGCCTCAGCAAGACGATCTGAGCGCCGAGGCTGCCGCCCGACGCTTGATGGGGAAGATTGCCGCGCGTACCGATGTACGCGCGGCAATCGTGCCCGTGGACAGCCCCGCCCAGGGGGCGCGCCGTGTGTGATCCGGCGCGTCATCCGGATCACAGAAGGTTTTCGCACAGTTCACTCGGTGCCCAACCGGCAACTCCCGCCCCACGAAGGCGCACCCCTTCGCCGTGAAAAGTTGGCCCACTCGTACCTGCCCCTGCCCGGGCAGGGCCCCTACGGTCCCTGTGACCGTCGGCGATGCCCGCCGACCCGTCGTTCGCTTCTCGGTGTAGGAGTCTCTGTGGACCGTCGCAATTTCCTGCGTGGTGCGGTGTTCGGCACCTCCGCCGCCGTCTTCGGTGGCACCCTCATGCACGGCGCCGCCTACGCGGCACCGGCCCAGAACGGCACCAGCCCCTACGGCGGACTGCTGGCCGCCGATGCCAACGGCATCATGCTGCCGGCCGGCTTCACCAGCCGCGTCATAGCCCGCTCGGGCCGAACGGTTTCCGGCACCTCGTACACGTGGCACGGCGCCCCTGACGGCGGCGCCTGCTTCGCCGACGGAGCGGGCTGGATCTACGTCTCCAACTCCGAGCTCGCCACCGGAGGCGGGGCGAGCGCCGTCAAGTTCAACTCCGCCGGTTCCGTCACGGGCGCCTACCGGGTCCTGTCCAACACCCGTAACAACTGCGCGGGCGGGGCCACTCCTTGGAACACCTGGCTGTCGTGCGAGGAGGTGAGTCGCGGCTACGTGTACGAGACCGATCCGTGGGGTGCGAAGGCCGCCGTCCGCCGCAACGCGATGGGTCAGTTCAAGCACGAGGCGGCCGCCGCCGACCCGGTGCGCAAGGTGATCTACATGACCGAGGACGAGTCGGACGGCTGCTTCTACCGGTTCACCCCGACCACCTGGGGCGACCTCTCCTCCGGCACCCTCCAGGTGCTGGTCGCGGGCACCGGCACGTCCGGCTCCTTCACCTGGACGAACGTGCCCGACCCGGACGGCTCGCCCACCTACACCCGCGACCAGGTTTCCGGCGCCAAGATCTTCAACGGCGGCGAGGGCTGCCACTACGCCGCCGACACCGTCTGGTTCACCACCAAGGGCGACAACCGTCTCTGGCGGCTCAATCTGCGCGACAGCACCTACGAACTCGCCTACGACGACAGCCTCGTCACCAACGGCACCGCGCCCCTGACCGGTGTCGACAACGTCACCGGCAGCTCCTCGGGGGACCTGTTCGTCGCCGAGGACGGCGGCAACATGGAGATCTGCGTCATCACCCCCGCCGACGTCGTGGCCCCCTTCCTGCGCGTCAACGGCCAGTCCGGCTCCGAGATCACAGGGCCGGCCTTCTCGCCCGACGGCAGGCGGCTGTACTTCTCCAGCCAGCGCGGTACGTCCGGGAGCTCTTCCGGCGGCATCACCTACGAGGTCACAGGACCCTTCCGCACCACGGCCTGAGCACGCACCGGCGCCCGGCGCACGGCCTCCGGCGTCGGGCCCCGGGTCAGTGGACGCGGCGGATCCGGATCGGGCCGCGGGCGTCCGTCGGGCTCACGGGGCGGCCCCCCTGCGTGATCTCCACCTCGCCGGCCGTGACCAGTCGGCGGGCGGCGCGGCGAGCCGGTTCCATGAGCGCGCGCCAACCGTCGTCCTCCCCTTCGTACACCGCACGTGCGGCGTCGGAGGGGCAGATCGTCGCGGACGGGCTGCGACGCTCCAACAGTTCCAGGATGGCCCGTTCCAGGCGCCGGTCCGTCTGCTGCTCGTTGTCCGTCACGTCCGTCAGTGTCGCACCGCAGGTCACGGGGGCCTGGATCTGCGGCGCGACACGGGCTGCCGGCCGGTGGTGTCAGATGACGCCCTGGGCGGACATCGCGTCCGCCACCCGCTCGAAGCCGGCGATGTTCGCGCCCGTCACGTAGTCCCCGGGGGCGCCATAGCGTTCGGCGGTCTCGTGGCACGTGCTGTGGATGTCGTTCATGATGCGCGTCAGCTCCTCCTCGACGCGCTCCGCCGACCATGACGTGCGGGCGTGGTTCTGGGCCATCTCCAGAGCGCTGACCGCGACACCGCCCGCGTTGGCCGCCTTGCCGGGACCGAAAGCGACTCCCGCCTGCTGGAAGAGGCGCACGGCCTCGGGGGTCGTGGGCATGTTGGCGCCCTCCGAGACCACCTTCACACCGCCGCGGATCAGCGCGGCGGCATCACTGGCGTCCAGCTCGTTCTGCGTGGCCGACGGCAGCGCGATGTCGGCCGGCACCTCCCAGACCCGCCCGCCGGGCACGAAGCGGGCCGAGGCGCCGCGGCGTTGGGCGTAGGTGTCCACCCGGGCGCGCTCGACCTCCTTGACCTGCTTGAGCAGGTCGAGATCGATGCCCTTCTCGTCGATCACGTAGCCGGAGGAGTCCGAACACGTCACGGCGTTGGCGCCCAGGGCGGCCAGCTTCTCGATGGTGTGGATGGCGACGTTCCCGGAGCCGGACACGACCGCCGTCCGGCCTTCGAGGGTCTCGCCGCGCTCACGCAGCATCGCCGCCGCGAAGAGGACGTTGCCGTATCCGGTCGCCTCCGGACGGATCAGGGAGCCGCCCCAGTTCGGGCCCTTGCCGGTGAGGACGCCCGCTTCCCAGCGGTTGGTGATCCGCCGGTACTGACCGAACAGGTAGCCGATCTCCCGGCCGCCGACGCCGATGTCACCCGCGGGTACGTCCGTGTGCTCGCCGATGTGCCGGTACAGCTCCGTCATGAACGACTGACAGAAGCGCATGACTTCCGCGTCACTGCGGCCGCGCGGGTCGAAGTCGCTGCCGCCCTTGCCACCGCCGATGCCGAGGCCCGTCAGCGCGTTCTTGAAGATCTGCTCGAAGCCCAGGAACTTGATGACGCCGAGGTTCACCGACGGGTGGAAGCGCAGGCCGCCCTTGTACGGGCCGAGTGCGCTGTTGAACTCCACCCGGTAGCCGCGGTTGACCCGCACGTGACCGCGGTCGTCCTGCCACGGCACCCGGAAGACGATCTGCCGCTCCGGTTCGCACAGGCGCTCGATCAGTGCGGCTTCGGCGTACTCGGGGCGAGCCGCGATGACCGGCGCCAGCGTCTCCAGCACCTCGCGGGCGGCCTGGTTGAACTCCGGCTGGGCCGGGTTGCGGTGTTCGATCTCGGTGAGCAGCTGCGAGAGCACTGGCTGCGCTGTCTTCGTATCGGGTCGCGTGGTCAAAGGGGCCCTTTCTGGCACGGCCGGCACGGTATTACGCGCATGTAAACACAGCGACCGGGCATCGGGTCCAGAGAGTGACCACTATGCGAGACCCGGCCATCGGGCCGACCTGTGGCGCCGTGTCATTCACGGCCCACGGCCAGAGGTGCCGCCCGGCGGACCGAATCGGCGGAGGCGGCCAGCAGCGGCATGCGCACGGCCGGGCTGGGGATGCGGTTCTGTGCGTACAGGACTCCCTTGATGACCGTCGGGTTCGGTTCGGTGAAGAGAGCGGCGGACAGTCGGGCCAGCTCGGCTCCGAGGCCGCGGGCGGGCGCGGCGGAGCCTCTTCGCCACAGCGCGATCATCTCGGCGAAGTCGGCTGTCCGCAGATTGGCCGACGCGACGATTCCGCCGTGGACGCCCGCCGCGACGAGCGGCGAGAGGACGATGTCGTCACCGCCGAGCAGCGCGAAACCCGGCAGGGGCGAGCCGAGCAATTCGATGGTGGTCGCGTCGATCACGCCGGTCGCGTGCTTGATGCCGACGACCTCCGGCAGGCGGCCGAGCGCGGCGATCGTGTCGGCGCTGAGCGTCTGTGCGGTGCGATACGGAATGTCGTACACGATCAGCGGGAGGCCGCCGTGCTCGGCCAGCGCGGTGAAGTGCGCGAGGGTTCCCGCTTCGCCGGGGCGGATGTAGGGAGGCGCGGGCACCAGCGCCGCGGCGACGTCCCCCTTGTCCGCCAGTTCCCGCAGGGTCGTGATGGCGGCGGCCGTGTCGTTGGTGCCGACCCCGACGATGAGCTGTGCCCCGTGTGCCCGGCAGGCGGCCGAGCAGATACGGACCACCGTCTCTCTCTCCTCGGCGGTCAGGGTGGCGGTTTCGGCGGTCGTACCGAGGGCGACAAGACCGGAGGCACCGGCCGACAGCGCCTCGTTGGCGAGCCGGGCCAGCGCGTCGGGGGCCAGGCGCAGATCGGCGGTGAACGGAGTGATCAGGGGGACGTACAGGCCTGTGAAGGTCGGTTCGGCGTTCATGGCTCCCACCCTGGCCCACACCACTCGGTAGATCCATTTCAGATTTCCGCCTTCACACCTAAGCTGAACTTATGCTCGATGTCCGTCGTCTTCATCTGCTCCGCGAACTGGACCGGCGGGGCACCATCGCCGCCGTGGCCGAAGCGCTGACCTTCACCGCGTCCGCCGTCTCCCAGCAGCTCGGGGTGCTGGAGCGGGAGGCGGGCGTGCCCTTGTTGGAACGCAGCGGCAGACGCGTGATCCTTACGCCCGCGGGCCGCTCCCTCGTCGCGCACGCCGACGCGGTGCTGAACCGCCTCGAACAGGCGGTCGCCGAGCTGGCGGGCGCGCGGGACGGCATCGGCGGACCGCTGCGTATCGGTACGTACCCTTCAGGCGGCCACACCATCGTTCCGCACGCGCTGGCCGAACTGACCTGCCGCCACCCCTTGTTGGAGCCCATGGTGCGGGAGATCGACTCCGCGCGCGTGTCCGACGGTCTGCGGGCCGGAGAGCTGGACGTGGCCCTCGTCCATGACTACGACTTCGTACCCGCGACGCCGGACACGACCGTGGACGAGGTGCCTCTGCTCGAGGAACCGATGTACTTGGTCACCCGTGCCGGGAGCGAGGCCACGCGAAACGGGAAGGGGAACGGGAACGGGAACGGGAACGGGAAGACGCTGGCGGCGCTGCTCGGGTCCTGCGCCGAGGTTCCGTGGATCACCGCGCGGGACGGTACGACCGGTCACGCGATGGCCGTACGAGCCTGCCAGGCCGCCGGATTTCAGCCGAGGATTCGCCACCAGGTCAACGACTTCCGCACCGTGCTGGCCCTGGTCGCCGCCGGGCAGGGAGCCGGGTTCGTGCCGGAGATGGCCGCCGTGCCGAGCCCGGCGGGCGTGGTGCTCACCGAGCTGCCGTTGTTCCGCCGCTCGAAGGTCGCGTTCCGCGCGGGCGGTGGTGCCCATCCGGCGATCGCCGCCTTCGTGGACGCGGCGACGACGGCGGTCGATCGCATGGCGGGCTCATGTCGTACGGCGGTTTGATGTCGTACGACGGGTTCCTGAGGTCGGGCCGACAGCTTCGGGCCACAAACCCTGAGTGAATCGGACGACCGCGGGCACGCGTGTGCCTGGGCCTCACCATTCGTGACCGGCCGACGTCCAGACGTCCGAACGAGAAGGCGATTTCCCGCGATGGCCGATGACGCGTACCTGTTCCTCCTCCCCGACCGGCACCCTCGACTGGGAGCGGCCCTCGCCGCCGTCGGAGCCCTGGAATGCAAGGAAACCCCTGCTGTGCACGGGTGGTTGCAGGCCCACGAGGCCTCCGTGTCCTCGGAGCAGGTCAGGATCCTGCCCGCCGAGGCCGAGACGCTCATCCCGGAGGATGCCGAGCGGCTGCCGGTGCCGTTGAGCGAGGAGGAGGCGGTGAAGGTCCGGCAGGAGTGCGCGCCTCAGGCCGACACGGACATGGAGAGCGAACTGCTCGCGTTCCGGGAGACGACCCAGGACCGGCAGGCCCTCGTGCATCGCGCCCTGAACGCGGGGATTCCCGCACAGCGCATCGCCCAACTGACCGGCCTCGACCCACAGGAAATCGACCGCCTGTGCTGTCAGTGAGCGGAAAGGCTGGCATCTGGAGGGTGCGTTGGGCACCATGATCGTGTGACGAACAACGAGGAAGTCGACGCACCGTCCATCGGCACAGGCATGGTCGTAGGCATGCTGATCGGCATTGCGGCCGGGCTCGTGCTCGGTCTGCTTGTTTTCGACAGCCTGGCGATGGGCCTGGTGCTCGGCGGAGGCGCGGGCGGAGTCCTCGGCACCACACTCCACGCGGCGCGACGCTCGCAGCGCCAGTCCCCGTGAGGACTCTCAGGCACCGCTCGGAGCGGCTGTCCGCGAAGGCCCGCGCGTAAGAGCCTGTTCCAACAGGGTCTTCGCCGCCGCGTGCGCGTGGCGGCCGTAGTCCGCCTGGTTCAGCACCATGGCACGGCTGGCTGCCCCGTCCGCGAGGGTCACCAGTTGCTCGGCGAGTGCGGCGGGTTCACCGCAGCCCAGTTCCGCCACCAGGTCGGTGACCAACCGCACCATCCGGAGCTTCTGTTCGCGGGCGTAGGCGTGGATCGGATTCTTCGGGTCGGGGAACTCCGCCGCCGCGTCGATGAAGGGGCACCCTCGCACTGAAGACGTGTCCGAAGCGGGCTGATCGAACAGGCGGAGAATCCGTTCGCGAGGGCTGAGGTCCGCACGGATCAGCACCCCCTCCATGGTGTTCCCCGACGAGACAAGCGCCTGCAAGTGGGCAAGCGCCAGTTCGTCCCTGGAGTGGAAGTGGGCGTAGAGCGTCCGCTTGGACACCGGTGCCGCCTCCGCGACCTGCTCCATGCCGGTTCCGGCGATCCCTTGTTCCGCGAACAGCCGGGCGGCGGCTGCCAGGATGCGCTCCCTCGCGCCCCGCCCGCCTCGCCGCGTCGTGTCACTCGTCGCGCCCGTACTCGTGCCCGCGCCCGTACCCATGCCCATACCCACGCCCATGAAGAAAGCATACGGCCGCGTTTACTTTGCCCGAGACGTGGGTCTACTATCTCACCGCAAGTAAACGGAGTCGTTTACATCGATGAGGAGTTCCCATGAGCCGGCCCGACCACACCGAGCTGAGCAGCCACGCGGAGAAGCTGATCCGCGCCCGCCGCGCGACGCGCGCCTTCCGGCCCGAACCCGTGCCCGAGGAGACGATGCGCGCGATGTTCTCGCTGGCCGGAGCGGCGCCGTCCAACTCCAACGCGCAGCCGTGGCGGGTGGACGTCGCCAGCGGCGCCTCGCGCGACCGTCTGGCGGAGTCCCTTCAGGCGGCCCACGCCGCACAGCGCACGTCGGTCGACTTCCCGTACAGCAACGACCTCTACTCGCCGGTGCAGCAGGAGCGGCGGGCCGCCTTCGGCGGCACGCTCTTCGGGACACTGGGCATCGGCTTCGACGACCATGCGGCGCGCGCGGCCTATGACGCCGAGAGCCTGGCGTTCTACGGCGCGCCGCATGTCGCGTTCCTCTTCGTCTCCGAGCGGGACAACGCGCGGCTGGCTGCCGACGTCGGCGCGTACATGCAGACACTCCTGCTGGCGATGACCGCGTACGGCGTGGCCAGCTGCCCGCAGGGACTGCTCAGCTTCTACGCCGATGAGGTGCGCGCCGAACTCGGTGTCACCTCAGGCAAACTGCTCGTCGGGATCTCGTTCGGGTACGCCGACGACGCCGCACCGGTGAACCACATCGTCACCGAACGCGCCACGTTGGGGGAGACCACCACATTCCACGGCTGACGCCCGGCCCCCCCCCGCAACAGTGGCTCCAGGCTCTAGAAAAGGCCCTTGTAGCCACCCCACCCAGTGCTTATCTTCTTGCGCCCGCTGAACGAACCGTTGCCCTTGCCGTCGACGCGGTAGAGGCTGCCGGAGGTGTCGCGCGCGACCAGGTCCGCCTTGCCGTCCCCGGTGATGTCGCCGACACCGACCAGGGTGTTGTACGAGAAGCCCCAGTCGGTGAACACCTTGGCCCGGTCCTTCAACGTGCCGTCGCCCCGGCCCTCGTACCGGTACAGCGTTCCGTCCTTGTGCCGGGCCACGACGTCTCCGATCCCGTCGCCGTTGAGGTCACCGGTCCCGAGGATCTGCGTGTAGGACTTCCAGGCGGACCGGATCTTCTTGCCCGCGGTGAGCGTCCCGTCGCTCTTGCCCGCGAAGAGGTGGATATCGCCGGTCGACGCCTTGCGGGCCAGGAGATCGGCACGGCCGTCGCCGGTCAGGTCGCCGGGCGAGGTGAGGACGTCGTACGCGTTCCAGCCGTCGCCCAGCTTCTTGTACGGCGAGGACGGGGCCGGTGGCTGCCCGCACTGCGGAAGGTAACCGCGCAAGGCGCCGTCGGGCATGCGGACCAGGACGTCGTTGCAGCGGTCCTTGTCCAGGTCGCCGAAAGGCACGGCGAGGGCCTTGGTGGACCAGCCGCCGGCGGACGACTTGCCCGCGAAGCCCCCCTTCCCGTCGCCGTGCTGGAAGGTCATGGTGCCCGAGGAGTTGATGGTGAGCAGGTCCCCGGCCCCGTCGGGTTCCGCCTCGGCACCCGCGTGGTCGTGACGTACGGCCGCACCGCCACGCAGCATCACCGTGCCGTGCGTCTCCAGTGGTGCGCCCACTCCGTCGTGCGGCCGCACCGACAGGGACCAGTCGTAGGCCCCGTTGGGGAGGAACTCGCCCGTGACCTGCGGGTCGGCTCCGTGCCACCCCACGGTCAGCGCGCCACGCGTGACGCCGCCTTCAACCGTGTCCACGACCTTCCCGGTGGTGCGGGCACGCACCGTCAGTTTCCAGCCCGCCGCGGGCTTGGAAAGGAGCAGCCGGGTGAGGGTGTCGGGCGTCTCGTCCGGTGTGGTCGCCCGGACCGAGGCGGCGTTCTCGTCGGGTGCCAGCCGCTCGATCGGCTGGGCCGGTTCGCCGGAGGACACCAGGTGCACGCGTTCCTGGTCGTCGACGTAGGCGGCGGTGGTGCCGGACTTGTCGACGGTCCACCGGACGTGGCGCTGGGAGACGCCCGTGTCGGGCAGGTCACCGATGCGCCGGGTGGCGGCGGTGCCGCCAGACACCGTGGTCAGTTCGAGCTTGCCGGCCGCCTTGTCGTGGGTGACCACGTAGCCGTCGCCGAGCAGCGCCTCGCCCGCAGGCACGGTGACCGTCCTGTTCTCCGTGCGGTCGTACACCCCCGCGGGCCCGTCGGCGCCGCAGCTCCAGTACAGCCAACGCCCCAGCGCCTGCAGTTCGGTGGGGTCGCAGCCGGCGCCCGTGGTCACCTCGTGCACGGTCTTCTTCGCCGTCAGGTCGTACCCGGTCACCGTGCCCGGGGTGGTCCCCGGCGTCCAGAGCACGTCACCCCAGAGGGCGGCCGGGCCCGCGTCCCGGGTCAGCGTGGGGGAGGCGTAGTTGTCGAGCCGGTACACGTACTGCTTGTCGGCCGCCGTGTACAGCACGTACCGGCCGGAGACGTCGGTGATCGTTCCGCCCGCCGGGACGCTCTTCTCGAAGAAGTCGGTGCGGCCGGGCCCGTGCACCCGGAGCCGGTCCTCGCCCTGGTCGTGCTCCAGCCATGCGATCCGGCCGTCGTCGGTGCCGTGGATCTGCGAGCAGGCGAGGTCCGCCGCCGGGCATCCGCCGCCGATCAGCACGTTCGTGTCCGGCGTGAAGGAGGAACGCTCGCCGAAGCCCGGGGCCCCGTTCGCCGGCGCGCCGTCGACCGTACGGGCGTAGTCGTCGCGCCGCCCGCTCGATGAGTCGGTGACCAGCAATCGGCCCTGAGCGAGGGCCAGTCCGCGGACCGCGGCCTTCGGCCTGGGCAGCGGCTTGACCACGGTGACGACCGGTCGCCCCGTGCTGTCGGCGGTGATGCGCTGGATGGCCTGCTGCCCGTCCGCAGGGCCGACCACCACGGCCGTACCGGCGGGGCCCGCGGAAATGGCGGGGCGGTTCATCTTCCCGACGAGCGTCACCGGGCTGCCGCCGCCGATCGGCGCGGCCTTCACCGAACCGGCCGCGGCACCGGTGCGGGGGCGGTACACCAGCCAGTCGCCGACCACCGCGAGGGCGTCCCGGGGCTGAAGCGTGCCGTTCTCGAGGCTGACGGTCCGGGGAGCTGCCGACAGGTCGGAGCGGTCGAAGACGAGGACGTCGGGTGAGTTCCTGCTGTAGACCGCGATGTGCTCGGGCGACAGGGAGGCGAGGATGTGGCCGGTCGGCAGTGCGGCACTCCGGCCCGTGACCTTCCCGGTCCTCGGGTCGGCCTCGAAGACCCGGTTGGTGCCACCCGTCGCGCCCAGGAAGAAGAAGGACGTCTCGTCGACGCCGAGCGGCGGACCGACCACGCTCCCCGCGGGCAGCCCGCTGACCGTCACATCACGCGTCCCGCCGTCGGCGCCCGGCGTGAGCAGGTGCAGGGTGTCGGGCTCGGGCCCCGTGTCGTCGGCCGACTTGGTGTGCGTGACGACCGTGGACCCGTACGTCGCCACGAAGATCTGGCTCTCGGGATAGCGCAGCGTACGCGTCGTCCGGTCCACCGCGTCCCACATCTCGACGACGTTGCCGCCGCCGGGCCGCCTGGCCAGAGAATCGCTCCCCGTGGGCTGCACGCCGAGCGCCTGCACGGCCTCGGGCACGGGGAAGGTCTTGCCGTCCGCGTAACGCGTCCAGACCAACCCGTCGTAGCCCTCCAAGCGGTGGAAGACCCCCTTGGCGCCTGCCCCGTCGGCGCCCTTCAGCTGCTCCGGCGCGAACAAGGAGACGGAGAGGTCTTTGCTGCGCTCGGTCGCCGGCACCACGGCCTCGGAGGCGGCCGAGGCGGCCGAGGCGGCCGAGACATTGGAGGCATCGGAGGCGTCAGCGGCCCCGGACGCGGTCGGTGCGGCGGAGGCCGACACCCCCAGAGGCCCGATCCCCGCCACGATGGCGGCGGAGACGGTCACGGCGATGCCGAGACGTCTCGCGCGACGGTGACGCATCAGGGCATGACGAGCCATGGAACTCACGGAAAATCCCTCCCCAGGTGCGGGGAGGGTGTGTCACGGACGACGATCCGACCCCCTGGCCGCCGCGTCCTCCCCGAAGTTGCATGATCCTACCGCCGGCCGTCATCCGTTCCAGGGCGAGCCCGGCGAGCGTCTCTACCAGGCCCTCGACAACTGATCTGCCGGTGAGAGGAGACCGTCCGACGACGGAGCCGGCCGGGGCCGGTAGGGACGGCTGTGCCACGCCCAACCGTGCTGGAGGATCAAGGAGCAGAGGTGCAGCGTATCCAGGGGCAGAGAACCGGCCGCCGTACGAACGGAGCCTGCGGGTGCGGTTTCCGTCCGTGGACAGAAGACCCCAGCCTTGGCTCCTGCAGAACTCCTCGCTGCCGTAGCGGCCTGCTCGTCGTGTTCGTGCAGCATCCGCATGACGGTGGGGTGCGGTCGCGGATGTACTCGCGTTCCATCCCGGACATGGCCGCGAGTACGGTGAACACGATGCTGGCCGGGTCGTGCGAGCCCTTCAGCTCTCCGGTGAGGAACTCCGGCCCGGCCTCGCTCACCTTCAGTTCCTCGGCGAGCATGGCGAGTTCGATGCCGCGGCCGAGCCGCTTGTGCTCGTGGACGACGAGGGTCACGGCGGCGCCGGAGGAGCGGATCTCCCCGGCAAGCTTCACGGCGGCCGCCATCTCGGGCCGTTTCGTGGCACAGGTGGAGATCTTCTCCGAGAAGACCCGCGTCACCTCGGCCTCGGCGAGGGAGTCGAGCTGTGCGTCGAGGGACTGCCGGGCGGTCGAGGCGCGGGCATAGCCGAGGCGGAAGCGGGCGGTGTGGTACTGGATGGCCACGTTGCCCTTGCCGGTCCGGCACGGGGAGCCCACCGGGGCGGCGCACGCGGACATCGGGCAGTCGTGCGATTTCACGCGCCGGGGTCGCTTGAAGTCGTCGCTCACGACCCCGGACCGTTTCATGAGTGACCGTCTGTGAAACACCGTCGGCTCGGGTGGCAAAGCCGCAACCGTGCCCCGAGCTGACCGCACAGCCGATCAACCGTCGTTGGCCCGGCGGATGCAGAGTGCGCGGAAGCGGGCAGCGTCACTTGGCTGCGGTTTCACGGCCGGCGTCGCGGGCCGCGGCCAGGGCTTTGGTATGCACGTCGGCGGCGAGGTCCTGGAGGTGTTCCATGCCGGGGGAGGTGGCGGCGAGGGTGAGCTCGCGTTCGATGACGACGAGGTCGGCCTGCCACACGTCGGCGAGGATTCGCTTGAGGTACGGCGTGGAGTGGTCCCAGCCTTCGCGCGGAGTGCCGGGGGCGTAGCCGCCGCCTCGCACGGTGGCCAGGACGGTCGGCTTGCCCTTGAGTACCGGGCTGCCCAGGGGCGCCCCGGCGATGACCAGGTCGACCCAGGTCTTGAAGTGCTGGGAGACACCGAAGTTGTACAGCGGCACGGCCAGTAACACCGCCTCGGCGGCCTCGAGTTCCGCGGTGAGCGACCCAGCGAGGGCGAGCGCGTCCCGCTGGGCGGGAGTGCGGTCGGGTTCGGGTGCCAAGTTGCCGGTGTGGGCGTGTGCCCAGGCGTCGGCCGGCAGCGGGTCGGTGCCCAGATGGCGGCGTATCACCGGCGCGTCCCGATGGACTGCGGTCCACTCCGATTCCACGAGGTCGGCGAGTTCAGCGCTGGCGGACGTGCCGGGAAGGATGCTGGCATCGAGTCGGAACAGGCTCATAGCGTCTCCATGGTGTTGGTGTTGGTGTTGGTGTTGGTGTTGGTGCGGGTGCTGGTTTCGATGGCAGTGCGATTCCGGTGGTTCTCCGGCGCGGTGAGCGGCTTTGAGGGCAGATGCCTGGAGTGGTCAGCGCCCTCTGCGCGTGTAGGCGCGGAGCGACAGCGGGACGAAGATCACCAGAAGCGCGGCAGACCAGAGCAGGACAGTGGTCACCGGATGCGCCAGTGGCCAGGCCACATTTCCGGACGGGGTGCCCGGGTTGCCGAACAGCTCCCGTGAGGCTGCGGTGAGCGCGCTCACCGGGTTCCAGTCGGCCAGGAAGCGCAGCCAGCCCGGCATGCCGTCGGTCGGGACGAACGCGTTCGACAGCATCGTGAATGGCAGGCCCAACGGCACCATCGCATCGGCGACCTGGTCGTTCTTCACCGCTAGGCCCACATAGACGCCCACCCAGCTCAGCGCGTACCGCAGCACGATCATCAGCAGGAACGCCTGGGCGGTGGGGATCAGGCCGCGGTGCGGTTGCCAGCCCACCAGCAGGCCCGTGCCCACCATCATGGCCAGCATCAGCAGGCCGGTCAGCAGGTCGGCGCCGGTCTGCCCGAACGGCACCGCCAAGCGCGCCATCGGCATGGAGCGGAAGCGGTCCATCACACCGCGGGAGGCGTCGGCGGCCATCCGCGTCATGACCCCCAGCCACGCGGAGAAGGTCACCATCGCGAACAGGCCCGGCATGAGGTACTCGCGGTAGTCGCCGCCGTCCGGCACCTGGATCGCGCTGCCGAAGACGTACCCGAACAGCACGACCATGACGGCCGGGAAGATCAGCGCCGCAACGAGCTCGCCGGGAGCGTGTCGCAGCCGTCCCAGCTCGCGGCCGACCAGGGTCAGCCCGTCGGTGCACGTCCACCGCAGGCGGTGGCCCGGCGGCGGGGCGAGGTCGGTCATCGGGCCAGCTCCTTGTCGTCCGTGAGGCGCAGGAACACCTCGTCGAGGGTGGGGCGGCGCAGCCGCACGTCGGCCGCGGCGACCCCGGCCCGGTCGAGCTCGCGCATGACGTCGAAGAGCCGGAAGCTGCGGCCCGGCAGGGCGACGCTGAGCCGGTCGTCGCCGGTCGTCGTGGGATCGGTCCCGGCCAGGGCTTTCAGTACGGTCGCCGCCGGATGGAGGGCGGCGGGGTCTTCGAGTTCGACGTCGAGGCGGTCGCCGATGGTGGCCTTCAGTTCGTCGGGGGTGCCCGTGGCGATCACCTGTCCGTGGTCGACGACGGCGATGTCGTCGGCCAGCTGATCGGCCTCGTCCAGGTACTGCGTGGTCAGCACTACCGTGGTGCCGTCCGCCACCAACTCGCGGATGTTGTGCCAGATCTCGCCGCGGCTGCGCGGGTCCAGGCCGGTGGTCGGCTCGTCCAGGAAGAGCACCTCGGGGCGCAGGATGAGGCTGGTGATCAGGTCGAGGCGGCGCCGCATGCCGCCGGAGTAGCCGGTGACCTGCCGGTCGGCGGCGTCCGTCAGATCGAAGCGTTCGAGCAGTTCGTCGGCCCGCCGGTGCGCCTCTCGCCGGGACAGGTGGGAGAGGCGCCCGAACATGCGCAGGTTGCCGCGGCCGGTGAGCTTCTCGTCCACGGCGGCGTGCTGGCCCGCGAGCCCGATCCTGGCGCGCACCTTGCCGGCGT
The DNA here is from genome assembly GCF_040683555.1 of Streptomyces sp. NPDC093510. Taxonomy (NCBI): domain Bacteria; kingdom Bacillati; phylum Actinomycetota; class Actinomycetes; order Kitasatosporales; family Streptomycetaceae; genus Streptomyces; species Streptomyces sp. NPDC093510. The sequence goes on from NZ_JBFBEE010000037.1 coordinate 25,337, forward strand.
CGCGGACGACGTCGTGTCCGGCGATGCGGGCGTGCCCGGCGTCGGGATCGGACAAGGTCGCCAGGATGCGCACCGCGGTCGTCTTCCCCGCGCCGTTGGGCCCCAGCACGCCGCAGACCGTTCCTCTCGGGACGCTCAGGTCCAGACCCCGTAGGGCGTGGGTATCGCCGAAGGACTTGTGCAGCCCTTCGGCGACCACGATCGGATCAGTCATAAAACCCCTCCACTGAGTACGTTGTACGCGGTCTCGACGGACACGCTAAACGACTGGGTACTATGTACGCAACCAAGGAGGCGGGAACAGTGGCTGACGCCGAGTACGTGAACATCTGGATGCGACCCGAGCGCGCGGCCTACGGGCCGACGCCGGTCTACAGCCGCGCGAAGATCACCGAGGCGGCCGTCCGGATCGCCGACGCCGAGGGTCTTGAGGCCGCCACCATGCGGCGGATCGCCGCCGAGATCGGCGCCGGCGCGATGTCCCTCTACCGGTACGTCCCGAACCGCGAGAACCTGGTCGAGCTCATGGCCGACCAGGTGATGGGCGAGATCGACGTCACGGACATGCCCTCGGGCGACTGGCGCGCCGACCTGACCCGCTATGCCGGCGAGCAGCGGGCCATGTGGATGAGGCACCCGTGGATCGCCACCGTGCAGCGGTCACTCCCCAGCTTTGGCCCCAACCAACTGCTTCTGATCGAACGGCTGATGGGGGTGCTCGACGCCTTCGTCCCCATCGACGAGAACCTCGGCCTCGTGGCCCTGCTGAACAGCTACGTCGAGGGCACCGTCCGCGAGGAGATCAGCACGGCCAGGGAAGTCCGCCGCAGCGGGCTCAACGAGTCGGAATGGATGGCGCGGAGCTACCCGTACGTCGACCGGCTGGTGAAGAGCGGGGAGTACCCGATCTTCACCAAGATCGTGATGGAGGCGCGCCAGCCGCACCTGAGCCGCGAAGACCAGTTCCGGCAGGGGCTCCAGCGCGTCCTCGGCTGCATCGCTGCGGCCCTCCCATCAACGGCGGAGTCCGAACAGGACGGGCCAGGGCAGGCTCGTAGTCGACCATGAAGTTCGAAGACCAGGACCCGAACTTCTTCGAGTCCGACGCGCAGGCGTTCCCCCGGCCCCACCATGCGGTGTCGCGGGCGGCGACCAGCGACCAGTCGGGCCTCAGACGCTCGGCGCCCGGGCACACGCACTCGAGCAACCAGTGGTCCACAAGCAGCTCTGAACCGTCGTGCCACAGCCGCCGGGCCGCCTCTTCCCGTACTTCCGGAGCCTTGGCCGCCAGATCGTGCACCACCTTCCGCGCAAGGAAGACCTCACGGCGCCCGGGGCGCAGGACATGGCCGGTCGCGCGCTCCCAGTCGGCCAGCACGGTGGTGGTCCCGCTGGCCGAGGCGTCCGCGGAAGGCGCGACAGAGATGTCCCGCTCATGACGCTCGTCCCGCTCACCGCGACGCCGCTCTTCGCGCACGCTCCGCCACGCGTAGCCGGGGTCGCCGACCAGACGGGCCCTCAGCCACTCCAGCGGTTCGTCGACCGCCGGGCCGGACGGGCCGGACGGGCCGGCCTTTGGAACGAACAGGTTCAGACGCGCGTGGATGCCGCCCGTCGTACGGCCATGCCGCTCAGCGAGCTCGGACAGGTCAGCCCCTCGCGCACCCCGTCGACAAGCTGAGCCTCCTCCGCGTCACTCCACGCACGGCCACGCCTCGACCCGGGCGCCCGACCCTGCACGCTCTTGCCCCCCGCCACGACTTCGACCGCTGTGGGGGCAGTATGCCCGGCGCTGCTGACACCGCACACCGCAGACCGCCCACCGCCCGGGTCGAGGGACTACTTCGACTTCGTCGACAGTCCTCTGCGGCGCTCGTAGGATGCGTGGATGCCCAAGCCGATAGGCCCGAACAGATGAGTCGCCGCGCGTGGGGTGCCGCGTGGGTGACGTTGTGCGCGGTCGGCATCGCCGCCACCGCCGGACTGAACGCCTCATCGACACCGGATCCGCGTGAGAAGCCCGTCAGCGCCGAGTGCGCCGAGTACATCGCGAACATCGAGAAGCAGCTGGCGAAGGCCAAGCGGGAAGGCGAGTCGAACGAAATGCAGGGGTTCGCGCTAATTCGCGTCGGTACTGAGGACGACTGCGACGACGAGTTGCACGACCACTTGCGTGGCGATCAGTGAGTCGCGGTACACGGCTCGCCGCGATGGCAGGGCTGGCCTGCGCCGGTGCCGGGGTGATCATCGCCGTTGCCGCCGCGTCCGCGTCGGAACCGGAGCCGCGCCCCACGCCGCCGCGGGTGTACTCCTCCTGCCTGGCTGCCGACACCAAGCCGATCTCCGCGGACGACGATCCGTGCGACGGCCGTTGAGAAACCCTCAGCGCCGCCCGCCCGCCCGCACGCAGTCCGCTGTCCTTCCGCACCAGGCCACCGCCCGTCCCGGGACGCCGACGCCGGGACAGGTGACTGCGCTCGGGGCGCCGGTCGGAACCCGAGGGTTCGCGATGCCGTAGGAGACCGCTCCCCACCGCTGCCGCCCTCCCGGTTCGACGAGCTGGCCATCGGCCGACTGCGCGCCGAACTCGCCCCTCTGCTGCAGGCCCGCGCCTACCCCTACCTGTCCGACTACGCCCGTTCCGCATCCCTGCCGCCCGGCGCCCGTTGCGCGTTCTACCGTTCTGGCCGCGACCTGCTGGACCAAGTCGACCTCTACCGGCTCTGCTGGTCCGGTGACACGCTGCTGACGAAGGACACCGTGCCCGCAGGCAGGCCCTGACAGAGTGAGGGCCATGAAGTACGGCATACGCCGAGGAACCCATGCCGTGGACGACCCATGCCGTGGACGACCCATGCCGTGGAGAGCCCGGCGTCGAGAGGGACTCAGTCCGCACTCACTCGTAACGCAGGCGCAGTGACTCCCGTTCGGCTTCCTCGATCTGGTCGACGGTCAGGCCGGGCAGGTTCAGCTGGGTCAGCGTCACCTCGGCGCTGGTCGGCTGGGCGTCGGCAGGCACCCATCGCTCCGGTTGCCAGGCGTTGGCGCGCAGCAGGGACTTCGGGCAGTGCGGGTAGACCTGCTCGGCCTGCACCACGATGGCCGTGACCGGCGGTTTTCCAACGGCTGTGAGCTGGGCGAGCAGTTCCGGGCGCGCCGAGACGCAGGCGCGGCCGTTGACGCGCAGCGTGGTCGGGCGGCCGGGGATGAGGAAGAGCAGTCCGACGCGTCCGGTCTGCAGCACGTTGTGCAGGGTGTCGAGCCGCTTGTTGCCGGTCGCGTCGGGGATGACCAGGGTCCGCTCGTCGAGCACCGAGACGAACCCGGCCGGGCCGCCACGCGGCGTCACGTCCGCCCGGCCCTCGGCGTCCGCGCTGCCGATGAATACCAGCGAGGAGCAGCCGATCAGCGCCCGAGTCTCCTCGGTCAGGTGGTCCATCTCCTTGCGGAGCGCGTTCGGGTTCGGGTTCGGGTATAGCTCGCGTAGTTGGCCCGGGTCGGTGAGGGCGTCCGCCTGGAGGGATTCGAAGAGCGAGCCGGCGACCCCAGTGTCGATCATCATACGAACGACCCTAGAAGACGATCTCGAAGTGCGCCGGTCATCGCGTGATCTCGCCCGCGCCGACCGATCGCCATCCATCGGCGCGGGGTTCGGGGGCGTCGCTCGGGGGCGGCGTCCGCGAGTGGCGTGATGATGCAGAACCCGGCTGTGTCCCGGACCGTCACTGGGCCTCGACCTCCGTGCTGGTGGTCGTGAGGTAGCCGGAGGCTTGGAGGGTGAACATCGCCGCATACTCCCCGCCGCCGGCCATCAGCTCCTGATGGGAGCCGGATTCGATGATCCGGCCCTCGTCGAAGACGTAGATCTGATCGCATTCCACGACGGAGGCCAGCCGGTGCGAGATGAGCACGGTGATGCGGTCGCTGCAGTGTTCGCCCCGCAACACGGCCCGGTATACGGCGTGTTCGGCCTTGGGGTCCATGCTGGCGGTGGGTTCGTCCAGCAGAAGGACCGGCGCGTCCTTGTACAGGCCGCGGGCGACAGCGATCTTGGCCCACTGCCCGGCCGACAGCTCCTGTCCATTCTTGAACCGCTTCGACAGCAGGGCGCGCCACGTCTCCGGCAGCGCGGCGATGACCTGTTCGGCTCCGCTGGCCCGCGCGGCGGCGAGCGCGCGGTCGGGGTCGGCCTCGGTCAGCGTCCCCCGGGAGATCGTGAGGTTCGCGAGTGCGCTGAACGGGAAGCGGACCGGGTCCTGGAGCACCGTTGCGACACCGGCCTGGATCGACTCGCTGTCCATGGCCGTCACGTCCACGCCGTCCCAGGCGATGGTTCCGCTGGAGGGGTCGTGCAGCCCCGCGATCAGGCGGGAAGCCGTGCTCTTGCCGGAGCCGTTGACGCCGACGAAGGCGACCGTGGTGCCGGCGCGCAACGTCATGGATACATCGTCGAGAGCCGGAGTCTCCTTGCCGGGGTACGTGTAGGTGACGTTGCTGAGCGTGATCTCTTTGACGGTCGGCGGCGCGGGCCGCCCGGTGCGCCGAGGCAGCAACGTCCGGCACTTCTTCTGGAACCGCAGGAGGTCGTCCACCCACAGCGCGTGCTCGTACACGAGGTGGGCGACGTCGACGACCGTGGTCATCGAGGCATGACTGCTCTGAATGGCGAGGACCGCGCCCGCCCCGGCGGCGAGAGGCAGCCAGCCGTTGATGAGCATGGCGCCCAGAACGATGTAGGTGATGCCGGTGCCGATCCCGCCCGTGGCCCGGCCGATGAGCGAGAGGTGGGCGGAGCCGAGGTTGAGCCGGGTGTCCTCGTCGGCGATGCGCTCGGTGAGTCGGTGGTGCTCGGCGAGGAGGGCACGCTGGGCCGTGTCGGAGCGCAGCTCGGCCGCGGCGTCGCGTTCGAGCAGCAGCCAGGAGAAGACGTTGACCCTGCGCTGCAGGGCGTTCCACCGCTTGAAGCTGTGGAAACGGGCTCGCGCGGAGCTGACGGCGGCGATGCCGACGGGCACCACGGACAGCGGCAGCAGCAGGATCAGAAGTGGATGGAGCAGAGTGATGACGCCGGCCGTGCCCACGAGGCCCAGCGTGGCGGAGGCGAGGCTGACGACTTGGCCGACGATCTGCCGGGCGTAGAACAGGCCCCGGTCGCGGGCCCGGTATGCCTCGTCGTGCCAGTCAGGATTGTCGACGATCTCCAGCCGTACGTGCGCGGTCAGCTCCAGGAACTCCTTCTCCAACGCCGTCCGGATCCTGGGCGTCAGCCGGGCCTGAGCCACCGAGACGCCGTACTCCAGCAGCGCGCGCAGCGACAGGAGCCCGACGACGAGCAACAGTTGGGGGATCGCGGCCCGGACCCTGTCGGGCGTAGGGCCCTGGGCGAAGATGTGCTGGGCGACGCCCACCGTGGCCATCAAGCCGAAGGCGAGCATGGTGGCCGCGGCCATCTGCAGGACGATCAGGCAGAGGGTGTCCTTGGGGCCGGCCTGCCACGCGAGGCGGCCGACCTGCCCCACCGTCCGGGGCAGGCGCTTGAAGATCTCACCGACGGTGGCCTTGGACGCCGCACCGTCGTAGACCGACCAGTACGCCTCCTTCATCTGCTCGGTGATGTCCTCGCCGTCGGTGTCCGTCGCCAGTGAGGCCGGCGGCGGACCGAGCCGCTTCTCTCGGGGGTGCGGGACCTCGGCTCGCTCATGGCCGTCCGCGGGGCCCGGCTCGACCGTGTCGCTCATGCGCGCTCCTCTGCCGGAGATGAGGTGCCTGTGCGGGCGGCGGCCTTGCCCGGCAGGCTCCGTTCCGGGGCGCCCGGCCCGGTTCCGGAGAACTCCAGGCGGTAGGAGAAGGGTCGGCCGACCGCGAGCCGGCGTGCGTGCGTGGCGTCGACCTCGCCCCACACGTCAGGCGCACCACTCGACTCGGTGCACCATCGGCACTGCTCGACGCCGTCCGCCACCCGTCGTACGTACGCACGGGAAATGAGCATGTTCAAGGGCAGCGGGAGCGCGGCTTCGCGGACGGCAGGGTCGAGAGGGCCGCCGGCTGCCGGCCGCGCGATCATCGCCCTACGGACGCCGGCCGCCTGCCGCCCGCCCGCGGGTGTGAGGCGGGGAGGAGGCGTTCCGTCGTGCCGGACAGGAGGGGCGGGCTGGTGCATGGGGGCCTCCAAGGGGCGCATGGGGGCCTCCAAGGGGCGGGAGGGGGCACCCGATGTCCCCCTCGCTGACCCCGGACATGCACATGTTGGCGCGAGGGTTCCCCGCGACGAAGTCCTCCAGCAGGGAGCGGGTGAACGGGTGGGCGTCGAAGGGAGGTCCACCGCTCCAGGACTGCGTGGTGAACAACCGGTCAGGTGAGCTACGAGGTGCGCGCCCTGTTCGAAGTTCCGCTGGGCATGGGTGAGTTGCATGCCGTGACGCATCGCGCCTCCTCCTTGACGTGAAGCTCGGGCAGGTGCCCGGACTAACGGCCTCGGAGGGAACACGTACGGGGGTGAGGCGGGCGAGTTCTTCGCGCGAGCGCGAATGTGCGGATGTGGCGTCCCGGCCTTCGCACCGTCCCGACTCTGCCGCGCCAGGCAGGGGGGCGGCGCTCGAATCCGGCGGAGTTGCCGGGCCAAGGCGCGCCGGCTGCGATTCGCCGCGCTGCGGGCGCTGCCGGCCGGTGAGCTGCCCCGGCCCCGGCGACGACGCGTACGGGCCCGTACGGCTCAGCGGGCCGCCGTCGTCAGGAGTTGGCCCATCGCCGCCAGGACGCTCGGCTCGACGCGGTAGTACACCCAGGTGCCGCGCCGCTCGGAGGCGAGCAGCCCCGCGTCCTTGAGCTTCTTCAGGTGGTGGGAGACGGTCGGCTGCGAGACCCCTACGTCGGAGATGTCGCACACGCAGGCCTCTCCTCCCTCGTGCGAGGCGACCAGGGAGAACAGTCGCAGCCGCACCGGATCACCGAGCGCCTTGAACATCTTCGCGGTCCGCTCGGCCTCCTCGGCGCTCAAGGGCCGCTCGTTCAGCGGCGGGCAGCACGGCGTCACCGCCTCGTCCGGCTGGTTCGGGACCGGCAGCTTCACCGCGCTCGAATTCGACATACGTCAATATTGACATCCATCGATACCGCGTGGCAATCTCCCTTATATCGACAGGCGTCGAATCAGAAGATCGGCGTCCTCCTGACCTGTCACTGGAGAACGTGATGAGCGAGAGCACGCCCACCGCCCTGCCCACCGTCGTCATCGGCGCCGGCCCCATCGGCCTGGCCGCCGCCGCCCATCTCATCGAGCGCGGCATCGAACCGCTCGTCCTGGAAGCCGGGCCGTCCGCCGGCAGCGCGGTGCGCGACTGGTCGCACGTCCGCCTCTTCTCCACCTGGGCCGAGGTCGTCGACCCGGCCGCGGAGAAGCTCCTGGCCCCCACCGGCTGGGACAAGCCCGACGGCGCCACGTACCCCACCGGCGGCGACTGGGCCGAGCGGTACCTGCAGCCGCTCGCCGACGCCCTGGGCGAGAAGGTCCGCTTCGGTGCGACGGTCACCGGAGTCGCGCGTGCCGGCCGCGACCGTGTCGTCGACGCCGACCGCGACCAGCAGCCCTTCACCCTGCACGTCCAGGACGCGGACGGCCGCGAGGAGCGCCTGTTCGCCCGCGCCGTCATCGACGCGTCGGGCACCTGGTCGACCCCCGGCCCGCTCGGCGGCGACGGCCTGCCCGCCCTCGGCGAGCGGGCGGTGGCGGACCGCGTCTCCTACCGCGTCCCCAACCTCAAGGACCCTTCCGTACAGGCCCGTTACGCGGGCAGGCGCACCGCTGTCATCGGCTCCGGCGCGTCCGCCTTCACCGCGCTGGCCCTCCTCGCCGACCTGGCCGGGGACGAGCCCGGCACCCACGCCACCTGGATTCTGCGCCGAGGCATCTCCGGCTCTACGTTCGGCGGCGGCGAGGCCGACCAACTGCCTGCCCGCGGCGCTCTGGGACTCGCCGCCAAGGCCGCCGTCGACAACGGCCACGCCGACGCTGTCACCGGCTTCCGCGCCACCGCCGTCGAAAAGGCCGAGGACGGCCGACTGGTAGTGGTCGCCGAGGACGGCCGCCGCCTCGACGCGGTCGACGAGGTCATCGCCCTGACCGGCTTCCGTCCCGACCTGACCTTCCTCGACGAACTCCGCCTCGGCCTCGACGAGCGCCTCCAGGCACCCACCGGGCTGGCTCCCCTCATCGACCCCAACGTCCACTCCTGCGGAACCGTCTACCCGCACGGGGTGGGCGAACTCTCCCACCCCGAAAAGGACGTCTACCTCGTCGGAATGAAGTCCTACGGCCGCGCCCCTACCTTCCTCGCCATGACCGGCTACGAGCAGGTCCGCTCCATCGCCGCCGCGCTCGCCGGTGACCAGGAAGCCGCCGAACGCGTAGAGCTGACCCTGCCGGAAACCGGAGTCTGCGGAGGAGCCGGCCTCTTCGACGAGCCCGAGGCCGACGAGGATTCCGGCGGTTGCTGCGCCGCCCCGACGACACTGCGGATCGGCGCCGGTGCTTCCTCCGCATCGGGCGGCTGCTGACTCCCGAAAGACCGTCCAGGCGGTGGCGGAAGGTCGCGGACGCCTCGGTCGTCGCTCGAGAGGCCGTTCCTGGTGGGGTGACGAACCCCCGTTCCGTACACCGGTGTTCGACACCATGCACGTGGCGGTCTCGCGGATCGGCCCTACGATCCGGCGGCGGCGTCCGGAGGGGACGTGTACTCGACCTGCTGCCGGCCGCAGCCCTTCGCGAGGTCGCGGAGAGCGGCGGCCTCGGCCCTGTCGACGGTCAGTGACCACCGCAGCTTCGTCGCCGTCCAGTCGGCCGCGTAGGTGCAGTACGCGTCCGCGAGCTGCGGCAGCCACTCGGCCGGGTCCTGGTCGGCCTTGGCGCGGTGGCTCTCCGTCGTGACCGCCACCAACGACTGCTCGGCATCGAGGTCGTTGGCGTAGTCCTCGCGCCGTTCGGGACTCCACTGGGAGGCGCCGGAGTCCCAGGCCTCGGCCAACGGAACCATGTGATCGATGTCCAGGGCCCGCGGCTCGGTGACCGTCTTCCCGTCGAAGTACGAGTACCAGGAGCCCGCGGTGATCCGGCAGTCGCCTTCGAGGACCGCCCGAGTCCGGGACTCCGCGATCAGGACCTCCGCCCGGGTGGCGCAGTCGTCGTGGTCATCGTCCACCCAGTACTTGAACGCACTGCGTACATAGCCGCCACGATCCTCCGCGGCCACCGGCAGCCGGCCGACCGCGTCGGCCAGGCTCAGGGGGCGGGGCTGGGGAACGGCCGGTGCAGCGCGCACGGTCGTGGCTGTCAGGGGCAGCAGCGCGAAGGCGGCGGCCGAGAGGGCGCGCGCGGGCATGTTCATCACGAAGGCAGTGATACCGGCCGCAGCCGCCGTCCGGAGGCTGCTCCGGCCCGATCTCACCCAGCAGGAGGGAACAGTCGTACTGGAGCGGCGCGCGCGGACCGGATCGGGGGCGGGACGCGGACAGCGCCGACCCCGTCCGGCCGGGGAGAGCTCCAGGCTCTCCCCGGCCTCCCGCTCCGCCGCGCCGCCCGGCGTACAGCCGTCGTCGCTATCGACGAATGACCGAGCGGATCCAGGAGAGCTGCTGGGAGACCTCCCCGGCCTCGGCGCTCTTCTCCCGGTCGGAGCCGTTGAAGACGCCGATGAGGGTTTCGGTGCCACGCGGACCGACGGTCATCACCGGGCCCCCGGAGTCGCCACCGGCGGGAATCCCGGACACCTTCTTCATGCAGAAGTCGGGGCCGCCCGGTGCGGTGTGGCCCGCGCACAGGGGGTCGTTGGGCCGGACGACCTTCAGGTCCGACTGCTTGAGGACGGGGGACTGGCAGGCGCTCTCGTCAGTGGTGCAGGTCGCGCCCCACCCGTACTGCCGTACGGCCTGGCCGCGGTGGACGCCGACCGTGGCCAGGCGCGCGATACGGACGTTCATCGGCGCGACCTTGACGAGCATCATGTCGGCGTGCGCGCTGCCCACGCGCTTGCGTGGGATGGGGCGGACCGTGGTGCCCCGCCGCATGTCGAGATGGCCGACCCGGAAGGAGATCCGCCTGTCGGCGACCGGCTGTGCCTGCTCGTAGAAGCAGTGCGAGGCGGTGAGGATCCACTGGCGGGCGACCGCTGTGCCGGTGCACGCCGGTTTGCCGTCGACGAGCATGCGTACCGCCCACGGGCCGTACGTGCTCTTCGATCCGCCGATGACGGCGGAGGCCGGAGCGGACGACATCACCGAGCCCGCGACCAGCGTCAGGACGGTCAGTAGCAGTACGCGAAAGCGACGCACCATGCAGAACAACTCCTCACAAGGGGGTACAGCCGTACAGGTAGTGAGAGAGCCTGCTGAGCAAAAGCGTTCCGCCCGCCCGTGGCGTACTGGGTCACCTTCACTTCTGGCGACGGCTTACGGTTTCCGGAAGGCGCCCGGACTTTCCGGGTGTCCAGCGACGGAGGTGGGGATGGTGGCCGGGGAAGACGCTCAGCGCAAAGCAGGCACGCGGAGTCCGGACGGCGCGGCGAAGGTGACGATCGCCGAGATCGCACGGGAGGCCGGCGTGTCCGTGCCGACCGTTTCACGCGTCGTCAACGGACGGTCGGACGTCTCGTCCGCGACCCGCGCCCGGATCGAGGACCTGCTGCACCGGCACGGCTACCGGCGTCGGCCGACCGCCCCCGGGGCCCGGGCGGCCCTGCTCGACCTGGTCTTCAACGACCTGGACAGTCCGTGGGCCGTCGAGATCATCCGGGGCGTGGAGGAGGTCGCCCACGAGGCGGGCGTCGGCACAGTGGTCTCCGCGATCCACGACCGGGCGGGCGCCGCACGTCAGTGGATGACCAATCTGCGGGCCCGCGCCTCCGACGGAGTGATCCTCGTGACGTCGGTGCTCGAACCCGGGCTCCACGACGAACTGCGGCGCCTGGGCGTGCCGTTGGTGGTGGTCGACCCGGCCGGATCTCCCGCCACCGAGGCGCCGACCGTCGGCGCCACGAACTGGGCCGGCGGGATGGCGGCGACCGAGCATGTGCTCCAGCTCGGACACCGGCGCATCGGGTTCATCCAGGGCCCGCCGCGACTGCTGTGCTCACGGGCCCGGCTCGACGGCTACCGGGCCGCGCTCGACGTGGCCGGAGTCACCGTCGACGACGCGCTCGTGGTGCCCGGCGACTTCTACCACGAGTCCGGATTCACCGGCGCGGAGCGGCTGTTGGACCTCGGCGAACCGCCGACCGCGATCTTCGCCGCGAGCGACCAGATGGCGCTCGGCGCGATCGAGGCGCTGCGCCGTCGCGGCCTTCGGGTGCCGGAGGACATGAGCGTCGTCGGCTTCGACGACCTGCCGGAGGTGCGCTGGTCCTCGCCGCCTCTCACGACGGTCCGTCAGCCCCTGTCGGACATGGGCAAGTTGGCGGCGCGGATGCTGCTCGACCTCGCGCGGAACGTCGATCTGGCCTCGCCGCGCGTGGAACTGGCGACCGAGCTGGTGGTCCGCGCGAGCACCGCACCGCCGCACCGCGCATAACGGAACAGCGCACTCCCAGGGGGCGTCAACGCCCGGTTCTGTCAGGACCGTTGACGCCCCCGACGTATGCCCGTAACTTCCATGGCCGTCTCCCGATAATTCTCGGAACTCTTCCGGAAGGTGCGCCATGCCAGCCTTCGACCGAGCCGTCACGTCCGCGTCCGGCGCCGCGTCCCCAGACCTCTCCCGCCGCCGCTTCCTGGGGACCGCGTCGGCGGTGGGCCTTGGCGCGGCGGGCCTCTCCGCCTGCTCGGACTCCGGGTCCACGACCACCGACAGCGAGGGCCGGACCGTCGTGGAGTGGTGGAACATCCAGACCACGGAGCCGTCGAAGTCCGTCTGGCCCGAGCGGGCCAAGGCGTTCGAGGCCGAGCATCCCGATGTGCGCATCAAGCTCGTCACGATGGAGAACGACGCCTACAAGTCGAAGATGACGGCGCAGACCAGTTCCGGAAAGCTGCCGGACATCTACCACACGTGGGGCGGCGGTGTGCTCCAGCAGCAGATCGACGCCGGTCTCGTCGAGGACCTGACCCCCTCGATGAGGCCGTGGGCCGACACTCTCCTGGCGGCCTCGCTGAAGCCGTACCAGATCGAGGGGAAGACGTACGCCGTGCCGTTCGAGATCGGCGCGGTGGGCTTCTGGTACAACAAGGCGCTGTTCGCCGAGGCCGGCGTCAAGGCGCCGCCCGCCACCTGGGCCGACTACCTCGACGTGGTCGAGAAGCTGAAGGGCGCCGGCATCACCCCCATCGCCCTCGCGGGCAAGGAGAAGTGGCCCGGCATGTACTACTGGGCCTACCTGGCCATGCGGATCGCCGGGGTCGACGGCATGCGGAAAGCCGCTGACGCCAAGGACTTCACCGGTGACGACTTCGTCAAGGCGGGGGAGCACCTCAAGGAGCTCGTCGCGCTCCGGCCGTTCCAGAAGGGCCACCTCGGCGCCGCGTACTCCGCGCCCAACGGGGAGGCGGCCGCCATGGGCAACGGCAAGGCGGCGATGGAACTGATGGGCCAGTGGGCACCCGTAGCGCAGGCCGACGCGGGCAAGGGCATCGGCAAGGACCTCGGCTTCTTCCCGTTCCCCGCGGTCACCGGCGGCAAGGGCGCCCGCACCGACATCTTCGGCGGAGGAGGCGGCTACGCGGTACGCAAGGGCGCTCCCAAGGCAGCCGTCGACTTCCTGAAGTTCTTCATGACGGCCGAGTCCGACCGCATCCTCGTCACAGAGGCCGCGATCATGCCTGTCGTCAAGGACGCGATGAGCGCCCTGACCGACCGCAATCTGGGGCTCGTCTCCGACGCCGTCGACAAGGCGACCGGCTTCCAGCTCTACCTCGACCAGGCGTACCCGCCCGCCGTCGGCCAGGAGATCAACGACTCGGTGGCGGCCCTGATCGCCGGTTCCAAGTCGCCCGAAGACGTGGCTCGTTCGGTCACCCAGGTCGCGAAGAGCCAGTGACCGACATGACCTCCACGTACGTGAAGGAGCCGGCGCCCGCACCACCGCGGCAGCCGGACACCAGGACCGGCCGGCCGTCGGCCCGTCGGGCCGCCGACTGGCTGACCGCCTTCTGCTTCACCCTGCCCGCCCTGCTCCTGTTCGGCGCGCTCGTGCTCGCCCCGATCCTGTACGCCCTCTACGTCAGCCTCTTCAACTGGGGCGGCTTCGGTTCCCCCTCGGACTACGTCGGCCTCGACAACTACACCCGGCTCATCCGCGACCCTGTCTTCCTCGGGGACCTGTGGCGGGGCCTGCTGCTCGTGCTGTTCTCGGTGTGCGTGCAGCTCCCGTTCGCCCTCGGCATGGCCGTGCTGCTCAACCAGAAACTGCGCGGGCGGGCCCTGTACCGGATGCTGTTCTTCGCCCCCTACGTCCTGTCCGAGGTCATCACCGGCGTCCTCTTCTCCATGATCTTCGCGCCCGACGACGGGCTCGCCGACAAGGTGCTCGGCTCGGTCGGCCTCGACGGCCTCGGTGGACTGTGGTTCGCCGACCAGGACCATGTGCTGCCGACCCTGTTCCTCGTCATGACATGGAAGTACTTCGGCTTCCACATGATGCTGTACCTGGCCGGACTGCAAGGCATCCCCGCCGAACTGCACGAGGCGGCCCGCATCGACGGCGCCGGCCCCTGGCACCGCTTCCGCCACATCACCCTGCCGCTGCTCGGGCCGACGATCCGCATCAGCGTATTCCTTTCCGTGATCGGCGCCATCCAGCTCTTCGACCTAGTGTGGGTGGTCACGCAGGGCGGACCCGACCACCACTCCGAGACCATGGCCGTGACCATGTTCCAGTTCGGCTTCAAGCGCTACCAGATCGGCTACGCCAGCGCGGTCAGCATCGCCATGTTCCTCATCAGCCTCGTCTTCGCCCTCCTCTACCAGCGGTCCGTGCTGCGCCGCGACACCCAGGGAGCTCTCACCACCATGCGAGCCTCCCGATGAGCGCGGGCGTGCGCGCGAAGCTGCGCTCCGTGCCGCTGTACGTGACGGTGTGGCTGGTCGGCGTCTTCATGGTCACGCCACTGCTGTACGCGTTCATGTCCGGGTTCAAGTCCACCGACCAGCTCTCCCGCAACACGTTCGGCCTGCCCTCGCCGTGGGTGACGTCCAACTACACCGATGTACTCGCCTCCGGTTCGTTCTGGCGCATGCTGGGCGCCTCCACGCTGATCGCCGTCGGCACGACCGTGCTGACCGTGGGCGCCGCCGCCCTCGCCGCCTTCGCGCTCGCCCGTTTCGCCTTCCGCGGGCGGGAGTTGCTCTTCACCCTCTTCACCGTGGGGCTGATGTTCCCGTTCGCCGTGGCGATCCTGCCCCTCTTCGTCCTGCTGCGCACCTTCGGGCTGCTCGACAACCCCTGGGGCGTGATCCTGCCGCAGGCCGCGTTCGGGCTGCCCATGACCATCGTCATCCTGCGCGGCTTCTTCCGGGAGATCCCCGGTGAACTGGAGGAGGCCGCCACCCTCGACGGCTGCTCGGCGTTCGGGTTCTTCTGGCGGATCCTGCTGCCCATGGCGCGGCCCGCGCTCGGCACCGTGGCCATCCTCGCCGTCGTCGGCAGCTGGAACAACTTCCTGCTCCCGCTGCTGGTGTTCAGCGAGCAGAGCTGGTGGACGATTCCCATCGGCGTGCAGCAGTTCCAGGGCCAGTACGGCACCGACATCGCCCGTGTCTTCGCCTATCTCGTCCTCGCCATGCTGCCCGCCCTCGCCTTCTACGCCGTCGCCGAACGGCAGTTGATCGGTGGCATCACCACGGGCGCCACCAAAGGCTGAGCCCACAGGCGTCAACCTCCCCGTCCCGCACCGTATTTGAGGAGTCCCATGGTCGAGCCATGGCAGGACACCACCCTGCCCGTCCACGTCCGGGCGGCGGACCTGCTTGCCCGGATGACCACCGAGGAGAAGACCGCCCAGCTGTCCAGCGCATGGATCGGCGCCGAGCCCACCGACAGCGGAGCCTCCGATGTCGCCCCCGGACAGCACACCTACGCGGCCCGCAGCGCCGCCCTCGACGCCCTGTTGCCCCATGGCCTCGGCCACCTCACCCGCCCCTTCGGCACCGTGCCCGTCGAACCCGGCGAGGGGGCCGCCCGTCTCGCGGAGCTGCAGCGCACGGTCCGTGCCGGAAACCGGTTCGCCCTGCCCGCGATCGCCCACGAGGAGTGCCTGACCGGGTTCACCGCCTGGCAGGCCACCGTCTTTCCGACCCCGCTGGCCTGGGGTGCCACCTACGACCCGGTGCTGATCACCGAGATGGCGCAGGCCATCGGCAGGTCGCTGCGCGCCGTCGGCGTCCACCAGGGGCTCGCTCCGGTCCTGGACGTCGTGCGGGACCCCCGATGGGGGCGGACCGAAGAGGCGATCGGCGAAGACCCGTACCTCGTCGGCACCATCGGCACCGCCTATGTGCGGGGCCTGGAGGCCGCCGGGATCGTCGCTACGCTCAAGCACTTCGCCGGCCACTCGGCCTCGCGCGCCGCCCGCAACCACGCGCCCGCCTCGCTGGGCCCGAGGGAGCTCGCGGACGTGTTCCTGCCACCGTTCGAAATGGCGGTACGCGACGGCGGCGCCCGCTCCGTGATGCCCGCCTACAACGACGTCGACGGCCTGCCCGCCCACGCCCACGCGGGCCTGCTCACCCAACTGCTGCGCGAACAGTGGGAGTTCACGGGGACCGTCGTATCGGACTACTACGGCATCTCACTCCTCGAGGAGGCGCACCGGATCGCCGACGGGGAGGGCCGTGCCGCACGGCTCGCCCTCGCGGCCGGTGTCGACGTGGAGCTGCCGGCGGCCCGCTGTTTCCACCCCGCCGACGCGCTCCCCGAGGAGCTGCTCGACCGGGCCGCGCTGCGTGTCCTGACGCAGAAGTGCGAACTGGGACTGCTCGACCCCGATTGGGAGCCCGTCACGGGCGGGGAGCCCGTCGACCTGAACCCCCCGCACATGCGGGAGCTGGCGCGGAAGGTCGCCGAGGAGTCGGTCGTGCTGCTCGCCAACGACTCCGGCGCGCTGCCGCTGGGCGGCGGGCCGCGCATCGCCGTCGTCGGCCTGCTCGCCGACGAGCAGGCCGCCATGCTCGGCTGCTACACGTTCCCCCGGCACGTGGGCGTGCACCATCCCGAGCTGCCCACGGGGGTCGAGGTGCCGACGTTCGCCGAGGCGTTGCGTGTCGAGTTCCCGGCCGCCGTGTTCGTCGACGAGCCGGCGGCCGCCGACGTCTGCCTGGCCGTGGTCGGGGACCGGTCGGGCCTGTTCGGGCGCGGCTCGTCCGGCGAGGGCTGTGATGCCGAGGATCTCCAACTGCCGTACGGGCAGGGCGATGTGCTGGACAAGGTGATGGCCTCCGGAGTGCCGGTCGTCATCGTCGTACTCAGTGGAAGGCCCTACGCGCTCGGCCGCTGGGCAGAGCGGGCCGTCGCCGTCGTCCAGGCGTTCTTCCCGGGCCAGGAGGGTGGCGGCGCTGTCGCGGGCGTCCTCTCCGGCCGTGTCGAGCCCTCCGGACGCCTGCCCGTCGGGGTGCCGCGCAGCCCGGGTGGCCAGCCCGCCCCGTACCTCGCGCCGCCGCTCGGCCGGCACGGCTTCCCCAGCGTCGTGGACCCGACGCCTCTGTACCCGTTCGGGCACGGCCTGTCGTACACCGCGTTCAGCTGGGGCCCACCGCTCTGCGACGCCACGGAGTTCGCCACCGACGGCGAGACCACGTTGCGGCTGACCGTCCGCAACACAGGTGACCGCCCCGGAACCGAAGTGGTCCAGCTCTATCTGCACGACCCGGTCGGCACGGCGGCCCGCCCCGAGGTGCGGCTCGTCGGGTACGCCAGGGTGCCGCTGGAGGCCGGGGCGTCGGCCGAGGTGCACGCCACGTTCCCCGCGGACCTTGCCGCGTACACGGGGGCCGACGGCCGCCGCGTCGTCGAACCCGGAGCCCTCGAACTGCGCGTCGCCGCCTCCAGCGCCCATGTCCACCACACTGTGCCGCTCACCCTGAGCGGTCCGGTACGCGAGGTCGGACACGGGCGCCGGATGTGGTGCGAGATGCGGGTCAAGTAGACCTTCGCCGGACCCGAGACCCGGCGGGTGGTGGCCGACCGGCCCGGACTGACTCGACCAACCTGCGACCGACCATGCCGTGAGGGAGCGCTGCCCGGCCATGGGAGCGCTGCCCGCCCTGAGAGCGCCGCCCGCCCCTGGGAGCGCTCCCCCCACTCCTTCGCCTCCTGTTCATCCTGACCGCCCGACGCATCCCGTCAGAAAGCCGAGGTACCGTCATGCGCCGCAGACTGCTCGCCCTGGGGGCAGCGCTCTCCTCACTGTCGCTGGCGTTCGCCGCCGCACCATCGGCCCACGCGGCCGATCCGACGACCATGACCCACGGGTTCTACGTGGACCCCGACTCCAGCGCGAAGCGGTGGGTAGCGGCCAACCCCGGCGACGGCCGGGCGCCCGCGATCAACGCATCCATCGCCAACACCCCGACGGCCCGCTGGTTCGGCTCTTGGAGCGGCACCATCGGCACCGCGACCGGCGCGTACGTCGGCGCCGCGGACGCCAAGGACAAGCTGCCCGTCCTCGTCGCCTACAACATCTACAACCGCGACTACTGCGGCGGGCACTCCGGGGGCGGAGCCTCCTCACCGTCCGCCTACGCGCAATGGATCGCCCAGTTCGCGGGCGGGATCGCGGGCCGCCCGGCCGTCGTCGTCCTCGAACCGGACTCCCTCGGCGACTACGGTTGCATGACCCAGGCGCAGATCGACGAACGTGAGGGCATGCTCACCGGCGCGCTCGCCGAGTTCAATCGCCAGGCGCCGAACACCTGGGTCTACCTCGACGCGGGCAACCCGGCCTGGGCGGACGCGGCGACCATGGCCCGGCGCCTCCACGAGGCCGGCGTCCGGCAGGCCCACGGCTTCTCGCTCGACGTCTCCAACTACCTGACCACGGCCGAGAACACCGCGTACGGCAACGCCGTCAACAGGGAACTCAAGGCCCGGTACGGCTACACGAAGCCGTTCGTCGTGGACACCAGCCGCAACG
Source organism: Streptomyces sp. NPDC093510 (assembly GCF_040683555.1). Classification (NCBI taxonomy): domain Bacteria; kingdom Bacillati; phylum Actinomycetota; class Actinomycetes; order Kitasatosporales; family Streptomycetaceae; genus Streptomyces; species Streptomyces sp. NPDC093510. The sequence goes on from NZ_JBFBEE010000037.1 coordinate 43,445, forward strand.
GGAACGGCTCCGACGGCCAGTGGTGCAACCCCGCGGGCCGTCGTACCGGCACCCCCACCCAACTGGGCGGAGGCGCCGAGATGCTCCTGTGGATCAAGGTTCCGGGCGAGTCCGACGGCAACTGCGGCGTCGGAACGGGCTCTTCGGCCGGGCAGTTCCTCCCCGAGGTCGCCTACAAGATGATCTACGGCTACTGATCCGGCACGGTCCGGGTGCGGGTGCGGGTGCGGGTGCGGGCGCGGGTGCGGTACAGCAGCTTCCTCGCCACAACGTCGGCCGCCCTTGCGTAGCGCTCCGCCTCGCCCGACGGAGCCCGCCCCAGAGACCGCGCATTCTCGCTGTGCGCCACGAGCCTGAAGATCAGTGCGCGGACCAATAACTGTGGCCAGTCAGGATGATTGCCGGCGGCCGTCAGCAGGTCGGACGGAAGGTCGAACCACAGCAGACCGTCCGCAATCACGACGGCTTCGGCGTAGACGGGGGGGCGCCAGTACGGGGAGAAGTCGATGACCGCGGGCGCTTGACCCGCGGCGAACAGCACATTGCCCGTGAGGTCGCCATGGATGAGCTGAGCCGCGTCCTGCTCAACCGGGAAAGCACGGCCGGCGTCGAGCACACCGGTCCAGCGTCCCTGCGGACCGGGCTGACCGGTCACGAACTCACTGGCAGTCCAGCCGTCCACGACGCTCCGCCCGTCGGCGGCCCGCAGAGGCAGCGGAACGCGGAAGCCACTGCTCGACGCCCCCAGCTCTTCGAACAAGGAGGCCGCCCACTCGATCTCGTCGGCCGGGCCCTCCGCGGGCTTGAACACGCACTCACCGACGAGAACGCTCCGTCCCTGCCCACCCACCAGCGGAACCCTGGACCCCTTCACGCCGAAGGCATCAAGGACGGCAGGGTCGGGGACGGCGTTGCTCGGCATGTTAGTCACGCGGGGCATCCTGCCGATGTCACCTCGCCCGGCGCACGTTGTTTTCGCTCAGTCCTAGGGCGCGCGTCGAGTCGTGCTCAAACTGGCTGCCGCGTGAGTCGGTGGCGGGCGCCTGCGGCGACGCGCGTGAGATCATCCGTCCATGAGTAGCGACCTGGAAGTAAGCGCTCTGGCGATCAATGTCGTGATACCTCAGGCGCTCCGCTGGACGGACACTCGACGCGGTGAAGAGTTCACGCTGACCACACTCAACGTCCGGCTTCTCCCGGACGGTCACCTCGCCGTGAAGGCTTATGGCAGACCGGTCGGTGGTGGTCGGGGTGCATACGTCTCGTTCCCTATTCCCGATGAACCCGAGCTGGCGGCCCTGGTCGCCGATGCTGCCGGCCGCGCCGGGGAGTTGTGGGCCGCCCATCGTGGTCTCGGCTGATCTTGGGGCGCGTAGTGAGCCGTGTACGTGCCGCGAGGCAAGCTCCGCGGAGCCCGTCGGCCGCAGTCCTCAGCTCGCACTCCGCAGCCCTCAGTCCTCAGGCCGAGGCCGCAGCGACGCAGAACTCGTTTCCCTCCGGGTCGGCCATGACGATGTGGTGCCCATCGAACTCATCGAGGACGTTCCCGCCCGCCTTCACCAGACGCTCGGCCTCCGCCTTGATCCGCGCCCAACGCTCATCGGAACTGCCATGTCCCTGCACCCGGATGTCGATGTGCAGTCTGTTCTTCGCTGCTTTCGGTTCAGGGACCTTGAGAATGGAGAGCCGGGGGCCGACGCCGTCGGGATCGCACAGCCACGCGGCGTCGTCCGCGGAATCGTCATCCGGAAGGTCGAACTGCGCGAGCCACTCCTCGCGGGTGCTGAAGGGAGCGGGCGGCGGCTCGTCGACGTACCCCAGGGCCGTCTTCCAGAACTCGGCCAGGAGGTGCGCGTCCGTGCAATCAAGGGTCAGATCGATTCTGGCTGCCATGACAGGACGGTACTGCGCACCTCTGACAAGCGGGGCGGGACCAGCGTTGCGAGGTATTGCGTACCAGGTCGCCAGGCGCCAAGCGCCAGGTCGTCAGGCGTCAGGCGTCAGGCGCCAGGTCGTCAGGCGTCAGGTCGTCCGGCGGGCACGCGTACCGGCCGCCGGGCCCCCAGCGTTCGACCGGGCCGTCACCGTTCTGCCGGAAGGCCCCGCAGTGCAGTACCAGCCGCTGGCCCCCCTTCGTGTGCTTGAGCACGACCAACGCCTTGTCCAAGGGCGGGTGGGCCGCGTGCCGGTGCGGAATCCGGATGTCGCCGCTCACGCCTTCAAAACGGATGCCCTCGTCGATCTTGGACTTGACTCCCTGCGCGTCGACGGCGTCGGTGCTCGTGAACTCCCGGTCCGCGGCGGACGACAGCACCTTCAGCGCGTCGTGCGCCAGTGCCACATGGCCGTCGTTGATCCAGGGATCACGTTTCGTGTAGCGGTCGATGTAGCGGGAGATGAACTCCCTGGCCTGGCCGTTCCCGTCCGGGTGCCCGTCCGGCAGCACATGCACGGTGTGGTAGAGCCGCAGCCACTTGTGTTCCAGGAACTTGCCGCCGAGCGCGGCGTTGGTGAGCTCGTTGCTGCCGATCACCGTCAGCGGTATTCCCGCGCAACCGGAGTCGGGGTAGGCGTTGACGAACATGGTGAAGCGGTCGACGCGGGAGGCCCAGTAGACGACGGTGCGGCGGTCCTCCTTGATGACGTCGCACACATGCGCCGCCGTGTCCCGCGCCGAGATCTCCGCCCCCTCGCCGCCAGGGAACTCCCAGGTCTCGGTGCCTCCGCCGAAGTTGCGGACGAACTTCGCGCCCAGCTCGTTGGTGTAGAGATCGTTGGGGTCCTTGACGACCAGGGCCCGCGTGGACGTCTCGCAGCGCCCGGCCGCCGTCTCGATGATGCGCCCGTCCCGCGCGAACTGCGCGGCCACCGCCGTCTCCCGGCTGTTGTCCGGCGACATCGGCTGGTAGTAGTCGCCTGCCTGCTGCATCGCGTCCGCCGTGGCCGTGGTGCCGATCACCGGCACCTGCCCGTTGTTCAGGACGCGCGCTGCCTCCTTGGTCGACTTCCGGCTCTCCCTGAACCCGATCACGCCGACGACCGTGCGGCTGTCCTGGTGCCGGCTGTTGGCCCTGGCGGCCCGAGCCACGTCCTTCGCGTGCCGGACGACATCCCTGAACTTCGTTCCGGTGTCCCGTACTTCGACGTAGAGCCGTACCCGGTTCGCGTCCTCCGACGCGAGCCGGTTCAGCTCCTCCTGGCCCAGCAGGATCCCGCGGAGTTCGGGGATCGTGCCGTTCATGACCACCTGATCGGGGTCGGGGTCCACTCCCGACCCCAGGTAGACGACCCGGCGCACCGGCTTGTGGAACTTCTTCTCGGCGGTCAGCGCTTTCTCGTTGAGCTTCTCGATCGCGCCGACCACCTCGTCGTACTGTTCCTTCGGTGTCCCGCCCTCATCGGTCGCCGCGCGGAGCGGGGTGGGAGCGGCGCGCCCTTCGACGACCGCGCCGTCCAGACAGTCCTTCTCCTGCGAAGCCAGCTGCGGGCACACGATCAGGGGCGCCACGGTCAGGGCCGCAGCGGCGACCGACAGCGCGCCGGTCAGCTCGGTCCGCGGACCCCAGCGGAAGTGCTTCACCGGGGCCGGGTGCAGACGCTCGCCCTGGTCGGCCCCGGTGGTGCCGACGGGAGCGGGTGGGCTCGCCGAGACGAGCAGTGGGAACGGGGCGGTCGCGCCGTCGGCCGCCGGAACCAGCAGTTCGGCGGCCCGGTTCAGGGTGCTGCACCGGGGCCAGCTCTCGTCCGCGTACGCGGCGGCGTGCCCCGCCCCCACCAGCAGCAGCGAGGCGCTGCCCGCCGTGACGCCGACCTTCAGATACGTGTCGAGGAACCGCCGGGTGAGCTCGGCGCCAGGAGTGCCCTCACGTGGCAGGTCCAGAAGGATCACACGGCGGGACCTCCGGCGGCGCGCCCAGGGGCCGAACCGTCCGGGCCCCGCCTTGGCGAGATCGGCCAGCAGGGCGCGGAACAGTAACTCTTCGAGCGTTTCCAGCTGGCCCTCCGGGCCGCCGTCCTGCAACGTCAGCAGATTGCTCATCCGCTCGAAGAGCCGGCCCGAAGCGTCGATGCCGCGCCACGACACGAACCAGCTGTGCTTGGACCTGATGAGCCGCCGGCTCCACCAGGCCGCCCAGCACCACCGGGGAAAGGTGTGGAGCAGCGGAGGGCCTGCCACCAGCCACACCTTGTCGATCCAGCTGCCCACGGGAGCGGATTCCGCGCAACTGAGCCTGGTCAGGGCGCCGAGTGGCCCGCTCTGGGTGCGCAGCCGGTAGACGGCATCGCGCAGGGGTTTCTCGTCCAGGGGGTTCCGCGTCGGCCGAAGGTGATCAGAGTGCGGCTGGTCCTGCTGGTCCTGCTGTGCCTGCTGGTCCTGTTGGGCCTGCCGTGCCTGCTGGGCCTGTTCCACGAGGTCCCGCATCAGCAGGAAGGTCCGCAGTCGCAGCCTGCCGATGCGGGGCGGGCTGGTTCCGTTCAGACCGGTGCCGGCCTGCATGGTCAGAAAGCGGGCTCCTGTCGGGCGGCGCACCCTGGCGTACGCGACCAGCTTCTCGGTCGGTTCCGGGGCCAGGATGTAGGCGAACGCGTCCAGCAGTGCGTCGGAGAAGCCGTCGTCCCCCGTGTCCAGGAGCAGCGCGGGCAGCACCTTGTCGCGCAGGCCCTGCCATTCCGTACGCGGAGGGACCACCGCCTTGCGAAAGGTGGGCAGGAAGTCGCGTGAACCGGTGAAGGCGGGGAACCGCCTGATGCCGTCACCGGCCCGGCCGGTCCGGGGCATGGGAGCTGGTCCGTTCACGGAATGCCTCCAACTCTCCTCGGCAGGCGAGGGGTTGGTGTGAGGTGTGGAGTGTGGGATGAGGTGCGGAGCGTGGAGCGCCTCGGCTGTACGGAGGTGCCGTACGCGCCTCAGCGCAGTTCGATGCCGCGAGTTTCGGGAAGCCCCAGCAGCGAGACGTAGGCCAGCGCGTAGCCGGCGGCGGCGAAGCCGAGCGCGCCGCCCACGCCCCAGCTGTCGGAGAGGAAACCGACGAGGGTGGGGAAGGCGGCCCCCACGGCCCTGCCGGTGTTGTACGTGAACCCCTGCCCGGTGCCGCGCACTTCGGTGGGGTAGAGCTCGGCGAGGAAGGATCCGAAGCTGGAGAAGATGGCCGACATGCAGAATCCGAGCGGGAAGCCGAGCAGCAGGGAGATCTCGTCCCAGTCACCGGGCACCCGGGAGTAGGACAGTACGCACAGGGCCGAGAGCACCGCGAAGATCTGGATGGTGCGCCGCCGCCCCAGCCGGTCCGCCAGATGCGCCCCCGTCACGTAACCGGAGAAGGCGCCGACGATCTGCACCACGAGGAATCCGCCCACGCCCGTCACGGAGAGGCCGCGCTCCTCGCTGAGGTACTTGGGAATCCAGGTGGCCAGCGTGTAGTAGCCCCCTTGGACACCGGTGGACAACAGTCCGGCCAGCAGGGTCGTACGCAGCAGTCGCCCCCGGAAGATCTCGGCGAAGCCTGACCCGAGAGAGCGCTGCCGCCCACCGGACTTGAGCCGCGCGGCGGCGACGGGCGCGTCCTTGACGCTGCGTCGGACGTACAGCACGAGCAGGGCGGGCAGGGCGCCGGTGAAGAACAGGATCCGCCAGGCGAGGTCGTCGTCGACCAGCTGATAGACCACGGTGTACGAGATCACCGCGAGGCCCCAGCCGACCGCCCAGGCGGACTGGATCCAGCCGAGGGTGCGGCCGCGGTGCCGGGCCGAGGCGTACTCGGCGACCAGCACGGCGCCGACCGCCCATTCCCCGCCGAAACCGAGGCCTTGGAGGGCGCGGAAGACCAGCAGGGTGCCGAAGTCGGACGCGAAGCCGCAGGCGACGGTGAACACGGCGTACACGCTGACCGTCCATACCAGTGCGCGCACCCGGCCGACGCGGTCGGCGAACACGCCGGCGACGGCGCCGCCCACGGCGGAGACCAGCAAGGTCACCGTGGCGAGCAGGCCGGTCTGGCCGTTGTCGAGCCCGAAGTAGGTGCCGATGGCGGCGAGACTCAGGGGCAGGACGTAGAAGTCGTAGGAGTCGAGGCCGTAGCCGCCGTACGCGCCGAAGAAGGCCCGGCGGCCGTCCTGGCCGAGCGCGTGGAACCAGGCGAAGGGGCGCTCGCGGTTGTCGCCGTCGCCGGCTCCGGCTCCCGTCGGAGGATCTTTCCGTGTGCTCCGCGTGCTCTGCGGGTCCGTCGAGGACACCGAGTCCGGGGCCGTCGAGGATGCCTTGTCGGGCGGAGGAGGACTTGTGCTCATGGCCGTGCACCTCTCAAAGGGCTCGTGGGGCCGTGAGTTGATGCAGCGACACCGTAGGGGATTGGTGAACAATCCCACAAGGGGATGCGTCATTGATCCCGGCGGAGGGGTGCCATAGGGTCGGCGTTGAGGTGTCGGGAGGAGCGTTCATGAGCCGCCAAGGCGATCAACTGGCAGGCGACAAAGATCTGTTGGGGCGGGCCAGCATCTCCGAGCGGGTGGCGGACGTGCTGCGCACCCGCATCGGCGAGGGCCAGTTCAAGCCGGGTACGAAGCTGTCCGAGGACGAGATCTGCACGGCGCTGGGCGTTTCCCGCAACACTCTGCGCGAGGCGTTCCGGCTGCTCACCCATGAACGGCTGCTGGTCCACGAGCTGAACAGGGGTGTCTTCGTGAGCCGCCCCAGCGCCGACGACGTGGCCGACATCTACCGGGTACGCCTCCTGGTGGAGTGCGCGGTGGTCCGCTCCCTGGGGGAGCCGCCCTACGCCCTCGACGGCCTGGCGGATGCCGTCGCCGCCGGTGAGCGAGCCACGGCGGACTCGGACTGGGACGCGCTGGGCACGGCGAACTTCCACTTCCACCGCGAACTCGTCGCCCTGGCGGGCAGTCCCCGCATCGACGAGGCGATGCGTACGGTCCTGGCCGAACTACGCCTGGCCTTCCACGCCTTGGAGGACCCGCGGGCCCTGCACTCGCCGTACCTGGACCGCAACCGCGCCCTGCTGGACGCCCTGCGAAAGGGCGACACCGCACACGCGGAGGACCTCCTCGAACGCTACCTCGCGCACTCCAGCGAGAACCTGCGGCTGGCCGAGAACGGCTCGGCGACGCGCTGAGGGCGCGCACTCGCCGAACTGTGCGCCGAGCTTTTCAGGGTGTGAGCAGAGTGCGCAGGTCGATGACGCGGTAACCGCGGGCGGTGACGGCCTCGAGGATCCGGGGCAGGGCCTGGGCGTCGATCACCTCGGTGCGTCCCTGCGACGCTCCGACGTGCATCTGCAGGACCGCTCCCGGGCGCAGGGCGTTCACTGCCCTGTCCACTGCGCGGTCCACTGTCATGCCACCTTGGGTCCCCTTCCATCCGTTGGTGTCGGTGGTGAACTCGATGTCTGCGAACCCGAGGGCGTTGACCTCCCGGATGTGAGCGGGACTGGTCTCGCTGTAGGGGAACCGGAAGAACGGCGTCACCGCGCTGCCCGCCCCGGCCGTGCGAAGGGCCCGGTCCGCAGCCACCACTTCATGCTGTCGTCCCGCCTTGCCCAGGTCCTTGAAGCGGGGGTGGCTGAAGGAGTGGTTGCCCAGTCCGTGGCCGGCTGCCGCGATCTGTCTCACCACCGCGGGGTGGCGGTCGGCGAAGTCGCCGGTCAGGAAGAACGTGGCGGGGGAGTGACGGCGGGCGAGCTCACCGAGGATGCTGTGCAGGCCGGCGTCGTTCCAGGCCGCGTTGAACGTCACGGCGACCACCCGCTCGTGCGTACGGATCACTCGGTTCTCCGACCCGAACAACGCTTGCAGTCCCTTGCCCTCCGCGCTCGCCGCCGGGCGCGGCGTGACGGCCTCGGCAGGCCGGGCCGCTGGACCCTGTACGAGAGTCCACAGCAGGGCGGCAGACAGCCCGGCACCTGTACCAAGCAGGCGTCGGACGAGAGGGAGGAAATGCGTGATCACGGATGGTGAGTGTGTGTTCCATGGTGAGTGCATGCCTCAGCCATCGGCTGACAGCGCGCCGCCCTTGAGATGCGGCCGAGTACCGAGGTGACGCTCACCCCGCCGATCTGGGATTTCTGCGCTGGTTGGCGTTGAAGCGCGCCTTCTTCTGGCGATTCCCGCACGTATTCATGTCGCACCATCTGCGGGTGCGGCTCCGGCTGGTGTCGAAGAAGGCGGCTTGGCAGGTCGGCGATGCGCACAAGGCCAATGTGCCGTCCCGTTCGCCCGCGATGATGCTGACCGCGTCGGCGGCGATCACGCCGAGGGCGTCTTCCACGCGGGAACCGGAGCTGAGCCGCCACAGCCGCTCACCCTCGGGCGTCAGGATCGCCGCGGCCCGCCCCTGAGCGCTGCGCTCGTTGATGACCTGGACAGCAGACGCGGGCAGAGCGTCCTGGAGCGCGGCCGCTGTCGCGGCGGCGTGGATCGACTCCCTCAGCTCCCGGGCGAGGTCGAGCTGGGCGGCGGTGCAGGAGTCCACGGCGAGGCCGTTCACCGCCAGCCAGTCGACAAGTCGATGCGGCACGGGGATGCGCTCCACGGAGTCGCCATGACGCTCCGACAGAGTCCCCGTGAAGCTGGTCGCCAGCACGGTACCGAGGCGGAAGTCGGGGAACGCAGCACGCATGGAACCACCATAGCTGGTTGCGGCGTGGCTCGAAGGACTGCTAGAACCGTCATAGCCGGTTCGCTTTGGCTCGCAGCCGGTTCCACGACGGCCAGGAGGTCTCATGTCCCGTCCCACCAGCGACGTGCAAGCATTTGAAGCCCACGCAACTGACGCCGACCTCGACGGCCTGCGCGCGCGACTGGCCGCCGCGCGGCTACCGGAGGCCGAGACGGTTCATGGCGCCGCGCCCGGCCCTCGTCGATGGGCACAGGGTGTGCCCATCGCCGACCTCGTCGACGTCGTGAACTACTGGCGCACCGGGTACGACTGGCGGTCGTTCGAAGAGCGCCTCAACCGGATCGGCCAGTACCGGACGACCATCGATGACCTGGGAATCCACTTCCTGCACCGCCGATCCGCGCGCGCAGACGCCACTCCTCTGCTCTTGACGCACGGCTGGCCGGGCAGCATCGCCGAGTTCACCGGCGTAGTGGACGAGTTGGCAGACCCCAAGAATCCCTGCGCGCCGGCGTTCCACGTCGTCGTCCCGTCGCTACCCGGCTTCGGTTACAGCGACAAGCCGGCCACCACCGGGTGGGGAACCGAGAAGATCGCGGCGGCGTGGGTGGAACTGATGGGAAGGCTCGGCTACGGCACGTTCGTGGCTCACGGCGGCGACTGGGGAGGCAACATCACCACGGTTCTCGGCGGCAGGTTCCCGACGCACGTCCTCGGCATCCACACATTGTTCGCGGAGGCGCCGCCCGGACTGACAACGGACGGACTGACGGCGACCGAGCGCACATGGACAGAGGAGACCCGCGACTTCTGGCACCACCGCGCGGCGTACGCCAAGCAACAGGCGACCCGACCACAGACCATCGGCTACTCGCTCGTCGACTCGCCGGTCGGGCTTCTCGCCTGGATCCTCGACAAGTTCGCCGAGTGGTCGGACACCGAGGACAGCCCGTTCGAGACGATCTCCATGGACAGCGTTCTCGACGACGTCACCCTGTACTGGCTGACGCGGACCGGCGCGTCGGCGGCCCGCATCTACTACGAAAGCCACAACTCGCTGGACCCCGAACTTCGGGTCGACGTCCCGACAGCCATCACCATGTACCCCGGCGACATCGAGAAGTGCCCGCGCCCCTGGGCACGCGAGCGTTACCGACAGATCGTCCGGTGGAGGTCGCCCGAAAAGGGGGGCCATTTCCCCTCGCTGGAGGTCCCCGAGTATTTCGTCAAAGACCTCCGGGAGGGGCTCGCGGCGGTGCTGGCCGCGCATCGGTGAGAACTGCTGGGTACCGCACGCGGCAGAGGACGAGAAGCTCGCCGTGCCGAAGGGCTTCAGTCACGGAGACGGAGCGACCGGGCCGCTCTCCGCGAGATCCCGCAGCGACCGGAGCAACGCCACGAAGTCGCACACATGTCGTGCCAGCTCCTCACGGGTGTAAAGCGCAATGTTTCCGTCGAAGGCGATGTGCATTCCCTCGGCGGGCCCGCGGTTGTACACGTTGACCGCCAGATCCTCGACCGGCCCGGAGTTCAGGTTGTGGACCGTGGCGGGGGCGCCCGCGTAGTCGCGCAGGACCGCGGCATCCTCGGGTTCGAGACGGCCGTTCTCCCGGAACGATTCGGCGCTCGGTGGAGGCCGCCATGTGGTGAGACTCGCAAAGTCGGTCTGCTCCGCCAGTTTCGCCCGCCAGAAGTCGCCGTCGTCGCGAAAGGCGTCGGATCGCTGGTAGTCGGTGTCCGCCTCGACGACCCGTCGCAGGTCCGCAGGGAAGTGCGACTGATGCCGGGCCCCGGTCGTCAACGCCGTATAGACGGCGGCGACGCGTGAGGCGAACAGTGCGTGTGTGAAACCGTCCACGACTATGTGATGCGCGGAGCGGTACCGCGGCCATCCATTCGAGGTTTCGCTCGGTGACCACGGCCACCACGTCCTCGGCCCCCAGCCCATGGGTGAGCAGCGCGTGGGCAATGCGGTTGGAACGTCGGTTCAGCTCGTCATACGTCCATTCCGTGCCGTTGTGCACAGCGGCGATCCGGTGGGGGTGCTCACGCACCCTCTCCTCGAACAGCTCGTGCATCCGTCGGCCCGGTAGGTCACGGCGCCCGGCCATGCCGTCGAGTTGCCGGGCCAGTTCCTCGGGGGAGAGGAGGCTCCGGTGCTGATGTTCGGCCGAGCTGTCGGCAGCCATCGACTGCAGGGAAGTCAGCAGATAGCCCGGCGATCCGCCGTGCGTACGCGGTGTCGATGACGTCGCCCCGGCCTCCAGGCGCAGCCGCGTGCCGTCCGGCTCCGCGGTGAAGCGGATGCGCAGCACGACGGCTGCCTGGAGCATCGGTTCGGAGGGCTGCCCGGCGCCGGTCAGGCCGGAGAGGTCGCCAATCACCTGGGTTTGAGCCCGCGGTCGCCGGGAGGGGCGCGGTCATCGGTTCCTTGCCGAGCGCGGCGTCTTCTGCGCCTCGCGTCTGGGCTGGTACCGCCCGACACGCACGAGCAGGTTCTCGGCAAGGGACAGGGATGGGAGTGAGTCTGGGCCGTGGAGCACGCCGCGATGCTGAATAGGTGGGAAGCCCGACCGCCGGCCGGGCCGCGCCCGTTCCTGTCAGGCGGCGTTTCCCGCCGAGGTCCGGGCGGCATCAGAGATCGGGACGGCGCCCGTGTCCTCGGCGACTGCGTCCTTCGCCGGTACCCCGATTCCGAGCTTCTCGAGGATTCTCTTCTCGATCTCGTCGGCGAGGTCGGGGTTGTCCTTGAGGAACTTGCGGGCGTTCTCCTTGCCCTGGCCGAGCTGGTCGCCCTCGTACGTGTACCAGGCGCCCGCCTTGCGGACGAAGCCGTGCTCGACGCCCATGTCGATCAGGCCGCCCTCGCGGCTGATGCCCTGGCCGTAGAGGATGTCGAACTCGGCCTGCTTGAAGGGCGGCGCGACCTTGTTCTTGACGACCTTGACGCGGGTGCGGTTGCCCACCGCGTCCGTGCCGTCCTTCAGGGTCTCGATGCGGCGGATGTCCAGACGTACGGAGGCGTAGAACTTCAACGCCCGGCCACCGGTCGTGGTCTCCGGGGAACCGAACATCACACCGATCTTCTCGCGCAGCTGGTTGATGAAGATCGCCGTCGTCCTCGTCTGGCTGAGCGCGCTGGCGATCTTCCGGAGCGCCTGGCTCATCAGACGGGCCTGAAGGCCCATGTGGGAGTCGCCCATCTCGCCCTCGATCTCCGCGCGCGGCACCAGGGCGGCGACGGAGTCGATCACGACCAGGTCGATCGCGCCGGAGCGGATCAGGATGTCGACGATTTCCAGGGCCTGTTCACCGTTGTCCGGCTGGGACAGGATGAGATTGTCGGTGTCGACGCCGAGCTTCTTCGCGTACTCGGGGTCGAGGGCGTGCTCGGCGTCGATGAACGCCACCGAGCCACCGGCCTTCTGCGCGTTCGCCACTGCGTGCAAGGTCAACGTCGTCTTGCCGGAGGACTCCGGCCCGTAGACCTCCACCACACGGCCGCGGGGCAGGCCGCCCACCCCCAGCGCCACGTCCAGCGCGGTCGATCCGGTGGGGATCACCTCGATGGGCTCATTGGGACGCTCGCCGAGGCGCATGACCGCGCCCTTGCCGAATTTCCGCTCGATCTGCGCGAGTGCGGTGTCCAGCGCCTTTTCGTGATCGGTTCCTGCCATGAGCTTTCACCCGGTCCGATTGAGTGGCACGCCGCACGTCGGAGGACGTGGGCGTCTACTGCCGACAACGGACGTCTCGGAGATCCCGGTAAGCGAACATCCGATCGATTTGCTTGTCCAGTGAAAGGTACCAAACCGAGGGAAGCGGGACGGGATGCGCGCCGGAACCCCTCCGGACGCGGGCCGGCTGCTCCTCGCAGCAGGACTGGACCACCGTGGTCTGCCTGGTCTGCCTGGTCTGCCGGGGTCCAGCCGTTCTTCCGTTCCGGCGGAGAGATCAACCCCTGCATATGCGCGAGCGCCGACTCCCGTGGCTCACTCCGGCTGAACCGATGCATGAACCCTCCGCGCAAACGCTCCAACTCACCGGCCCACAAACCGACATCAGCAAGGCCGCCCCCACCCATAACCACACCGACGAACGACCTGGCCAACAGCCACGGCATGGACCGACCGTCGCAGGACCTCGGAGGTGTCCGGCAATTGATCTCGCGGCCGGTCGCGGCGAGCCGACGGATGCGGTGTGGGAGCGGATGCTAGCGCGCCGACCGCACCAGCCCGCGGAACGGGCGGAACCATGGGCCGGCACCGTCGGGTTCGTACCGGAACCCGGCCAGCACGAGGAGCTGCCGTCCGGCCTCGCCGATGTAGAAGTACTCCGCCCCTGCGGCCGAGTACTCTTGTGCGCGGCCGCGCGGACCTGTCGAGTTGCATCCCCAGCCGAACCTCTCGGAGCTCGGTGAAAGCTCGGTGACTACAGCGCCAGCCGAACCTCTCGGAGCTCGGTGACTACAGCCCCAGCCGGACCCCTCGGGCCTCGGCGATGACGTCCAGCGCCTCGACGTGCCAGCCGTAGAGGTGCGCGGCCGTGAGGCAGTGGGCCAGCACGCGTTCGTGCGCCTCGTCGGTGCCGATCCGCAGGAGGCCGCGCACGGCAGCCTCCCGCATAGAGGGGAGCAAGTCGGCATCGAGCAGCGCCGCCAGGGGCTCGACGCAGTCGGGGGTTCCCCGTTCACTCAGCGCGGCACTCGCAGCCTTCTGGGTCGAGGGCGCCGCCGCGAGCCGCCCCAGGGCAGCCGTCGCCTCGGCCTCCGGATGGGCGGCGAGCGCCGCGACGAGTTGGTCTGCCACATTCTCCTGTACGTCGTCCGCGAGCCGGACGAGGATGAGCAGGCCCGGGAAGCCGATGCGGCCCAGGGCGTGCACGGCGGCCCGTGCGATGTCGGGCTCGGGGTCGTGCGCGACGACCTCCCCAAGAGCCCGGGCCGCCGCCGACATCGGGTACCCGCCCAGCGCCGTCACGGCCCGTGCCCGTATCGCCTCGTGCGAGGAGCGGGCGCAGGCCAGCACCACCGGCAGCGTGTCCGGCGCGCCGATCAGGCCGAGGGCCCGCACGGCACGGGCGCGTACGGTGCTGGGCTGCTCTTCGTCCTTGGCCAGGGCCGCGAGCGGCGCGGCTCCCGCCAGGAGCCGAAGGGCGCCGAGCGCGTCCGTGACGGAGGCGCGCACCGCCATCGGGACTGTGTCGTCCGCCAGGGCGGCCAGGAGCGACGGTACGGCGGCCGCGTACCGGGCAGCTCCCAATGCCCGTGCTGCGTTGCCCCGTTGGCTCACCGGCCGGTCCGTATCGGCGAGCAGGGCCAGGATCTCCCGCAGCGGTGGCTTGTGCAGGCCGGCGAGCAGGTCCGCCACCGCGTCGCCGATCCGCGCGTCGCCCAAGGCGTCGAGCAGGGCCGCGCTCGCCCCGGCCCCCGCGCAGGCGGCGAGGGCCCGAGCGGCAGCTCGGCGCACGGTCGGTGCCGCCGCCTCCCGCAGGTGGTGCCGGAGCAGGGCGATGTACGCGTCCTGGCCGGGTGCGTCCACGCCGAAGAGTCCGGGGGCCTCCGCGACGCGGTCGCAGACGGCGACCACGGCGTGCGGCGGGCACTCCGCATCGTGTGGTGAGTGTGCCGCCGCGCGGAGCACACCCCACAGATGCTCCCGGCCGTCCTCGGTCCCGGAGAGCAGGGCGGTCGCGAGGCGGCCCGTCTCGGGGTCCGGGTCGCGCTGCGTCTCGCGCAGAACCTCTTCGGCGGACGGGTAGCGGCGTCCGGGCGGCCAGGCGGCGGCGCGCAACGCGTGCAGCGCCCTGACCGCGGCCCGGCGCAGGTGTACGTCCGAGGCGGATGAGTGTACGAGGACGAGGAGCGCGGAGGCCGCACGCGGGTCGCCGATCGCACCGAGCGTCCGCACTATGTGTTCGGCGTGGTCGGGCAGGTAGTGCCAGAGCGAGACGAGGAGCGGTGTCACTGCCTCGCGCGGGCGCAGCCGGGCCAGAGCGTCGAGCACCAGCACGGCCGTGTACCGGTTGTGGTGGGTCGCCACCTGGTCGAGTACGTCGAGCAGTCCGTGCACGACCTCTGGCCCGCCGATGGCGGCCAGCGCCTCGCATATGGGCCGGTCCAGTGGTTCGCTGCCGCGCCGCTCCTCGGCCAGCAGTCGCAGTAGTTCCGGCACCGCGCGTTGCTCCCGCAGCCGCCCCAGTGCCACGGCGGCCGACCACCGCAGCTCGTAATGCGGCTCGTCCTTCCGCCCGAGACAGGCGAAGAGCGCCTTGACGGCCTCCGGCGACCCCGTGCTGCTGCCCAGGAACTCAATGGCCTGCACCGCGACAGCATGGTCATCGGACCGCGTGGCCCGGCACAGGCCCGCGACATCGCCCCTCATGCGCATCCGC
Organism: Streptomyces sp. NPDC093510; assembly: GCF_040683555.1. Taxonomy (NCBI): domain Bacteria; kingdom Bacillati; phylum Actinomycetota; class Actinomycetes; order Kitasatosporales; family Streptomycetaceae; genus Streptomyces; species Streptomyces sp. NPDC093510. Next base: position 58,467 of record NZ_JBFBEE010000037.1, read on the forward strand.
ACCAGCTCGGCCTGCGACGCCCCCTGCCCCACTCACGCCTCCCCGCCGTCCCCGGGCTCCCGGTCCGACATCGCCACATACACCGGTGTCCCGATGATGACCGCCAGCTCCCGCCCGTCCTCCCGCGTCACGGTGCCGCGCATCAACTGCCGGGCCAGGAACTCGCAGTACACCGGCGGAACCGTCAACGCTTCGGCGCACCGGGCGACTTCGCACATGATGCTGTCGCTGCCCACGCCGGACGACCTACGGCCCCACCAGCGCACATTCATCTGGGGTTCCCACTCGGACGGGAAGTCCCGCAGCAGTCCGAACATCGATGGCAGCCCCGAGAAGCCGACCTTGGGCATGTCGGGTGCGACCTGGTAGCCGACCAGGTGATGGGCCGACCCGATGAGTGCGACCAGCGTGTCACCGTCCTCGCCCATCATCAGCGTCGGACCGTTCGCGTCGCCGTACCCCGCGATCCGCAACCCCAGGTCCCCACGGAACCAGGCTGTCGGCTCCGACATCCAGCTGACGTCGAACTCCCGCTCCAGGTAGGTCTCTACGAGGTCCAGCCGGTCGTACGTACTGGTGTCGGTACGCGGCGACTGCACAGCCACGCTCACGACCTTCAGGTCGACCTTCGCCTCGACGGCGAGGCGACGCAGCAGTTTCGGCGGGATCTGCCCGTACAGCATGTCCACCTTGGCGGTGGAGACGTAGATGTAGTACCGCACGTGTCAGCCACCCTCAGGGGCGGCGCCCCCGGACGGGGACCGGAAGACGGACCATGCCGTCGGGGTGACGGTGAGGCACCCTCGGCCGGGGGCCTTGGAGTCGCGGGTGTGGATGATGGTGCGCGCGGGTGCCATCTCGCGGCAGTTGCCACCTTCGCTGTAGCTGTAGCTGTAGCTGTAGCTGAACTTGAACCACTCAAGTCCGGTGCTGTCGCTCATCGCTCTCCTAGCGACCGGCCCAACAGGCGCTTCTTTCCTTGGTGTTGCGGCTCTCGGTCCGCAGCATTCCACACTTGCGGGCCAGGATCGCCATTCCGCCCGGGGGCGGTGATCAGGCGAGTGAAACATACCGGGCACCGGGCGCGCATCGTGTGTAGCGCGCGGTGTCACGCGTCGCGTGGCACGGTCGGTGGTAGCGCCTCGGCCTCGGAGGGAAGCGCGGCGGCCTTACGGCGGCGGTAGGCCGTGGCGTTGGCCCGGCTCCCGCACGACAGCTTGTCGCACCAGCGGCGGCTGCCGGCGCGCGAGCGGTCCAGGAAGAGGCGGGTGCACTCCGCGCCGGCACAGGGGCGTACGAGATGCCGGTCGTCACTGCCGAACAGTTCGCCGGCCCTGGTCGCCACTGTGGAAAGCACTTCCTCGATGCCGCCACGCCGCTCGACCTCGCCCAGCGCCTTGAGCGCCACGGTCACCTGCGGGCCGGAGGCGCACTCGCGGATCAGCTGTATATCGGCCACGGCGGCATCCTCGCCGCGCTCAGCCGCTACGGCTGTGCGGTAGATGGACTCGCGCAGCAGACGGGCGCGTTCGAGCGCTGTGCGGGTCACCCGGCCGGGGTGGTCGGTCAGGCGGGCCTGCGTCGCCCATGCGGCGAGATCGGCCGGTTCTGTCAGGAGTTCGATGGGGTAGCTGGCGCGCCAGGTCAGGGTCGCGCTGAAGTCCAGGGCCAGGTGGTCGCTGACAAAAGTGAAGTCCACGGTCTCAGTGTGGCGCCCGTCGGCATGAGACAGCAAGATCGTGGAATCATACCCTTAGCTGATGATGCTGAGCTGGGTCTGCGGGGTCAGCACTGAGTCTGCGGGGCAGCCCAGGCACCCCGGATTCCGCGCGTCTACCGCCCGGCAGGAGGGCACATGGCAACGACCGCCGCACCAGACCCCGCTACCCGCCGGCTGATCCACTATCTGGGTGTGGCCGTGCCCGTCCGGCTCGCCGACGAGGGCGCCCGGATCGGGCTCGTTCTGCTTGCCCTGGACCGTACGCGGAGCGCTGGCCTTGGCGGCGCGCTGGTCGCGGCTCTCATGATTCCGCACGTTGTGGCGGCGCCGGTGGTCGGTGCCTTGGCGGACCGCGTCCGTCGCCGACGCCTCTTCCACGCGTCGTGCCTGTTCGCCTACGGCCTGGGGCTCGCTGTCACCGCGGTCGCGGTGGGCCGCGTCCCCGCTGGCTACGCCCTCGCCCTTCTCGCGGCGACCGGATGCTGCGCCCCCCTCGTCACCGGCGGGCTGACCAGCCTCCTCGGCGAGCTGCTACCGGCCGACCGCCTCAGCAGGGCCTTCAGCATCGACTCCACCTCGTACAACCTCGCAGGCATCTGCGGCCCGGCCCTGGCCGCCGCGCTGTCCGCAGCGGCGGGCCCGGACACCGCTTTGATCGCACTCGGCGCGGCCGGAGCGTTCGCGGGGCTGGCCATGACCACACTGCCTCTGGCCCCCAGGACCGCAGCGACCGAACCGGGTGCGCGGCTGCGCCCCGCCGACATGGCCACCGGACTGCTGGAACTCGTCCGCAATCCGCCCCTGCGCGCGGTCACCTGGTCCAGCAGCGCCGGACAGCTCGGTGTCGGCGCGCTGCCTGTACTGACCGCGCTGCTCGCCGAGCAGTACGAGGCGGGCTGGGCAGCGGGCGGCCTGATGACCGCGTTCGCCACCGGCGCGCTGGTGGGGTCGCTGATCTACGCGTTACGACCGTGGACCGAATCCCGCCCCGAGCGCGTGGTGCTGGCATGTCTGACGGCGACCGGAGTTCCGCTGGCCCTTGCCGCCACGAATCCGGCGCTCGCCGTGACGGCGGCGCTGTTCGCACTCGCCGGAGCCTGCACAGGGCCTCTCTTCAGCGCGCTGCTCGCCGCCCGGGAGCGGTACGCACCGACCGAGGTGCGCACTCAGATCTTCACCCTGGGCGCCGGACTCAAGAGCACCGCCGCCGCCGGGGGCGCGGCCGTGGCGGGAGCCGTCAGTGGCGTCGGCACCAGCGCGCTTCTGCTGGCGGTCGCCGCATCCCAGGTCCTCGCGACCCTGCTCGGAGCGGTACTGCTCGGAGCGACCCTGCTCGGAACGGCACTGCTCACCCCTCGCCGCGCCGCCGATGCGGACCGAACCGACCTGCCGGGCGAGACCGGCGCCCCGGACGACGTGGCCTCCCGCGCGGGCAGGTCCCGCTGAGGCGACCACGATGCGGAAGCCGAAGTGTCCGCCGATCGTGGTAGGCGGCGCGCCGTCCGGCGTGACCGCACGGCACGGCAGCGCACGGCACCGCACGGCACCGCACCGGGCCCGAGGAGCCGATCACCCCCGACCAATCCCGACCAATCCCGACCAATCCCGACCAATCCCGGCTAATCGAGATGGCCTCAAAAAGGCCGGCCGGCCTCGCTCAGCTACGAAACCAGCGACGCATGCCGTGCGACGGACGGGATCGACTGATTCTCAATGGTGTGCTCCGGCTGGCTGATCTCGGCCCAGACCGAGTCGAGGGACAGGCCCAGGGTGTCGGCGATCGCTGCGATGGTCGGGAAGGCGGGGGTGGCCACGCGGCCGGATTCAATCTTCCGAAGAGTCTCCGGCGAAATCTGTGAAGCGAGTGCCACGTCGAGCATCGAGCGGCAGCCCCGGGCTCGGCGGAGCAGGGCGCCAAGACGCTGTCCGCGTTCTACCTCGGCGGGGGTGAGCGGCAACCTGACCATGTCCCCATTCTAATACCGGTACAGTTAGACCGGTATAGTTATTGGACGTACGTGAGAGGTCCCCCATGATTGAGATCCTGAACTCCGCGCGGCTCGAGCGGGCGCGAGGCACCGGCGGCCTGGTCGGAGACATCCTGCACACGCTGAAACAGCGCAGCACGGTCGGGACGAACCTGCTGGACATCGACCAGTGGGCCAAGGAGATGATCACCGAGGCGGGAGCGCAATCCTGCTACGTCGACTACGCGCCTTCCTTCGGGCGCGGCCCGTTCGGTCACTACATCTGCACGGCCGTCAACGACGGCGTACTTCATGGGCGGCCCCACAACTACACCTTGGTCGACGGGGACCTGCTGACCCTCGACCTGGCCGTCGCCAGGGGCGGGGTGGCAGCGGATGCAGCGATCAGCTTCCTGGTGGGCAAGGCCAGGCCGACGGAGAGCGTCGCGATGATCGAGACGACCGAACGGGCGCTCGCCGCCGGTATCGCCGCCGCAAAGCCGGGGGCGCGGATCGGCGACCTCTCCCACGCCATCGGCACGGTCCTCAGCGAGGCGGGCTACCCGATCAACACCGAGTTCGGAGGCCACGGCATCGGCTCGACCATGCACCAGGACCCGCACGTCCCGAACACCGGAAGGCCGGGCCGCGGATACAAGCTGCGCCCCGGACTGCTGCTCGCCCTGGAGCCCTGGGTCATGGCCGACACCGCCACGCTCGTCACCGACGCCGACGGCTGGACGCTGCGCAGCGCGACAGGCTGCCGGACCGCACACAGCGAGCACACCATCGCCATCACCGACGACGGAGCCGAAATCCTCACCCTGCCCTCGCAGGCACGGCCGTAAGAAAGCCCACCCCTCTGCCCCTACGGCACGCAAGCGTCGATGAGGCCGTTTCCGTAGCCGAACGGCACCCGGTGGCGTCGTGCACGTGCTGCGGACCGGTAGTTCTTTGGAGTGATGAGGACCGTCGCGTGGGCTCGTAGTGTGCGATGGATGCGAGTAATTGACGGCAGGTGGCCCGGGTGGAGCGGCGATGCCGGGTTGGTCGTGCTGACGTTCCTGCCACCGCTGCTGTCGCAGCCGTACGTGGACGGTTCAGGTCCGGCATGGGTGTCGCTCATGGCGTACGAGGCGGTCGGCGTGGTGGTCCTGACGCTGCGACGGCGGCTGCCGGCCACCGCCTTCGTCGTGGGCTTCGGAGCGCTCATGGCGGCGCTGGTGGGGAGCGCGGGCGAGGGTGCCAAGCTGTCCCCGCTGGTCTTTCTCCCCCTTGCCGTGCTGCTCTACAACCTGGGTGGCCGGTGCACGAGTTGGAAACGGACCGTGCTCGCGGCGGTCGGCGGCACCGTGCTGGCCGCGACCGGTCTGTGGCTGAACCGGATGACGACCGATTCCGGTGAATTCCAGGGCGGTCTGGACGTCCTCGCCGCGCTGGCCCCCATGCCCCTGGCGTGGGCGATGGGTTTCGCCGCACGTACCCGCCAGGCGCTGCTCGCCGCGGCCGAGCGGCGGGCGGCCGACGCGAGCCGGGCGCGGGCCCTGGAGGCGGCGCAGGCCACCCAACGGGAGCGGGCGCGGATCGCAGGCGAGATGCACGACGTGGTCGCGCACTCGCTCACCCTGCTCGTCGTGCATGCGGAGATACTGCGGGCACGCGGTGACGAGTTGCCTGGCTGGGCCCGCACTCAGGTCGACGGGCTGGCGGCGGCGGGCCGGCAGAGCAGTGGCGAGCTGCGTGACCTGCTGCGGATGCTGCGTGACCCCGCGGACGCAGCCCCGCTCCAGCCGGTGCCCGGGTTCGGTGAGCTGGACGCGTTGCTGGACAGTCACCGTGCCGCGGGCGGAACGGTCGAGGTGCGGGCGGGGACCGTACTGGAGTCGTTGCCGGGGCCGGTGCAGTTGGCGGGGTACCGCGTCGTGCAGGAAGCACTGGTCAATGCGCGCCGTCACGCGCCCGGGGCGCCGGTCCGGCTGTCCCTTGAGGCTGTCGCCGGGGAGCTGCGGTGCGAGGTCGTGAACGGCCGCGGGGCGCGGCGCGGCACGGCCGGCGCGGGGGTCGGGCTCGGCCTGATCAGCATGCGCGAACGGGTGGGTGCGCTGGGCGGAGAGCTCGTCGCAGGGACGACAGGTGACGGCGGCTTCCGCGTCGTGGCCACGATGCCGCTGGAGAACGCCGATGTCTGAGCAGATCAGTGTGCTCGTCGTGGACGACGAGCCGGTCATCCGCGCCGGCCTGAGCGCGATCCTGGCCAGTCAGGCCGACCTCGCCGTGGCAGGCACCGCGAACGACGGTGAGGAGGCCGTCGACGCATGTGCGCGGCTGCGGCCGGACGTGCTGCTGTTGGACATCCGCATGCCGCGCCGCGACGGACTGTGGGCGCTGGCCGAGTTGGGCCGCCGGGGACTGCTCGGGCCGGGGCGCAGCCGGGCCCTCATGCTCACGACGTTCGATCTGGACGAGTACGTCGACGACGCGCTGGCCGCCGGGGCGTCGGGATTCCTGCTGAAGAACAGTTCGTACGAGGAACTGACCGGGGCCGTCCGTGCCGCGGCGGCAGGCCACAGCGCGCTGAGCCCCGGAGTGACACGGCGGATCATCGAGGGCCACCTCAGCAGCCGGCGTCGGCCGAGCGACCAGGAGCTGGCCCGACTGGAAGACCTCACCGAGCGGGAACGCGACGTGCTGCGGCTGGTCGGGGGCGGGCTGAGCAATGCCGAGATCGCCGATCGACTCGTCGTGAGCCTGCACACGGTGAAGACACACGTCAGCCGCATGCTCATGAAGACCGGCTGCCACAGCCGGGCCCAGGCGGCGGTACTTGCCCGGAACACGCTGTCCTGAAGGTCATTCCTTGTCATTCCTTGGAATGAGCCGGCGCCCGCGGGAAGCCCGCCATCGAGCGATGTGCCGGGCCGCCGCCGCTGGCTGAATGATCGCTGTGCGCAGGGTCGGCCGATGAGCCACACAGCGGGTGAATGCCCGGGCCTCGACGCACGAAGCAACCGTCATGCGTCGAAGGGGAACTGCCATGCCCGCATACGTCTTGTCCCGCCGCCGCCGGATCCTGCATGGAGCGCTGGCCGTGGGGTTGGCGACTTGTATGGGTGCGGTACTCACGGGCTGCTCGGAGTCGCAGTCGGGCGGGGCCAAGCCCTCGGCCGGGCAGGGCGCGGCGAACGCGTCGGTCGGCAATCAGCTGACCGACCTCGCGCAGAAGGCAGCGGACACGGGCTCCCTGGGAGTGATCGTCCGCGTCGACACCGGCAGAGGCAAGGCGGTGGAGATCGCCCGGCAGGCCGCCTGGACGAAGGACGATCACCGCCTCGCTGCCGGCGACCAGTTCAGGGTCGGCTCGAACACCAAGACGGTCACCGCCACCCTCGTCCTGCAACAGGTCGCCGAGAACAAGATCAGCCTTGCTGACACGGTGGAGAGGTGGCTGCCCGGACTGGTCGAGGGCGGCCGGGACATCACCGTACGGATGCTGCTCAACCACACCAGCGGCCTGGGCGACTTCCTGCTGACGCCGGAGTTCCTGGGCTCGCTCACGGGCCGGCAGAAGCGCACCTGGAAGCCGGAGGCGCTCCTCGCCATCACCCCTGCGCAGAACCCGCCGGCCGAGCCCGGTGAGAAGTACTCCTACAGCAACGCCAACTACGAGGCGCTCGGACTGATCCTGGAGAAGGCCACCGGCAGCAGCTTGGCCGAGCTGATCGAGCAGAAGATCACCAAGCCGCTCGGCATGAAGAACTCGTTCCTGGCCACGAACGCCGACTGGGATGACGGCAAGCAGCATGTGACCGGCTACGAGCCGGACGCCGAGCGCCTGAAGGCCATCCTCTCCGGGACCGTGGACCTGCCCGAAGGCGTCGGATTCGTCGGCCCCGAACGTCCCAAGGACAACATCGATACCGCCGCCATCGACCCGAGTTGGTCCTGGGCGGCAGGCGGCATGGTCTCCACCGCGCAGGACTGGCAGCGCTTCCTCACCGCGCTGGTGTCTGGCGAGCTCCTGCCCAAGGCCGAGATGAAGCAGATGCGCACCACCGGCGACGCCCCCGAGGAAGGTGGAGGTTACGGACTGGGCCTGATGAAGGTGAACACCGCCTGCGGCACCGTCTGGGGCCACACCGGCGGCCTGCCCGGCTACTCCAGCGAGGTCTACACCGACGCGAGCGGTCACCGCAGCGTCGCCGTCCTGACGAGCACGAATTTCGGCATCAAGGAAGAGAGGGCCGTCACCGCGAACAAGACCCTCGTCGAGGCGGCGATCTGTCAAATGCTGGGCAAATCACAGCCCTAGGTGACTGGCCGCGCGTCCCGGGGGAGTGGAGGGACCCGTGTGTCAACGGGTGTGAGGCGCTGAGCATGACCGCGGCTGACACCGCTGTCGACGGATGGCGGAAGAAGTCTCTAGTCCACGAGCCCCGCATGGTGCGCCAGGATCGCCGCCTGGACGCGGTTGGTGAGGGAGAGCTTCGACAGGATCCGGCTGATGTGGGTCTTTGCGGTGGCCTCGCTCATGTGCAGGGCCGCGGCGATACCGGTGTTGGAGAGGCCGCCGCTCAGGGCGATCAGAACTTCCCGTTCCTTTTCCGTCAGAGCCTCAAGGCGGTCGCGGGCCTCGGAGCGGCGGCGCTGCCGCCCGGCTGAGGGGCCGTCGTCGTCCTCCGTGAAGCGGCGGATGAGACGGCGGGTCACCTTCGGGGAGAGCATCGCGTCGCCGCGGGCGGCGCTGCGCACCGCAGCGATCATGTCATCCGCGGTGGCGTCCTTCAGCAGGAAACCGACCGCCCCATGACGTAACGCTGTCTGGACGTACTCGTCCAGGTCGAAGGTGGTCAGCACGACGACGCGCGGCGGGCGGGGCGAGCGGGTGAGGTGCTCCGTGGCGGTCAGGCCGTCGGAGCGGGGCATCCGGATGTCCATCAGGACGACGTCCGGCTCCAGGGCGGCGGCCATCGACACCGCCGTACTGCCGTCCGATGCCTCGCCCACCACTTCGATGTCGGGGGCGGACGCCATGATGGTGCTGAGCATGGAGCGCACCATCCATTCGTCGTCCACGATCAGGACCCGGGTCGTCGTCTCACTCATCGCGTGGCTTCCATGTGGGTGGGCTGCTTCTGGGGTACGTCGTCCAGCGGGATCTCGGCGGCGATCTCGAAGCCGCCGTCCGGGGTCGGGCCTGCGGTGAGTTCGCCGCCGACGAGCCGTATCCGTTCGGCGATGCCGAGCAGACCGTGGCCGCCGCTGGGCAGACCGGAGGGGTTGCCGCCGATACCGTGCTGGTTGACCACCGTGAGGTGCAACAGCCGCCGGGTGCAGTGGACTCGGACGTGGGTCTCGGCGTCGGCGGCGTGCTTGTGGACGTTGGTCAGGGCCTCCTGCACCACCCGGTAGACGGCGTGCTCGATCAGGGCCGGCAGCTCGGGTGGGCGAGTGGTGCCGTGCTCTCCGGTCACTTCGAGGGTGACCGGCGTCCCCAGGCTCCGGGAGTCGGCGATCAGGGTCTCCAACTCGGCGAGGCCGGGTTGCGGGGCGAGCGGGACCTCGGATTCGGTGTGCAGGACCTCAACCAGCGAGCGGAGCTCAGTCAGTGCCTCGCGGCCGATGGCACCGATCTGCTTGGCCATGTCGACGGCGGACGCGCCCTTGGTCGCCTCGAGCGCGGTCGCGTGCAACACCATCAGGGCTACCCGGTGGGTGACGACGTCGTGCATGTCCCGGGCGATCTGGGCGCGCTCGTCGCTGCGGGCCTGCAGCACCCGCTGCTGCTGCTCGCGCTCGGCCCGCTCGGCGCGCTCTCGAAGCTCGGCCATGAGGCGGCGGCGGGCGCCCGTGTACAGACCGAGCAGGGCCGGGAAGACACAGATGCCCACACTCATGGTTGCCGCGTCAAAGCCGCCGCCCCGCCAGATCGGCGGAGCGACCACCGCGACGGCGACCGTGGAGGCGACGGCGACACGGCGCCAGGAGGCGGCGCGGTCGGCCAGGGTGTACTGCGCGAACACCACGGCGAACCAGGCCGACAGCACCACATAGGCGCCCAGCGCAGCCAGCAGAAGCAGCACGGGACGGCGCTGACGGAACCATGCCGCGAGGCCGACGACCAGCCCGACCGGGATCGCCACGAAGAACGGCGGGTGCGCGGCAAAGTAGTCGAACCTCGCGGAGATCCCGTCGCTGGTGGCCGTGGTCACGGCAAGGACAAGCGCCACGAGGGCGCCCTCCACCGGACGCAGGCGTTCCCGGTGGGCCGTGAGGCGACTGTCCCATGTCATGGCTGCAGGCTAGCCGTGGGGCGGAAGAGCACGCGTCAATCGATAGTTGTACGCAGCTTCGCCCGGCCCGCAACTTTCCGCCGAGGAGGAGAGCGAGGATCGGCGGATGCCCGGCCGGTGCGGTGATCGCCACGCTGACGGCATGCCTGAGATCACCGAATCCACCACAGCCGGGCGCCGCCGCCTCCGGGCACTCGGCGACCAGATCGCCCGCGACCTCCGCCGGCCACGCAGACGCCCACCACAGCCGCCGTCGCCCGCGGCCCGACGGTCGCAGGACCGGGGGTGATGGCCATGTACGTGACCACAGCCGGATTCGAGCTCGCGCTGGGCATCGTCCTGCTCCCGGCCTGGCTGATCGCCGCCGTCACGACGGGTCTGCAGCCAGGCCGCCGTACCGTCGGCCGCATGCGGCGGATGTCCCGTGTCGCGCTGGTGCTGGTGGCCGTGGCTCTGCTGTTCACCGCGGCCAGGCTCCTCACGTACGGGCTGCTTGCCCGCCATGGATGGGCGTTCGTCGGCGACCGGCGGCTGTTCACCACCTTCGTCATGCTGCTCCCGGCCGTGATCGCCACCGCCGTCTGGACGGTGCCGTGGCTGGCATCCGCGGCCCGGATGCGGTTGCCCGACCCGGATGCGCCGGTGCCGCTGGACGAGCAGGCGCGCGCCCGGTCCCCGCGCCATGTGGTGCCGCCCCGGCTCGCGGCCTTCGGCGGCTTCGCCTGCTTGGCGCAGAGCTTCCTGCCACCGGACCGGTCGTTCTGGATCAGTCTCGTCGCCTACGGGCTGATCACCGCCGCGGTCGCCGGGCTGCTGGTCTGGCGTGCCAACGCGCGACTGCGACGCCTGGTCACCGGCCGTGAGATCCCCCGGCGACGGGCACTGGCGGTCCGGCTGGGTACGACCGTGGTGGTGCTCGGCACCGTGGTGGGGCTGGTCAATCACGGGATCGCAGGCAGCCGGCTTCCGCACACCTTCTCGATGATGAAGGGCACCGCCGACTGGGGCGGCGGTGTCGCCGGGCAGCACCACGACATGGCCGACGGCCAGCACGACATGGCCGGCGGCCACCACATGGCCCCGGGTACCAGCGGGGCGCACGAGGTGTCCGTCGACAAACTGCGCGGTCCCCAAAGCGGTACGCCCGACCGGCGCTTCTCCCTCACCACGCAGGCCAAGAAGGTGAAGCTGGCCTCCGGCAGGACGGTCGAAGCCTGGACGTACAACGGCCGGGTTCCCGGCCCTCAACTGCGGGTCACCGAGGGCGATCTGGTCGAGATCAAGCTGCGGAACGAGCTGCCCGGCAAGACCCCTGTCACCATCCACTGGCACGGCGTCGACGTCCCCAACGGCGAGGACGGCGTGGCCGGCGCCACCCAGGACGCGGTGTTGCCCGGCAAGTCCTACACCTACCGCTTCCGCGTGGAGGAGTCCGGCACCCGCTGGTACCACTCCCACCAGGCCGCCTCCGAGCAGGTCGAACGCGGCCTCTTCGGCGCCCTGATCATCGAGCCGAAGAAGCAGACCCGGCCGGTGGACAACGACGTCAGCGTCCTCGCCCATGACTGGCAGACCGACAAGGGCCCCGTGTCCGCGATCGGCGCCTCCGACGAGCTGGAGCGGCGCCGAGCCGAGCCGGGCGAGAAGATACGGGTACGTCTCACCAACACCAGCGGCACCACTCGCGAATTCGCCATTGACGGCGTCCCGTACAAGGTCACAGCCTTGGATGGCACGGACGTGCACAAGCCGACCGCGCTCAAGGACAAGAAGCTGGTGCTCGGCGGCGGCAACCGGATGGACGTCGAATTCACCATGCCCGACGGGCCGGTACGGGTGACCGACGGCAGCGCGCCGGACGCGGGCATCGTGTACTCGCCGAACGGCAAGGAGAAATCGAAGGCAGACCTGAGCGGCCCCGAATTCGACCCGTACAGCTACGGCAGCCCGAAGAAGACGGAACTCCACCCGGACAGCGACTTCGACCGCGACTACAAGCTCATCCTCGACGAGTGGCTGGGCTTCTACGACGGCAGCTTCGGGCTGAAGCAGACCATCAACGGCCGTGTCTTCCCGGACACCCCGATGCTGATGATCAAGGAAGGTGACCTGGCCCGCGCCACCTTCATCAACCGCGGGAACGAGGACCATCCGATGCATCTGCACGGCCACCACATGCTGGTGCTGGGCAAGAACGGCAAGCGGGCCTCCGGCAGCCCGATGTGGCAGGACACCGTGCTCGTCCGACCCGGCGAGGAGGTCCAGGTCGCCTTCAAGGCGGACAACCCCGGCATCTGGATGGACCACTGCCACAACTTCTGGCACAGCAAGCTCGGCATGGTCATGCACCTCGCGTACGACAACGTCACCACGCCGTACGAGGTCGGCGGCCCGGTCGGCAACAAGCCTGAGTGAGAAGTCCCGATACGCCGGCAACGAGCCTGAGCGAGAAGTCCTGATGCGCTGGCAACAAGCCATGGACGCCGTGCCGGCCATGTCACCGTGTCTCGCCGCCGCGGCCTGCGGCACCGGGCGGGGCCATCCCCCAGGCCCCGCTGAAGACGAATCCGTAGCAGTTCCAGGCAGCGCGCGCCGACACATTCGCTGCATGCGACGCTGCGACGCATTCGTCGCTCCAAGATCTTTCGGCCCACCATCCGTGCGCACCAAGATGTGTGGGTCAGCGGACCGTGCCACCTCTCAGTTGCCGGGCCCAGTCCAGCAATTCACGTTCGGCCAGGGTGGCGCCCAGCCAGTCATGGTCGAGGTCGGCTCCTGAAAGGGAGGGTACGACCGCGACGTAGAGTCCGGCAGCACGCGCAGCGGCAATGCCCGTGGCCGAGTCCTCGAACGCGACGGAGTGCTCAGGGGCCGCACCGAGTGCCTCGCACGCTGTGAGGTAGAGCTCTGGTGCGGGCTTGGGGGAGCGCACTTCGTCGGCGGCGAACGAGTGGGTGAAGCAGTCGGCGAGACCGGCCGACCACAGTGCCGTGTCCAGCAGTTCCCGGGGGCTGTTGCTGGCTACGGCGATGGGTACGGCTGCCCGACAGGCGCGCACCAGTTCCGCCGCCCCGGGGAGGACTGCGGCGCCCCGGGCCAATTCCTTGCGGACCCGTTCGAGGAGTTCGGCGGCGATCTCGCCGCCGGCGCCGGGCCGCCCGAGATATTCGGCCATGGCCTCACCAGCGGCTTCCACGGTACGGCCGATGACCAGGGCTTTCTGTTCAGGGCCGAAGGGATGGCCATGCGCCGCGAAGATGGCCGTTTCCGCAACGGTCCAGCAGGCTTCGGTGTCGACCAACAGGCCGTCGCAGTCGAAGACCACGGCCTCGGCTCGGGTGGGGAGCGTGCCCATGCGCATGTCCTTTCACTTCGGGCGGTGTGCAGGTTGCCCGTTCGGTGGCTGTCGGATCGTCTGCGGTTGTGTCGACCGGTGCCTTACTGGCCGAGTGCGAGCCGGACGCCGAAGGCGGCGATGACCGTGCCGGTGATGCGGTCGAGGTGGCGGCGGGCAGAGGGACGTTGCAGGCGGTCTCGGAGCACACGCGCGAAGGCGATCAGAGCACAGGCCCAGATGACGGCCAGGAGAATGTGCACACCGGCCAGCAGCACCCCTGGAGCAAGGTGCGAGGTACCGGAGGGGATGAACTGCGGGAGCACCGCAACGTAGAAGGCGCCCATCTTCGGGTTGAGGAGATTGGTCACGAACCCTTGTCGCCAGCCACCGAGCAGGGTGTCGTCGGCGCCCGTCCTGGTCCTGTCCTTGCCCCGGGCCTCCGCTGTCCGCGGGCTCTCGCTCGATGGGTGGCGCCAGGTGGCCCACAGCATCCTGCCGCCCATCCACACCAGGTACGCGGCCCCGGCCCAACGAAGAGTTTCGTACGCGAGGTGAGACGTGGTCAGCAGTGTGGTCACACCGAGCGAGGTGAAGACGCCCCAGGCCAGTGTGCCGCTCTGGACGCCGAGGACCACGCCCCACGCGCGACGGCGGTGCCCGAGCGCCGCGGTGCGCAGGATGAGTGCGGAATCCAGTCCGGGAGTAAGCGTGAGGAGTCCCACTATCAGGGCGAAAGTCCCTATTGCATCTAGGGTGATCATGAGCGATCACCCTAGACCGGGGACCGTGGAACGTCTACTTTTCTGCCCGATATCGGGCAGGGTATGTGGTGTTCGCCTCTGCTTTTACGCCTGGCGCCTCACGGTGACACACCTGCGACGCGCCCTAGGCGATGAGGATCCAGAGGAGCCCAGGCCGCTCAGTCGGCTACCTCGCTGCCGGGGACCACCACCGCGCCTACTGAGCTTGTGGGCGTGATGTCGTGAGGGTGAGGCCGGTTGCGGCGAGGCATGCGTCGATGAGTTCGGGGCGGTACTGAATCTCACGGAGGC
>NZ_JBFBEE010000038.1:0-70998 GCF_040683555.1 Streptomyces sp. NPDC093510
CGCGGCCCTGCGCCTGCTGTGCCGCGAGCCGGCGCCGGCCGCGGCGGGCGCGAGGCCGGTGTCGAAGATGAAGGTGCGCGCGGCGTTCACCAGGTGCTCGATGACCTTGGCGGGGCCGAGTACGGCGCCGCCCTGGCTGCCCAGCGACTTGGAGAGGGTGAGGGTGACCACGGTGTCGCCGGCGCCCGCGAGCCCGGCCGCGCTGGGGGCTCCCCGGCCGCCGTCGCCGAGCACGCCGAGCCCATGGGCGTCGTCGATGATCAGTCCGGCACCGAACTCCCGGCAGACCGCGGCCAGTTCGGTGAGCGGTGCCATGTCGCCGTCCACCGAGAACACCGAGTCGGACACGATGACGGCGGGGCCGCCGTGGGCGTCAAGGGTCTTGCGGACCGCTTCGGGGTCGGCGTGCGGCACGACCTGCGTCGTCCCGCGCGCGAGCCGGCACCCGTCGATCAGCGAGGCGTGGTTGCCCGCGTCGGAGACGATCAGCGAACCGTGCGGGGCGAGCGCGGTGACGGCGGCGAGGTTCGCCGCGTAGCCGGAGGAGAAGACGAGCGCCGCCTCGAAGCCGCAGAAACCGGCGAGCTCACGCTCCAGTTCGGCGTGCAGCTCCGTGGAGCCGGTGACGAGCCGGGAACCGGTGGCGCCGCCGCCCCAGCGCCGGGCCGCGGCCGCCGCGCCCTCGGTGACCTCGGGGTGCCGGGTCAGGCCGAGGTAGTCGTTTCCCGCCAGATCGAGGAGGCCGTCCGGACCGGCGGGGCGCGGGCGCAGAACGCGGACGAGCCCGGCGTCCGCACGCAGCCGCGCCTGCTCGTCGAGCCAGCCGAAGGCGGCGCTCGATGCGTCCTCGAGCACGTTGTCCGAAGCTCTGCCCGGTGTGGTGGACGCGCCCGTCGCGGGGTGCCTGTTTGTAGACATTGCACAGACCTTAGTCGCCGTGCCACCTGGCCAGGGTGTGGCAATACCCACACCTCAAACCGTTTCTGTTGTGCGAACTCTCCTTGGCCAGGGAGGCTGCCGTGCGTAAGGATCAGCGCCATGGACCTGCTGAACACGCTGGTGGACAAGGGGCTTCGGCGCGAACTGCCGACCCGAGAAGAGGCGCTGGCCGTCCTGGCCACCTCCGACGACGATCTCCTGGACGTAGTGGCCGCCGCCGGGAAGGTGCGGCGGCAGTGGTTCGGGCGACGGGTGAAACTCAACTATCTGGTCAACCTCAAGTCGGGCCTGTGCCCCGAGGACTGCTCGTACTGTTCGCAGCGCCTCGGTTCTAAGGCCGAGATCCTCAAGTACACCTGGCTGAAGCCCGACGAGGCCTCTCAGGCCGCGGCGGCCGGGGTCGCGGGCGGCGCCAAGCGGGTCTGTCTGGTCGCCAGCGGCCGCGGCCCGACGGACCGTGACGTCGACCGTGTCGCGCAGACCATCGCGGCGGTCAAGGAGCAGAACGAGGGCGTCGAGGTGTGTGCCTGCCTCGGCCTGCTCTCGGACGGGCAGGCCGAGCGGCTGAGGGGCGCGGGCGCCGACGCGTACAACCACAACCTCAACACCTCGGAGGCGACGTACGCGGACATCACGAAGACGCACACGTACGCCGACCGCGTCGACACCGTCCAGAAGGCCCACGCGGCGGGGCTCTCCGCCTGCTCGGGGCTGATCGCGGGCATGGGCGAGAAGGACGAGGACCTGGTCGACGTCGTCTTCTCGCTGCGCGAGCTCGACCCGGACTCCGTGCCGGTGAACTTCCTGATCCCGTTCGAGGGCACGCCGCTGGCCAAGGAGTGGAACCTCACGCCGCAGCGCTGTCTGCGCATCCTCGCGATGGTCCGTTTCGTCTGCCCTGACATCGAGGTGCGCATCGCGGGCGGCCGCGAGGTCCATCTGCGCTCGATGCAGCCGCTCGCCCTGAACATCGCCAACTCCATCTTCCTCGGCGACTACCTGACCAGCGAAGGCCAGGCCGGCCAGGCCGACCTGGACATGATCGCGGACGCCGGTTTCGAGGTCGAGGGCACGGACCAGGTGACGCTGCCGCGGCACC
Source organism: Streptomyces sp. NPDC093510 (assembly GCF_040683555.1). NCBI lineage: Bacteria > Bacillati > Actinomycetota > Actinomycetes > Kitasatosporales > Streptomycetaceae > Streptomyces > Streptomyces sp. NPDC093510. Next base: position 2,039 of record NZ_JBFBEE010000038.1, read on the forward strand.
GGGCCGACGCGGCCGCCGCGGCGGGCTGCGGCTCGCACGCGAGCGGAGACGGCGGCTGCGGTTCGCACGAGGGCGGCGGATGCGGCCCCTGCGGGTCGGCGGAGCCCGCCGCCGAGCCGGTGGCCGAGCCCCTGGCCGAGCCCCTGGCCGATGCGAACGAGGCACGTACGGACCTGGTGGCAGTACGCCGCCGGGGCGCGGGAACGGACCTGGCCCCCAATGCCTGACCTGTCCACGGCGGACCTGCTCGCGCTCGATCGACAGCACGTCTGGCACCCCTATGGCCCCATGCCGGGCCGCCAGGAACCTCTGGTCGTCGAATCCGCGAGCGGCGTCCGCATGCGCCTGGCGGACGGCGGCACCGAGCTGATCGACGGCATGTCGTCCTGGTGGTCGGCGATCCACGGGTACAACCACCCCGTCCTCAACGACGCCGTGCGCGGCCAGCTCGACCGCATGAGCCACGTGATGTTCGGCGGGCTCACGCATGAACCCGCCGTCGCGCTCGCCAAACGCCTTGTCGACATGGCGCCCGACGGCCTGGAGCACGTCTTCCTCTCCGACTCGGGCTCGGTCTCGGTCGAGGTCGCGGTCAAGATGTGCCTCCAGCACTGGCGCTCGCTCGGCCGCCCCGAGAAGCGGCGGATGCTGACGTGGCGCGGCGGCTACCACGGCGACACCTGGCAGCCGATGGCCGTGTGCGACCCCGAAGGGGGCATGCACGAGCTGTGGCAGGGCGTCCTGCCGCGGCAGGTGTTCGCGGACGCGCCGCCGGACGGCTTCGACACGTACGAGGAGTCGTACGCCGAGCACCTCCATGAGCTCATCGGGCGGCATGCCCACGAACTCGCCGGCGTGATCGTCGAGCCCGTCGTGCAGGGGGCCGGCGGGATGCGGTTCCACTCCCCCGGCTACCTCCGCGTCCTGCGGGAGGCGTGCGACGCCCACGACGTGCTTCTGGTGTTCGACGAGATCGCCACCGGTTTCGGCCGCACGGGCCAGCTGTTCGCGGCCGACCATGCGGGTGTCACGCCCGATGTGATGTGCGTGGGCAAGGCGCTGACCGGCGGCTATCTGTCGATGGCTGCGACGCTCTGCACGCCGCGCGTCGCCGACGGGATCTCGCGGGGCGAGGTGCCGGTCCTGGCGCACGGGCCAACGTTCATGGGCAATCCGCTGGCCGCCGCGGTGGCCGGCGCCTCGATCGACCTGCTGCTCGGGCAGGACTGGCGGACCGAGGTCAAACGCATCGAGTCGGGGCTGCGGGACGGTCTTGCCGAGGCGGCCGCCCTCCCCTCGGTGCGGGACGTCCGTGTCCTCGGGGCGATCGGCGTCGTACAGCTCGATCATCCGGTGGACATGGCGGCGGCCACGCGGGCGGCGGTGCGCGAGGGCGTGTGGGTGCGACCGTTCCGCGACCTGATCTACACGATGCCGCCGTTCATCACGGGCGACGACGACGTGGCACGGATCGCGCGCGCGGTGTGCGTGGCGGCGAAGGAGGGCTGACGTGACAGTGATCGTGGTGTCCGGTACGGGCACGGAGATCGGCAAGACGGTGACGACGGCCGCGGTGGCTGCCGTGGCCCTCGCGGCCGGGCGCAGCGTCGCCGTGCTCAAGCCGGCGCAGACCGGTGTCGGGCCGGGCGGACCCGGCGACGCGCAGGAGGTGGCGCGGCTCGCGGGGGACGGCGTCACCACGCTCGAACTCGCGCGCTACCCCGAGCCGTTGGCGCCGGACGTCGCGGCGCGGCGGTCCGGCCTCGCGCAGGTCCACCCGCAGGACGTGGCCGACGCGGCGGGGAAGCTCGCCACCGAGCATGACCTGGTCCTCGTCGAGGGGGCGGGCGGGCTGCTCGTGCGCCTCGACGACGAGGGCGGCACCCTCGCGGACGCGGCACGGCTCCTGGACGCGCCGGTGCTGATGGTCGTCTCGGCGGGCCTCGGCACGCTCAACTCGACGGCGCTGACGGCGGAGGCGCTGCGGGCGCGCGGCGTGCGCCTGCTGGGCCCCCTGATCGGCAGCTGGCCGGCCGCCCCCGACCTGGCCTCCCGCTGCAACCTCGCGGACCTTCCGAAGGACGCGGGAAGCCCCCTGCTCGGCGCGGTCCCGGCGGGCGCCGGCTGTCTCGAAGGCCCCGACTTCCGTTCTGCGGCCGGGAGTTGGCTCGGCCCGGAGCTCGGCGGCACGTGGGATGCGGCGGCGTTCGGGGAGCGGGAGGCGCCGGGGGCGTGGGTGGGCTGAGGGTGCGGCTCGCGGGGTGATGTGGTGGGGCGGGCGGACCTGCTGGGGGCGTACGCCCCGGCGCCGGGGCACCATGGCGGTATCCGCTCGCTCCGCCGAGGAGGTCCCATGCCGCCGCGCTCCGCCAAGCCCGTGCCACGGGCCGTCGTGCACCACCCCGTCTTCGCCCGGTTCTACGCCCGTCAGAGCGTGGCCGCCGAACCCATGATCGGTGCTCATCGGCGGGAGCTGCTCGCCGGTCTCTCCGGCCGGGTCATCGAGGTCGGCGCGGGCAACGGTCTCAACTTCGCGCACTACCCGGGCGCGGTCTCCGAAGTCGTGGCGATCGAACCGGAGCGCGTCCTGCGGCGCCTCGCGGTGTCCGCGGCCCTGCGGGCGGACGTGCCGGTGGACGTCGTGCCGGGCGCGGCAGAGGCGCTGCCCGTCAAGAGCGAGGCGTTCGACGCGGCCGTCGTCTCGCTCGTGCTGTGCAGCGTGCGGGACGTACCGCGGGCGCTGGGCGAGCTGCGGCGGGTGCTGCGGCCGGGGGGCGAGCTCCGGTTCTTCGAGCACGGCCGGGCACCGGGAGCATTGATGGCGACCACCCAGCGCGTCCTGGACCGCACGGTGTGGCCGCCGCTGTTCGGCGGCTGTCATGTCGCGCGGGAGCCACTGACCGCCCTCTCCGAGGCGGGGTTCGAACTCGGCGCGCACCGGCGGTTCCTGGTGCCCGCGAAGGGACCGCGCCTGCCGACGTCGTTCTGTGTGCTCGGGACGGCACACCGGCCCGACACCACCGACTGAGAGCCTGTGGCAGCGGCCACCTCATCGGCTCGTCGGCCCGACCGCCGCCGGACGACGGCCGGGCCGACGGTGCCGGTCAGGACAGGATCTCGACGTACCCTTCGGTTCCGTGCACGCGGATCCGCTGCCCGTCCCGGATCAGGCGGGTGGCCTGCTCCACGCCCACGACGGCCGGCAGGCCGTACTCCCGGGCGATCACCGCGCCATGGGTCATCAGGCCGCCCACCTCCGTCACCAGACCCGCGATCCCGACGAACAGCGGCGACCAGCTGGGGTCGGTGAAGGCCGTGACCAGGATGTCGCCCGATTCGAGATCGGCGTCCGCCATGTCGACGATGACGCGGGCCCTTCCCTCGATGGTCCCGGCGGAGACCGCCAGGCCGGTCAGGGCGCCCGCCGGCACGTCGTCGCGCCGGTACGACCCGGTGAGGGCCTCACCGTCGGAGGTGAGCACTCGGGGCGGCGTGAGGGCGTGGTACGACCGGAACGCCTCCTTGCGCCGCTCGATCAGCCGGCCGTCCACCCGGTGCGAGCGCACGACGTCGCGGAGCTCCTGGAAGGTCAGGTAGAAGATGTCCTCCCTGCGGGAGAGCACACCTGCCCGTACGAGGCGCTCGGCCTCCTCCAGCAGGGCCTGCTTGTAGACGTCGTAGCGGCTGACGATGTGGTACTTCGGGTACTCGCGGTAGCCGATGAAGGTTCTGACCCGGTCGATCATCCGCTTGGTCTCGTCGGCTTTCCGGTCCCCGTCCGGCAGGGCCCGCAGCCGTGACAGCACATCCCGCTCCTTCTGCTGCGCCTTCTGCCGCCCTTGCTCGAAGCGTCGCTCGGCGGCGCCCGGTCCGAAGTTCCTGACGTTGTCGAGGATCGCGGGCACGAGCGTGTCGGGGCGCTCGCGCCAACGCGGTCTCGTGATGTCGATCTCGGCGACGCAGCGCATGCCGTACCGGTCGAGGTAGCTCTCGATCGCGTCGCGCGCCTCGGTTCCGCCCGGGAGCTTGGCCAGCTCGTCCAGGAAGTCCTCGTCCTCGACGCCTCGCAGGAACGCCACGACCTCCCGATGCGGGCGGATCACGTCCGCGACATCGAGCAGCTCGAGTCCCATCTCCGACGTGATGTTGGCCGGGGCGGACAGCGTGAGCGCGTCAGCGGCGTTCTTCTCGCCCAGCCAGTCCAGCAGCTTGTCGTTGAGCCACCAGGTGGCCTCCATCCCCGCCAAGATCGCCTGAGAGCTCAGCGGGTCCATGAGCACGCGCTTGTGCTCCTCGAAGGCCTCCAGCAGGAAGTCGAACAGAGCCGGTCCGCTCTTCGTCCGGATCTCGCGCCGCAAGGCGGCGATGGACACCTGACTGCGCTCGATGAGTTCCGTGACGACGGCCGGATCGGTCTCGATCGGGGCGGGCGGGCCGTCGGCCGGCGGCGCGCCCGGAGGCGGGTCCGACGGTGGTGGCGGCGAGAGAACGAAGTCCTCGCGGTCGAGGACGCTCTCCAGGGCGTCCCTGGTCAGCGGATCGCCTCTGCCGATGAGGTCCAGGAGGCCGGCGCGGGCCGTCGGCGAGGCCAGCCGCCGGGCGGTGTCGACGAACAGCCTTCCGCCCGCCTCGTGCATCGGAACCATCGCCGTCAGCCGCCACATGGAGAGGCCCAGGGGCTTCATGGGGTCGGTCATCATCTGCTGATGGCCGACGGAGACGTAGACGTGGTTCTCCCCGTCGTCGGCCTCCGGGATGGGGAACAGCGTGGTGATGGGCCGGCTCTGCACGATCTGGAAGTCGTCGTCGGCCAGGCACCATTCGATGTCCTGCGGGCGACCGAAGTGCGCTTCGATCCGCCGCCCGAGCCGCACGAGACGCAGGGCCTGCGCGTCCGTCAGCGCGGGCTGCTCCTGCCGCCGCGGGTCGACCGCCACCTCCCGCGTACCGCCGGTGGGCAGGGCTTGCACGGCACGCTGCTTGGCGGCGATCGTCCTGGCGACGACCTCGTCCTCCCGCACCCTGAAGACGTCCGGGTTCACCAGGCCGGAGACCAGGGCCTCGCCGAGTCCGAAGCCGGCGTCCACCGTGGCGACCTTCCGGTTGCCCGTGACCGGGTCGGCCGTGAACAGGATGCCGGCCGCGTGCGGGAAGACCATCCGCTGCACGACCACGGCCATGTGGACCGTGCGGTGATCGATGCCGTTCCGCTGCCGGTACGTCACGGCCCGCTCGGTGAACAGCGAGGCCCAGCACCGGCTGACGTGCCGGAGGATCGCCGTCGGCCCCATGATGTTCAGATACGTGTCCTGCTGCCCGGCGAAGGACGCCGTCGGCAGGTCCTCCGCCGTCGCGCTCGACCGGACGGCACAGGCGCTCTGTTCGCCGAGGCGGGCGAGCGCGCGGGTGATCGCCGCCGTGACCTCGCCCGGCACGGCGATCTCTTCGATGGCCTGACGGATGCGCGCGCTGAGCGTACGGATGCCCTCGCGGTCGTCCGGGTCCAGGCCCGCCAGCTCATCGAGCCGATCGCCGAGCGACGGCGCCCCCGCCATGGCCCTCAGGAAGGCGTTCGTCGTCACGCAGAAGCCATCGGGCACTCGGACGCCCTCGATCCGTGAGAGCTCGCCCAGGTGGGCGCCCTTGCCGCCGACGACCGCCGACTGCGTCGCGTCGGCCTCTTGGAGGTCCACCACATACTCCGACGAGTCTGCCCGTCGGCTCCACCACTGGTTCGACCTCACCGCGTCCCCTGTACATCGACAACCACATGAATGTGTCGGGCCACCGTTTACGCAGGTGGTGGCCTCGGCCGATGATTCTGCGGCCTGCCCCGGGCCTTGTGGCAAGCCCCCCTGTGCGCTATATGTTGAGAGTGGCAAGGAGAGGTCTCTCCTTGCCTTTCCCTTTTTCGCGGTCCTCGTCGGCTCCGGCGGCCGTCGTCGGCTCCGGCGGTCGTCGTCGGCCGCGGCCAGGACGAGCCCGCTCACAGGCTCCACTGGCGCAGCTGGTCCGCGATGGCGTGCACGCTCGCGCCGTCCTCCTTCACCAGACGGGCGAGGTCGCGCACCTGCTCGGGCGAGGTGACGACCTTCAGGCCGCTGGAGACGAGGTAGGCGTAGGCGACGGAGGAGGCGAAGAGCGCGTTGGAGCGTTCGAGCGCGGGGATGTGGAGCAGAAGTTGGAGGAGCGCCGCCGCGCGGTCGTGCGGCGTCTCGTAGACGGGCATCCCGAATATCTCCGCCTCGTGTCTGCTGACGGCGGCGACGAGCGCGCCCCAGTCGGTGACCTGCGGGTCTCCGGGCGTCTTGTGTTCGGCGATCATCAGGAGCCAGGCAAGGTCGATTCTGAGGTCCAACGGCTCAGCAGCGACCTTCACGCACCGGGCGGCTGCCCTCGCGCTCGACGCCGAACTCCTCGGCGAACACGGACTCGTACTGCTTCATGAAGTCGGCGGCGGCTTCGACGAAGGTGTGGCCGACCTCGCCGGCGTCCTGTTTGACCAGTTCTTCGATGTAGCGGTTGACGCTCATGCCGCGGGCCAGGGCGCGTTCCCGCGCGGCCCGGGCGGTGTCCTCGTCCACCCGCACGTTCAGCTGTGTCTTCGCCATACCGTCAAGCTAGCGCCGGGGTGCTAGCACGACAAGAGCGCCTGTCCCCTGCCCCTTACATGCGTTTCGGGGCGCGACCTCGGAGGGATACCGGACACCCGGGCGACCCCACTACTCTCGGCGGGGTCACGGGAGTTGGAACGGCCACAACCCAGGAGGCCGCCTTGTCCACACCTGCTTCGGCACCGTCCACGGGCCGCTCGGGGCCCGCCGGTGTCGCCGCGCGCGCCCGCGGCCTCACCAAGGCGTACGGCTCGGGCGAGACGACCGTGCTCGCCCTCGACTCGGTCGACGTGGACATCACGCGCGAGCGCTTCACAGCCGTCATGGGCCCTTCCGGCTCGGGAAAGTCCACCCTGATGCACTGCCTGGCCGGGCTCGACAGCGTCTCCGCGGGCCAGGTGTGGCTCGGCGACACGGAGATCACCGGCCTCAAGGAGCGGGAGCTGACCCGGCTGCGGCGCGACCGGATCGGCTTCATGTTCCAGTCCTTCAACCTCATCCCGACGCTCAACGCCCTGGAGAACATGACGCTCCCGATGGACATCGCCGGGCAGCGGCCGGACCACGACTGGCTGGAGCACGTCATCGACACACTGGGGCTGCGGGACCGGCTCAAGCACCGTCCCGCGCAGCTGTCCGGCGGGCAGCAGCAGCGGGTGGCCTGCGCGCGGGCGCTCGCCGCCAAGCCGGAGCTGATCTTCGCCGACGAGCCGACGGGCAACCTCGACTCACGGGCCGGGCTTGAAGTCCTCGGCTTCCTGCGCGAGGCGGTGGACCAGCTCGGCCAGACCGTCGTGATGGTGACCCACGATCCCGGTGCCGCCGCCCACTCCGACCTGGTGGTCTTCCTCGGGGACGGGCGGATCGTGGACGACATGGAGCGGCCGACCGCGGAGGCGGTGCTCGAACGCATGAAACGGTTCGACGCCCTGCACGCGGTGGCCCCGGGCGCGCACGCGGTGGACCCAGGAGCGCACGCGGTGGACCCAGGAGCGCCGGCGCCCTCCGACAAACCGTCCGAGCAGAGCTGAGCCGGGGGCCTCGGTGCTGAAAGCGACACTCAGGAGTTTCCTCGCGCACAAGGGCCGACTCGCGCTGTCCGCGCTGGCCGTCGTCCTCTCCGTCGCGTTCGTGGCGGGCAGTCTGATCTTCTCGGACACGGTCACGCGCACCTTCGACCGTCTGTTCGCCTCCACGTCGGCCGATGTGACGGTGGCCCCGAAGGAGGACCTCGACGAGGCGGTGCCCTCCGGGCAGACCCCGACGGTGCCCGCGAGCCTGAAGGAGCGGGTCGCAGGGGTCGCGGGCGTCGCGGACACGCACATCGACGCGTCCGTCGAGAACATCACCGTCGTCGACCGCGACAACGAATCCGTGGGGTCCACGACCGGCGCGCCCACCGTCGCCACCAACTGGTACCCCACCGACCGCAGCCCCGTGGAGCTCACTTCCGGGCGTGCCCCGCGCGGTGCGGGACAGGCCATGATCGACGCGGACACCGCCGACAAGAAGGACGTGGAGATCGGGGACACCCTCACCGTTCTCGCGCGCCCCGGGTCGTTCGAGGTCGAGGTCGTCGGCATCGCCACGTTCACCACCACCAACCCCGGCGCCGCCCTCGTCTACCTGGACACACCGACCGCCCAGCGCGAGCTCCTCGGCTCGAAGGACGTGGCCACGAGCATCTCCGTGACGGCCGCCGAGGGCGTCGGCGACACGACGCTCAAACGCCGTGTCGCCGCCGAACTGGGCTCCGGATACGACCTGGAGACCGCCGACGAGCAGGCCGAGTCGGCGGCGTCCGAGCTCGGCGGCTTCCTGGACGTCATCAAGTACGTGATGCTCGGCTTCGCCGGTGTCGCCGTGCTCGTGGGCGTCTTCCTGATCGTCAACACCTTCTCGATGCTCATCGCCCAGCGCACCCGCGAACTCGGCCTGCTGCGCGCGCTCGGCGCCGACCGCAAGCAGGTGCGCCGCTCCGTGCTCTTCGAGGCGCTGCTGCTCGGCCTGGTCGGCTCGACGCTCGGGCTCGCCGCGGGCATCGGGCTGGCCCTCGCTCTGATCGAGCTGATGGGCCTGCTCGGGATGAACCTGAAGTCCACGGAGATGGTCGTCGGGTGGGCGACTCCCGTCGTCTCCTACGTCGTCGGGGTCGGCGTCACCTTCGTCGCGGCGTACCTCCCGGCCCGACGAGCCGCGCACGTCTCGCCGATGGCGGCGCTCGCCGACGCCGAGATCGCCGGGGTGGGGCGGCCGTTGAAGGTGCGGGCCGCCGTCGGCGCCGTCGTCGGGGCGGCCGGTGCCGCCGCGCTGGTGGGCTGCGCGACCGCGAAGGAGACCTCGTCGGCCGCCTCACTGCTGGGGTTCGGGATCGTCCTGACGCTGATCGCCACGGTCATCGCGGGGCCACTTCTCGTGCGCCCGGTGATCCGGGTCCTCGGCGGCGCGTTCCCCGCGGTCTTCGGCTCGGTGGGCCGAATGAGCCAGCGCAACGCGCTGCGCAACCCCCGCCGCACGGGTGCCACGGCGGCCGCGCTCATGGTGGGCCTCGCGCTGGTCGGCGGCCTCTCGGTGGCCAGCGCGTCGATGACGAAGTCGTTCGACCGGCAGATCGACAAGACGCTCGGCGCGGACTTCGTCGTCCAGAACAGCAACTTCCTGCCGTTCTCGCCGGAGATCACCGGGAAGGTCGAGGACACCGACGGCGCCGGCCTGGTCGTACGCCAGCGCTTCACCCCCATCGAACTGGCGCTGCCCGACGGCAAGAACGTCGAGTCGACCGCCGCCGGTTACGATCCGCGGCTCGACGACGTCGCCAAGGTCACGTACGCGCAGGGCAGTTCGCGCGCCGCGCTCGCGGCCGGCCGGATCGGCATGGACAAGGACTTCGCCCAGAAGCACGAGGTGCGGATCGGTGACGCGCTGCCCGCGACGTTCCCGGGCGGGCGCGAGACGAAGCTGACGGTCGGCGCGCTCACCGACCAGGACTCACCGGAGGGCTTCGGCGTCGAGGGCGGGCTCTTCCTCGGATTCAAGACGGTCGACAAGTACGTGCCGGGCGGACAGGACTCCGCGCTCTTCGTGAACGCCGCGCCGGGCACGGACGCGGACACCCTGCGCGAGCGCCTGGAGAAGACCCTCGATCCGTACCCGCAGGTGCAGGTGCGTGACCAGGCCGACTACAAGGAACTGATACGGCAGCAGATCGCCGTGATGCTCTACCTCGTCTACGCCCTCCTCGGCCTCGCGATCGTCATCGCGGTCCTCGGCGTGGTCAACACCCTTGCCCTCTCCGTCGTGGAGCGCACCAGGGAGATCGGCCTGCTGCGCGCCATCGGCCTCGGGCGGCGCCAGTTGCGCCGGATGATCCGTCTGGAGTCGGTGGTGATCGCGGTGTTCGGGGCGCTGCTCGGGCTGGCGCTCGGCCTGGTCTGGGGTGTCGCCGTGCAGCAGGTGCTCGCGTTGCAGGGCATGAAGGAGCTGGCGTTTCCCTGGACGACGATCGTCGCGGTGGTGATCGGCTCGGTGGTCGTCGGGCTCGCGGCGGCGCTGCTGCCCGCGCTGCGCGCATCGCGCATGAATGTGCTGGCGGCCATCGCGCACGAGTGATGGACGGACATCCGTGTCTGCCTGTGCGGGCAGCCAAGTGCACGGCACAGGAGGAGAATTCATGAATCGGCCGTTCCGCTTCGGTGTCAACATGGTCACCCCTGCGGCAGGGGACGAGTGGCGCAGGAAGTGCCGCAAGGCGGAAGAGCTCGGCTACGACGTGATCCTCGTCCCCGACCACCTGGGCATGCCCGCACCGTTCCCCGCGCTCGTCGCGGCCGCCGACGCCACCGAACGTCCGAGGGTCGGCACCTTCGTACTGAACGCCGGATTCTGGAACCCCGCGCTCCTCGCCCGCGAGGTCGCCACGGCGGACGCGCTCACCGGCGGCCGGCTGGAACTGGGGCTCGGCACGGGCTACGTCAAGCCGGAGCACGACGCGGCGGGCCTGCCCTGGGGCTCGCCGGGCGAGCGCGTGAGCCATCTGCTGCGCACGACCGAGGAGTTGGCAAGGCTCCTCGGCTCCGAGGAGCACCAGCCGCAGCCGGTGCAGAAGCCCCGCCCGCCGCTGCTGGTCGGCGGCAACGGCGACCGCATGCTGAAGCTGGCCGCCGACCACGCCGACATCGCGGCGTTCACCGGCGCCCGGGCGATCCCGGGGGACGCGAGCGGGAAGATGCGCCACCTCTCGCCCGCCGAGCTGGACGAGCGGGTCGCCGCCTACCACCGCTTCGCCGCGGGCCGGCCCGTACCGGCCGAGCTGAACCTGCTGGTCCAGCTGGTCGAGGTGACGGGCGACCGGCGCGCCGCGGTCCGGCCCGTCCTCGAGTACCTTCCGCACCTCACCGAGGACGCGGCACTCGACCTCCCGCTCCTGCTCATAGGCACCGTCCGCCAGATCGCCGACCAGCTGCGCGCCCAGCGGGAGCGGTACGGCTTCTCGTACATCACGATCCTGGAGCCCTATTTCGAGGTGTTCGGACCCGTCATCGAGGAACTCGCCGACAGTTGACGACGGCCGCTCCCCCGGCGTCCGCATCCTGAAATCCCGGGCACCGGGGCTCCGGCCGATGATGGGATGCCCGCATGAGCGATCTTCATCCGCAGACGGACGATCTTCATGTGCGGGCCGCGACGCCCGGGGACCTCGACGCGGTGCTCGCCTTCTGGAAGGCGGCCGCCGAGGGCACGAGCATCAGCGACGACCGCTCCGGAGTGGAGCGGCTCGTCGCCCGTGACCCCGAGGCACTGGTCCTCGCGGAGCGTGACGGCGAGCTCGTCGGCACGGTCATCGCGGGCTTCGACGGCTGGCGCTGCCACCTGTACCGCCTCGCCGTGCACCCGGGGCACCGCCGTCGCGGCGTGGGATCCGCGCTACTGGCCGCCGCGGAGGAGCGGTTCGTGCGGCTCGGGGGGCGCCGCGGCGACGCCATGGTCCTGGACCGCAACGCTCTCGCCCACCACGCATGGCGCGCGGCCGGCTACGCCCCCGAACCGCAGTGGAGCCGCTGGGTGAAACCACTCCCTGCCGGGTAACCGGGTAGATCCCGGCAGACCGGCAGACCGGCAGACCCAGACAGAGGTTCGAGTGCTATCCCGACAGAGGTTCGAGTGCTTTGCTGATCCTTTACCATGGACGCACCACTCGTATCCGAATGAAAGGTGTGAGCGTCCGCCCATGGGCGAGCCTCCCAGTACCCGACATCGCGCACTCCTCCCGCTCCTGTCCGATCATGGGACGGAGGTGACCCGATGACCGAAGTGCTCCTGCTCCTCGTGGCGGTGCTGCTCTGCCTGGCGTGCGGCGTGTTCGTCGCCGCGGAGTTCTCCCTCACGACGGTCGAGCGCAGCGAGCTCGAGCGGGCCGTCGAGCGCGGCGAGCGCGGCGCCGCAGGCGCCCTCAAAGCCGTCAAGAACCTCACCTTCCAGCTCTCGGGCGCGCAGCTCGGCATCACCGTCACCAACCTGGTGGTCGGCATGCTCTCCGAGCCGTCCATCGCGAAGCTGATCGCGGGCCCGCTGCGCGGCCTGGGCGTCCCCGCGTCCGCGGCCTCCTCCATCGCCCTGGTCATCGGAACGGCCCTCTCGACGGTCTTCCTGATGGTCATCGGCGAGCTGGTCCCGAAGAACTGGGCGATCTCCTCTCCGCTGGCTGTCGCCAAGCGGGTGGCGACGCCCCAGCGCCTGTTCAGCGCCGCGTTCCGGCCGTTCATCGCGCATCTGAACAACACCGCGAACCGTTCCGTACGCCGCTTCGGCATCGAGCCCACCGAGGAGCTCGCCTCGGCGCGCGGCCCCAAGGAGCTGGTGGCGCTGGCCCGCCACTCCGCCAAGGAGGGCGCCCTGGAGGCGGACACCGCCGAACTGTTCGTGCGCACGCTGAACCTCGCCGACCTCACCGCGGAGAACGTGATGACGCCCCGCGTCCAGGTCATGGCCCTCGACGTGCACGCCACGTGCGAGGACGTCGCCAACGCCACACGCGCCACGGGTCTCTCCCGTTTCCCCGTGTACCGCGGGAACCTCGACACGGTCGTCGGCGTCGCCCACATCAAGGACGTGCTCACCGTGCCCGCCGAGCGCAGGCACCGCGTCTCCGTCGCCGAGCTGATGCGTGAGCCCCTCCTCGTACCGGAGACGCTCACCGTGGACCGGCTCCTCGACCGGCTCTCCGGCAAGCGCACGATGGCCGTGGTCATCGACGAGTACGGCGGTACCGCCGGGGTCGCCACCCTGGAGGACATCGTCGAGGAGGTCGTCGGCGAGGTGCGGGACGAGCACGACCCGCACGAGACGTCCGACATCGCCCTCGCGGGCACCGACGACGACGGCAGGACGCTGTACTCCGCCGACGGCGCGGCCCGCACCGACCAGCTCGCGCGGGTCGGCCTGCGGGTGCCCGACGGGCCGTACGAGACGCTCGCCGGGCTCGTCGCCACGGAGCTCGGCCGCATCCCCGCCGTCGGTGACACCGTCGATGTGGGCGGCTGGCGGCTCGACGTCGTCGACGCGTCGGGCCGGCGCGCCGCCCGCGTACTGCTGCACGCGCCGCCGCTTCCCGGAGACCACGCCGCCCACGACGACCGCGACCACGAGAGGGACGCCCGATGATCGCCATCCAGCTGCTGATCGGTCTGGCGACGCTCGTCGTCAACGCCTTCTTCGTGGGCGCCGAGTTCGCGCTCATCTCCGTACGCCGCAGCCAGATCGAGCCGCACGCGGAGGAGGGCAACAAGCGCGCCAAGAGCGTGATGTGGGGACTGCAGCACGTCTCGGCGCTGCTCGCGGCGGCACAGCTGGGCATCACGCTGTGCACCCTCGTCCTCGGTATCGTCGCGGAGCCGGCCATCGCGCATCTCCTGGAGCCGGCGTTCGACGCGGTGGGCGTGCCGCACGGCCTGGTCCACCCGATCTCGTTCGTCATCGCGCTGGTCCTCGCGACCTATCTGCACATGCTGCTCGGCGAGATGATCCCGAAGAACATCGCGCTCGCGGAGCCGGTGCGCTCGGCGCTGCTCCTCGGCCCGCCGCTGGTGGCGCTGGCGCGGGCGCTGCGCCCGGTGATCTTCGCGATCAACGCGTTCGCCAACGGCCTGCTGAAGCTGCTGCACGTCGAGGCCAAGGACGAGGTGTCGGCGAGCTTCTCCGACGACGACCTCGCCCGCATGGTCAAGGACTCCGGAGACGCGGGTCTGATCGACAACCGTGCGCAGGAGCGGCTGCACGACGCGCTCGAACTGGGCCGTCGTCCGGTCAGGGACGTGGTCCTGCCGCTCGAGGACGTCGTCTACGCACGTGTCGGCGTCACCCCGGAGCAGTTGGAGCAGCTCTCGGCCGAGTCCGGGTTCTCGCGCTTCCCCGTGGTCGACGACGGCCGCCGCATCGTCGGATATCTGCACGTCAAGGACGCCCTGGACCGGGCGCCGCGCGATCTGCCGTTCCGGGTGCCGGACATGCGCAAGATCGCCCAGGTGCGGGAGACCACGCCGCTGGACGACGTGCTGACCGCCATGCGCGGCAGCCGTACCCATGTGGCGGCGGTGCTCGGCTCCGACGGCCGGCTCGCCGGAATGGTCACGATGGAGGACGTGCTGCAGGAGCTCTTCGGCCAGCCGGTGTGACCGGCGCCTGAGCCCTGGTCCGCGGTGGAGGGCCTGTCCGCCCTCCGCCGCGCCGCTCAGAGGGCGGGCTTCCCGACGTCCGTCGCGCCCTTGGTGCCCTTGGCTCCGTTGGTGTGCCCTTGGCGCCCTAAGCGCCCTAAGTGCCCTTGGCTCCCTTGGCTCCCTTGGCGCCCGCCGAAGCGGTGGGCTGCTCGGTGATGCCGGGGCCCGCCGCCCCGACCTCCGCGGCGCCGATCGCGGTCAGGACGGCGAGGACCGCGGCGAGGCCCGCCGTCGCGAAGGCCGCGCCCCACGGGACGTCCAGCAGGCTGGTCGCCCCGGCGACCAGTACGGCGGCCAGCGCCTGCGCGAACGTGCGGACCGCACGCTCCGCGGTGGCCTTCCAGAAGGCTCCGGTCCACATGGCGGGCTCGCTCTCTCGTGACGACGGCTCGCCTATGGCATACCGCCGCCACGCTCCGCTGCCCAGAGCCCGGGCGCGCCGGGTAAGCCCGCTGTCACCTGCGACAGCGCGCCCCGGCGAGATACCATCGCTTCCGCCATGCAGATGAATGCCAACTACACCAGTCTCGTCGCGGTGGGCGACTCCTTCACCGAGGGCATGTCGGACCTCCTGCCCGACGGCAGCTACCGCGGCTGGGCCGACCTCCTCGCCGGCCGGATGGCGGCACACAGCCCCGGCTTCCGCTACGCGAACCTCGCGGTGCGGGGCAAGCTCATCGGCCAGATCGTCGACGAACAGGTCGACATCGCGGCGGCCATGCAGGCCGACGTGATCACCCTGGTGGGCGGGCTCAACGACACTCTGCGCCCCAAGTGCGACATGAACCGCGTCCGCGACCTGCTCGAAGAAGCCGTGGAACGCCTCGCCCCCGCCTGCAAGCAGCTCGTCCTGATGCGCAGCCCTGGCCGCAACGGCCCGGTGATGGAGCGGTTCCGCCCGCGCATGGAGGAGCTCTACACACACGTCGACGACCTCGCCTCCCGGCACGGCGCGGTGGTCGTGGACCTCTACGGCGCCGCCGTCCTCGGTGACCAGCGCCTGTGGGACGTGGACCGGCTGCACCCCACGGCCGAGGGCCACCGCAGGATCGCCGAGGCCGTCTGGCAGGCGCTCGGGTACGACCCGGAGGACGACTGGCAGTCGCCGCTGCCCGCCGCCGTACCGCCGGGCTGGGCCATGCGCCGCATCGCCGACGCCCGGTTCGCCAGGCAGCACCTCGGCCCCTGGATAGGCCGCCGCCTCACGGGCCGCTCCTCCGGCGACGGCCGCGCCCCCAAGCGCCCCGACCTGCTCCCCTACGACGGCCCGCTCCCCTAGCCGGGGCCCGGACACCGACCCACTCCGCCCTCTCGTAGCTTCCGACGAACGGGGGCGTGGCGCTGGCCTGCACTAATGCCCAGTAGAATCCATGCACGTGACTGCTGCGCCTGCAAAGCCCCGTATCCCGAACGTCCTCGCCGGACGTTATGCCTCCGCCGAGCTCGCCACCCTCTGGTCGCCCGAGCAGAAGGTGAAGCTGGAGCGTCAGCTCTGGCTCGCCGTGCTGCGCGCGCAGAAGGACCTCGGGATCGAGGTTCCGGACGCCGCCATCGCCGACTACGAGCGCGTGCTCGACCAGGTCGACCTGGCCTCGATCGCCGAGCGCGAGAAGGTCACGCGCCACGACGTGAAGGCCCGCATCGAGGAGTTCAACGCCCTCGCCGGGCACGAGCACGTCCACAAGGGCATGACCTCGCGCGACCTGACCGAGAACGTCGAGCAGCTGCAGATCCGGCTCTCCCTCGAGCTGATCCGCTCCCGTACCGTCGCGGTCCTCGCCCGGCTCGGCAAGCTCGCCGGGGAGTACGCCGAGCTGGTCATGGCGGGCCGCTCGCACAACGTCGCCGCGCAGGCGACGACGCTGGGCAAGCGCTTCGCGACCGGCGCCGACGAGCTCCTCGTCGCGTACCGCCGCCTGGACGAGCTGCTCGGCCGCTACCCGCTGCGCGGCATCAAGGGCCCGGTCGGCACGGCCCAGGACATGCTCGACCTGCTCGGCGGCGACGCCGACAAGCTCACCGAGCTCGAGCAGCGCATCGCCGGACACCTGGGCTTCGACAGCGCGTTCACCTCGGTCGGGCAGGTCTACCCGCGCTCGCTCGACTACGACGTCGTCACCGCCCTGGTGCAGGTCGCCGCGGCGCCGTCCTCGCTGGCCAAGACGATCCGCCTGATGGCGGGCCACGAGCTGGTGACCGAGGGCTTCAAGCCGGGCCAGGTCGGTTCGTCCGCGATGCCGCACAAGATGAACACCCGCTCCTGCGAGCGCGTCAACGGCCTCACCGTCATCCTGCGCGGCTACGCGTCGATGACCGGGGAGCTGGCGGGCGACCAGTGGAACGAGGGTGACGTCTCCTGCTCCGTCGTACGCCGGGTCGCCCTGCCCGACGCGTTCTTCGCGCTCGACGGTCTCCTGGAGACGTTCCTGACCGTGCTCGACGAGTTCGGGGCCTTCCCCGCGGTCGTGGCGCGCGAGCTCGACCGCTACCTGCCCTTCCTCGCCACCACCAAGGTCCTGATGGCGTCGGTGCGCGCGGGCGTCGGCCGCGAGGAGGCCCACGAGGCCATCAAGGAGAACGCCGTCGCCTCCGCGCTGGCCATGCGCGAGCAGGGCGCCGAGCGCAACGAACTGCTCGACAAGCTCGCCGCGGACAGCCGTATCCCGCTGGACCGCGCGCAGTTGGACGAGCTGATGGCCGACAAGCTGTCCTTCACCGGCGCCGCGAGCGACCAGGTCGCCACGGTCGTCGCGCGGATCGAGGCTCTGCTGAAGGAGCACCCCGAGGCCGCGGCCTACACGCCGGGCGCGATCCTGTAACTCAGTTCGGCGCAGCGGCCCGTCCACCGGATCGGTGGACGGGCCGAGCCATGTGTCACGGCCGGACCGGAACCAGGAGGCAGGAGGCGGGAGGCGGGAGTCAGGCTGCTCGCGCTGTCTCGGAGGTCGCGTAGCCCGCCTCGGCGCGCACGCGGTCGCAGCTGCGGCTGATGAGGCGCGAGACGTGCATCTGGGAGATGCCGAGCTTCTCCGCTATCCGGCTCTGCGTCATGTCCTCGAAGAAGCGCAGGTACAGGATGGTCCGCTCGCGCTCGGGCAGCTTCCGCAGCCCCTGCTTGGCCGCCTCCCGGTCGGTGATGATGTCGTACGCCACGTCGGGCGCCCCGAGCGTGTCGGCGAGGCTGAACCCGTCGGGGTCGGCGGACGAGATCTCGGCGTCCAGCGAGAGGGCGCTGTAGCCCTCCATCGCCTGCATGCCGTCCCGCACCTCGTCCTCGGTCAGTCCCGCGTGCGCGGCGATCTCCGCGATGCCGGGCTCGGGACCGCTGCCCGGCTGATCGACGAGTTCACGGCGGGCGACGCGGACCTTGTTGCGCAGGTCCTGCACGCGCCGGGGCACCCGCACGTCCCACATGCGGTCGCGGAAGTGCCTGCGCAGTTCGCCGGTGATGGTGGGCACGGCGTAGCTCTCGAAGGCGCCGCGGCCGGGCTCGTACCGGTTGACGGCCTTGACCAGGCCCATCGCGGCGACCTGGCGCAGGTCTTCGAGGCTCTCGCCCTTGTTGCGGTAACGACCCGCCAGGCGGTGCGCCATGGGCAGCCACGCCTCGACGATCTCCTCGCAGAGACGTTCCCGCTCGGGGCCGTCCTCGAGCGTGGCGAGCCGGACGAATTCCGCCGCGGTGTCCGGTGCGTCATTGTGGGGGTGCCGGCCCGCCGCACGGCGACCGGCGGAGTATGCAGTGAGGTCGGTAATCATCAGAATCGCTCCTCAACGGTGCCGCCTATTGGTAACCGCGAGAATCGGGGCGCCCCGGCGTCAGGCATCCACCAGGAGTGAGCACACCGCTCCCGCGAACGCGCCTCCGGTCCGAAGCACGACGTTCGCCTGCCCTGCGTATGGGGGGCCAAACAGCCCTGTCGGCAAGGAGATCGGGGCGAATACCTCTCCACTCGTGGGGCACACGGGACGCGGGGTGCGCGGTGCCGGAACGGCCTTCGGGCGCTCGCGTCGCCGGCCGGCCGCATTGGGGTGCGGCCGGCCGGTCTCCTCTTCCCTCCCGCCTAGTTGTTGGTGTTGTTGGCGTTGTCGGCGAGGACCTCGCTGTCCAGGCGGCTCAGCAGCTCGGCGGGATGCGCGTACACGGCCGCGGCGCCGGCCGCCTCCAGGTCGCCCCGGGGAATGCCTCCCGAGAGCAGCGCGATGCTGCGTACTCCCGCCCGGGACGCCGCCCGCATGTCCCACACGGTGTCACCGACGAACAGCGCCTGGTCCGGGGCGCATTCGGCGATCTCCAGGGCGTGGTGGACGGGGTCCGGGGCCGGTTTGCCCGAGGACACGTCGTCCGCGCTCGCGATGCCGACGATGACGTCGTCGGCGTCGATGGCCCGCCGCAGCGCCTCGAGCTCCCGCCCGCCCGCCGAGGTCGCGAGGACGACGCGCCACCCCCGGTCGTGCAGTGCGTGCAGCAGGTCGCTCGCCCCCTCCAGCGCGGGCAGCCGGTTGAAGTACGTGCCGTACAGGGTGCTGTGCGCGGCGCTGATCTCCTCGTCGCGGTCGTGGTCGCGGTCCTCGCCGAGCAGGTGGGCGATGAGGTCGGTCGAGCCGAGGCCGATGGCCCGGTGGATGTCGTGCATCGCGACCTGTTGTCCCGCTTGGCGGAACGCCTCCCACCACGTGGTCACATGCAGGTGGTTGGTGTCGGTCAGTGTTCCGTCGACATCGAACAGTGCCGCACGTCTCATCACTGCGTACCTTTCTCTTGCTCGGCCTTCGCGCTGATGGCAAAGCCGCTGCGGGGCTTGGTCGGCATGCGGTTCAGCGGGATGCGCAGATCCTGCTCGGGGACGTCGTAGTCGAGTCGCGCGAGGCGCGGGAGCAGGGTGCTCAGCACCGCGAGAGTGACGTCCTCGCCCGGGCAGCGGTGTCCTTGGGAGACCTCCCCGCCGCCCTGGGGAACCAGTTCGTCGCGGCCGGGCTCGCGTCCAGTGAAGCGCTCGGGGTCGAACGTGTACGGCGAGTCCCACAGCTGCGGGTCGTGGTTCTGCCCGTACAGGTCGAGGAGAACCATCGTGCCCTCGGCGATGGGCTCGCCGTGCCATTCGATGTCGGCGGGGGCGAGACCGGCGACGAACGGCGCGAAGGGGTAGAAGCGCCTCACCTCGTGGGCGAACGCCCGCGCGTAGTCCTCGTCCTGCGCGGCCAGCCGCTTCCGCAGGGCCGGGTGGCGATGCAGGGCATGTGCCCCGAACACCGTGAACCAGGTGACGGCGACGGTTGGCCGGATGATGTTGAGGACCTCTACGGCGGCCGTACGCGGGTCGAGCAGCTCGCCGTCGGCGTCGCGGTGGAACGCCACGGCCGCCACCACGGACGGCGGCTGCGCGTCCGCGTCCGTGGCCCCGTCCGCGGCCTTTGCCGTGGGCTCCTGCCCCGTCGACCTGAGGTCCTCGATCAGCCGGGCCAGCCGCTTCTCCTGACGCTGCCGGGCGAGCCGGGCCTTCCAGTGCCTCGGCCCGGCCGTGGCGAACCCGTCGACCATGGCCACCAGGTCCTGCGCGGTCCGCCGCGCTTCACCTTCGGGGTACTCCGGAAGGGGGACGCCCGCCCATGCGCACACCGCGCGCGTGATCAGGACGCTCAGCTCGTCGAAGAGCGTGACGCGGGGCCGGTCGGCCCACTCCTTGCAGGACCGCTCCCATTCCTCGGCGACGTGACGCGCCAGTCCGGCGACGCCCTCGGTGTCCTTGAGGACCGTCACGAGGACAGCCTTGCGCTGCCGGTGCTCCTCGCCGTCGAGGGTGTGCACCGCGCCCTTGCCGAAGAGCGTGCTCAGGACGGGTTCGGGCAGGGCCGTCCGGCGGCGTACATGGTCCTCGTCGTAGAAGAACCCGACGGCCGCGGGACCGCGCAGCGCGATGACCGGCTTGCCCAGCAAGCGGGTACGGACCGCGCCCGGGCCCTGACGGCGGCTCAGGTCGGGGAGCCACGCGTAGCCCTGGCTGAGCAGCGGCAGCGTGTTGTCCAGCATGGAGTCCTCCTGTGTGCAAAAGGCGCAGGCCGTGGCAGTCGGCGTACGGCTCGGCCTCCGTGGCCTGCCGATCACCGTCGGGCCTGTCGATCACTGCTCACGGGTTCCCCGGCGCCGCCTCCGCGAATCAGGGCGAAAGGGATCAGCCACGCGAAGGCCATGGTGACGGGGCCGGGCCGGAACACGCTGAAGCAGCCACTTTCGCCCCGTTTCGGGCATGGCGCGGAGGGCACCTGGCGTACGGCCAAGATCGTGAAAGGGGGCCTCCCCCATGCGGGATCAGCAGAACGGCCGTGGTGACGAAGCGCCCCGGCAGCACCAGGGAGCGACCGAGCCCACCCCCGAGTTCTCCGTGCACAAGCAGGTCCCGCCGGGCGTGACGGTCCAGGTGGGGCCGGGCGCGACGACGTTGGCGCGGACGCCCCTGCGGGCCAGGTGCGAGGCGATCGACTTGATGAAGGTGATCAGCGCGGCCTTCGATGCGGCGTAGTCGATTCGGTTTCCTCGACAACTCCGACCCGCACATGCCCAGGGAGGGACTCCAGCTTCACCGTGGGCGAGGTCCTCGCCGTCACGGGCGGCGAGACCGACACGCGCTAGGTCGTGTGTCGGGCAGGCCCTTCCGGCGCAGGCCCTTCCGGTGCAGGGCCTAGAGGCCCACGTCCCGGCTGCGGAAGTCCTCCAGGGATTCGCGGCGGACCAGCAGCCTGGCGTGGGCGTCGGCCACGGCGATCACGGGTGGGCGGCCCACCATGTTGTAGCCGGAGGCCATGGAGAGGTGGTACGCCCCGGCGACGGGGACGGCGAGCAGGTCCCCCGGGCGCACGTCGCCGGGCAGCGGGACGTCCGAGGCGAGGACGTCGCCCGCCTCGCAGTGCCGTCCGACGACCGTCACCGGGGCGGGCGCCGCCGTGGAGCGCCGTCCGACCAGGCGGGGGACGTAGCGCACGCCGTAGAGCGCCGGCCGCGGGTTGTCGCTCATGCCGCCGTCCACGGCGACGAACGTCTGCCCGCCGGTGCGCTTGACCGCGAGGACCCGGTAGAGCGCCACCCCGGCGGGGCCCGCGATGGCGCGCCCCGGCTCCACGATCAGCCGGGGCACCGCGAGGCCCGCCGCCGCGCAGCCCGCTATCAGCTCGGCCCGCACCTTGCGGGCGAGTGCGGCGATGTCGAGTGCCTCTTCGCCGGGGCGGTACGCGATGCCGTGCCCGCCCCCGAGGTCCAGCTCGGGAAGGGTGACCCCGTGCTGGTCCTTGATCCGGGCCATCAGCCCGACCATGCGGCGCACCGCGGCGAGGAAGGGCTTCTCCGTGGTGATCTGCGAGCCCAGGTGGCAGTGCAGGCCCACCAGTTCCAGTGTCGGCTGGCCGAGGATGCGGGCGACCGCGTGCTGCGCGGAGCCGTCCGTGACGGACAGGCCGAACTTCTGGTCGTCGGTGCCCGTCCGGATCTTCGCGTGCCCGCCGGCCGCGATGCCGGGCACCACCCGGACCATCACCTTCTGGCGACTGCCCGGCGCCACTGCCGCGGCGAGGCGGGCGATCTCCGAGGCGCTGTCGATGACGATCCGGCCCACTCCGAGCCGCAGGGCCGCACTCAGGTCGTGCGGGCTCTTCGCGTTGCCGTGCAGGACGATGCGGTCCGCGGGGAAGCCCGTGGTGACGGCGAGCTCCAGCTCACCGGCCGAGCACACGTCGAGGCCGAGGCCCTCCTCGGCCATCCAGTGCGCCATGGCACGGCACAGGAACGCCTTGGCGGCGTAGAGGATCTCCGCGTCGGGGAACGCGTGCCGGTAGGCGCGGCAGCGGGCGCGGACGTCGCCCTCGTCGATGAGGTAGGCGGGCGTGCCGAAGCGCTCGGCGATCTCGCCGAGCGCCACACCGCCGACAGCGAGGTCGCCGTGGGCGAGCCGTGCGGTGGACGTGGGCCAGACGGACAGTTCCGGGTCGGGCGGGGTGCCGGGGGCCGGAGGTGCGACGGGGGTGATGGGGGTGATGGGGGGAATGGGGGCCGGGGGTGCGACGGGGCCCCGCGCCGGGAGCGGCACCGGGGGTACACGCAGTGTGGTCATGACAGGTTCTCTCCTCGCCTCGTCGTCCTCAGCCGTTCCGCGGGGTCAGCGCGCCCACGAGGGCGGCCGTGCCGGTGTCCCGCTGTACACCGCCCTGCTGCGGGGCCGGGCCCCGGCGGACGGCGGTCGTCGTCGGCGGGCCGACGGGGTGGGCGGCGAGCCGCGGGTCGACAGTGACCTCGCTGACGCCGAGCGGCTCGGCGAGGGATCGCAGCGCCGGTTCGCAGAGCCTGATCCACGCCTGCCGGGGTCCGAGGGCGGCGCTCAGGAGCTGAGGTGTCGTGAAGGCGACGGCGGTGCGGCCGCCGACAGGCGTGCGGAACAGGCGGGCCACGCAGCCCGCGGGTCCCGGCCGGACGGGGACGAACAGCGGCCCGGCCGGGCCCGGTTCACAGGGCTCGGGGTCCTCGCCGCACGGGAGCTCTGCCATGGTGGGTTCCTCCAGGGGACAGCAGGGAAGCTGAGGAAGCGCCGCGGGCCCTTTCGGAGAACCTGCGGCTTTCGTCGACGTTATGCCCGGCACAGGGTGCCAACCGACCCTCCATGACGCGACGTTGACGCAACCGCGCCGAGCCCTGACGCGATGCCTGCGCACGCGCCGCCTGCTCGTCAGGGCGGCGTCAAACCGGCGGGACGCTCTTGAGTCGGCGCGTGCAAGCCAGTTGAATGTCCGACGGAGCGGGAACCCGGCGCGGATGCGACCGGCCCCCGGCCACGGACCGGCTGGTGGCTCACCGTTTCGTGGCCCCAGCGTTTCGTGGCCCCAGCGTTTTGCGGCCTCACCGTTTTGTGGCCCCAGCGTCTTGTGGCTCACCGTTTCGTGGCTCACCGTTTCACTCGAAGGTTTCACTCCGGAGGAGCCCGATGATCCAGCTTCCGCCCCAGCACCTGCCCGCCGTGCCCCGCTGGTTCACTCCGGGAGCTCCCGGCCCCGCGTCTCTGCCCGAGCATGTCGCGGCCACCGGCGTGGGTCGCTGGTGGGCCGACCGCGCCCTGGACCCGCGGGCCGTGGCGGTCTCGTGCGCGGGCCATGTGCTGCTGAGCGGCGACCCCCACAGCGTCGTGCCCGACCTGCTCTCCCCCTTCGCGCACAGCCACGTCGAGACCCCGGCCCGTTTCCTGCCGGTCCTGGGCAGCGCCTTCGACCGCGTCGTACCGGACGAACGCATGGTGTACATACACCGCGAACCGGTCGAGCCGCCCCGTCCGCCGCGGGGTGTGACCGTCCGCCGGCTGACGCCCGCCGACGCGCCCGCGCTCGCCGCCCTCGGCCCCGGCTCCGCCTGGATCCACGACAGTTGGGGCGGGCCCGAGGGCCTCTCGGCGTCCGGGCACAGCTGGGCCGCGGTCGAACGGGACGGCAGTGTCGCCGCCGTGGCCTGCGGTTACTTCACCGGACAGACGTACGAGGACGTGGCCGTGCTGACCACTCCCGAACGCCGCCGCGAGCGCCTCGCCCTCGCCTGCGTCACGGCCCTGTGCGCGGACATCACGGCCCGCGGCCGCACGGCGAGCTGGTCCTGCGGGCGCGAGAACCGACCGAGCCGTCTGCTGGCCTGGACGGCGGGTTTCCGGCTGCACCGCGAGTACGTTCAGTACGTCACCGGAAAGCCGGTCGCGCCGCCCCGGCACGTCACGGACGTACCCGCCTGAGGTCCTCGCCCGATGCGCCCACCTGATCTGGCAAGCAATAGCTCTCCGCTCGTTCGAGATCAAGAGCGATCAGAAGAGGGCAAGGTCACAGCCCTGGGTGGCACCGCGTGCCATGGGTTGCGCCCTAGCATCGGGGCATGACGGTCCTGCCTGACGACGGGCTTTCGCTGGCCGCCGAGTTCCCTGATGCGACCCATGAGCAGTGGCACCGCCTTGTGGAAGGCGTGCTGCGCAAGTCGGGTAAGGACGTATCGGGCACGGCGGCAGAGGAAGCGCTGTCCACCGCCCTTGAGGACGGGCTCAACACCCGCCCCCTGTACACCGCGCGCGACGCCGCGCCCGACGCCGGTCTCCCCGGCTTCGCCCCGTTCGTCAGGGGTTCCGTTCCCGAGGGAAACACCCCGGGCGGCTGGGACGTCCGGCAGCGGTACGCGAGCGCCGACCCCGCGGGCACCGCCGACGCGGTCCTCGCCGACCTGGAGAACGGCGTCACCTCGCTCTGGCTGACCGTGGGCCCCGCCGGCCTCCCGGTCTCCGGTCTTGAGCGCGCCCTCGACGGCGTCTATCTCGACCTGGTGCCCGTCGCGCTCGACGCGGGCAGCGAGTCCGTGACCGCCGGACGGGAGTTGCTGCGCCTGTACGAGGCCGCAGGCGTCGCCGACGACGCGGTGCGCGGCACGCTCGGCGCCGACCCGCTCGGGCACGAGGCCCGCACCGGGGAGAAGTGCGTCTCGTTCAAGGCTGTCGCCGAACTGGCCCAGCTGTGCGGGGAGCGCTACCCCGGCCTGCGCGCGCTGACCGTGGACGCGCTGCCGTACCACGAGGCGGGCGCCTCCGCCGCGCAGGAGCTCGGCGCCTCGCTCGCCACCGGTGTTGCGTACCTGCGCGCCCTGTACGAAAAGGGCCTCAGCGTCGAGAAGGCCTTCGCGCAGCTGGAGTTCAGGTTCGCGGCCACCGCCGACCAGTTCCTCACCATCGCCAAGCTGCGTGCCGCGCGCCGCCTCTGGGCGCGCGTGGCCGAGGTGTCCGGGGTACCGGACGCCGGGGCGCAGCGGCAGCACGCGGTGACCTCGCCGGTGATGATGACCCGCCGCGACCCGTGGGTGAACATGCTGCGGACCACCGTGGCCTGCCTCGGCGCGGGCGTGGGCGGCGCGGACGCCGTCACGGTCCTGCCGTTCGACCACGAGCTCGGGCTGCCGGACGCGTTCGCGCGCCGCATCGCCCGCAACACGTCGACGATCCTCCTGGAGGAGTCGCACCTCGCGCGGGTCATCGACCCGGCGGGCGGCTCCTGGTACGTGGAGCGGCTCACCGACGAACTCGCCCACGCGTCCTGGGACTTCTTCAAGGAGATCGAGCGTGCGGACGGTCAGGTCGCGGCGCTGCGCTCCGGCCTGGTCGGCGACCGGATCGCCGCGACCTGGGCCGAGCGGAAGAAAAAGCTGGCCCGGCGCCGCGAACCGATCACGGGCGTCAGCGAGTTCCCGCTGCTCACGGAGCGCCCGGTCGAGCGCGAGCCCGCCCCCGCCGCCCCGTCCGGCGGTCTGCCCCGGGTGCGCCGCGACGAGGCGTACGAGGAGCTGCGCACCCGCTCGGACGCGCACCTCGATACGACCGGCGCCCGGCCGAAGGTGTTCATCGCCGCGCTCGGGCCCGCCGCCGCACACACGGCGCGCGCCTCGTTCGCCTCGAACCTCTTCCAGGCGGGCGGAGTCGAGGCCGTGCACGACCCCGTGTCGGTGGACGTGGAGACGGCGGCCGGCGCGTTCGCGGCGAGCGGCGCCGGCGTGGCGTGCCTCTGCTCCAGCGACGCGCTCTACGCCGAGCAGGCGGACGCGGTCGCGCGGGCCCTGAAGTCGGCGGGCGCGCAGCGCGTGTTCCTCGCGGGGCGCGGGGAGTTCGCCGACATCGACGAGTACGTCTTCGCGGGCTGCGACGCGGTCGCGGTGCTCACCTCCACCTTCGACCGCATGGGAGTGGCGTAATGCGGATTCCCGAATTCGACGACATCGAACTGGGGCCGGGCAGCGGCCCGTCCGTCTCGGACGAACAGTGGCGCGCCGCGGTGAAGGAGTCCGTGGGCAGGTCCGAGGCCGACCTGCTGTGGGAGACGCCCGAGGGCATCGCGGTCAAGCCGCTGTACACGGGCGCCGACGTCGAGGGCCTCGACTTCCTGGCGACGTACCCCGGCGTGGCGCCGTATCTGCGCGGCCCCTACCCGACGATGTACGTGAACCAGCCGTGGACGATCCGGCAGTACGCGGGGTTCTCCACCGCCGAGGAGTCCAACGCCTTCTACCGCCGCAACCTCGCCGCAGGACAGAAGGGCCTCTCGGTCGCCTTCGACCTGCCGACCCACCGCGGGTACGACAGCGACCACCCGCGCGTCACCGGCGACGTCGGGATGGCGGGCGTCGCCATCGACTCGATCTACGACATGCGTCAGCTCTTCAACGGCATCCCGCTGGACAAGATGACGGTGTCGATGACGATGAACGGCGCCGTGCTGCCCGTTCTCGCGCTGTACATCGTGGCGGCCGAGGAGCAGGGCGTACCGCCCGAGAAGCTGGCCGGGACCATTCAGAACGACATCCTCAAGGAGTTCATGGTCCGCAACACCTACATCTATCCGCCGAAGCCCTCGATGCGGATCATCTCCGATATCTTCGCGTACACGTCGCAGAAGATGCCGCGCTACAACTCCATCTCCATCTCCGGCTATCACATCCAGGAAGCGGGTGCGACGGCCGATCTGGAGCTGGCGTACACGCTCGCCGACGGTGTGGAGTACCTGCGGGCCGGGCAGGAAGCGGGCCTGGACGTCGACGCGTTCGCGCCGCGGCTCTCCTTCTTCTGGGCGATCGGCATGAACTTCTTCATGGAGGTCGCCAAGCTCCGCGCGGCGCGCCTGCTGTGGGCGAAGCTCGTCAAGCAGTTCGATCCGAAGAACGCCAAGTCCCTCTCGCTGCGCACCCATTCGCAGACGTCGGGCTGGTCGCTGACCGCGCAGGACGTGTTCAACAACGTCACGCGCACGTGCGTCGAGGCGATGGCGGCGACGCAGGGCCACACGCAGTCCCTGCACACGAACGCCCTGGACGAGGCGCTCGCCCTGCCGACCGACTTCTCCGCGCGGATCGCCCGCAACACCCAGCTCCTGATCCAGCAGGAGTCGGGGACGACGCGGACCATCGACCCGTGGGGCGGCAGCGCGTACGTCGAGAAGCTCACGTACGACCTGGCGCGCCGCGCCTGGCAGCACATCGAGGAGGTCGAGGCGGCGGGCGGCATGGCGCAGGCCATCGAGGCCGGCATCCCGAAGCTGCGCGTCGAAGAGGCCGCCGCGCGCACCCAGGCCCGCATCGACTCGGGGCGCCAGCCCGTGATCGGCGTCAACAAGTACCGGGTGGAGACCGACGAGCAGATCGAGGTCCGGGCGGTCGACAACTCCTCGGTGCGCAGTCAGCAGATCGCCAAGCTGAAGCGGCTGCGCGAGGAGCGCGACGAGGCGGCCTGCCAGGACGCGCTGCGCACGCTCACCACGGCGGCCGAGCGCGGCCCCGGCCAGGGCCTGGAGGGCAATCTGCTCGCGCTCGCGGTCGACGCGGCCCGCGCGAAGGCCACGGTCGGTGAGATCTCCGACGCATTGGAGAGCGTGTACGGGCGGCACGCGGGCCAGATCCGTACGATCTCCGGTGTGTACCGCACCGAAGCAGGCCAGTCGCCGTCCGTCGAGCGGACGCGCGCCCTGGTGGACGCGTTCGACGAGGCCGAGGGGCGCAGGCCGCGCATCCTGGTCGCCAAGATGGGCCAGGACGGCCACGACCGCGGCCAGAAGGTGATCGCCACGGCCTTCGCCGACCTCGGCTTCGACGTGGACGTCGGTCCGCTGTTCCAGACCCCGGCGGAGGTCGCGCGCCAGGCCGTCGAGGCGGACGTGCACATCGTCGGCGTCTCCTCGCTGGCCGCGGGGCACCTCACCCTCGTACCGGCGCTGCGCGACGAGCTGGCCGCCGAGGGCCGCGACGACATCATGATCGTCGTGGGCGGTGTCATCCCGCCGCAGGACATCGAGGCGCTGCACGAGGCGGGCGCCACGGCGGTGTTCCCGCCCGGCACGGTGATCCCGGACGCGGCGCACGACCTGGTGAAGCGTCTGGCGGCCGATCTCGGCCACGAACTGTGAGCCGGTGAGAGCCGACCCATGCCTGTGACGATCGACATCGACGCGTATGTGAAGGGCGTCCTCGACGGGAAGCGCGCGTATGTGGCGCGCGCCATCACCCTCGTCGAGTCGACCCGGCCCCAGCACCGGGCACTGGCCCAGCAGTTGCTGACGGAGCTGCTTCCGCACAGCGGGCGGGCGCGGCGGGTCGGCATCAGCGGGGTGCCGGGCGTGGGCAAGTCCACGTTCATCGACGCGCTCGGCATGATGCTGACCTCGCTCGGGCACCGGGTCGCGGTGCTCGCGGTCGACCCGTCGTCCACCCGCACGGGCGGCTCCATCCTGGGTGACAAGACCAGGATGGAGCGGCTCTCGGTGGCTCCCGACGCTTTCGTACGTCCCTCTCCTTCCGCCGGGACGCTCGGCGGGGTCGCCAAGGCGACGCGGGAGTCGATCGTGGTGATGGAGGCGGCGGGGTACGACGTGGTGCTCGTGGAGACCGTGGGGGTCGGGCAGTCGGAGACGGCGGTCGCGAACATGGTCGACACGTTCCTGCTGCTGACCCTGGCGCGCACCGGCGACCAGCTTCAGGGCATCAAGAAGGGCGTACTGGAGCTCGCGGACGTCATCGCGGTGAACAAGGCGGACGGCCCGCACGAGCGGGACGCGCGCTCGGCGGCCCGCGAACTGGCGGGCGCGCTGCGCCTCATGCACCCCTCCGACGCCGCCTGGACCCCGCCCGTGCTGACCTGCAGTGCCCGTGAGTCGAGCGGCCTGGACACGCTGTGGGAGCGGATCGAGCAGCACCGCGCCCTCCTCGACTCGACCGGACGTCTCGCCGCCAAGCGCCGCGACCAGCAGGTCGACTGGACGTGGGCGATGGTGCGGGACGAACTCCTTGGCAGGCTGCACGGGGACGCGAAGGTGCAGCAGGTGGCCCCGGAGCTGGAACAGCGCGTACGTGAGGGCACGTTGACGGCGACGTCGGCCGCCGAGCAGATCCTCGACGCGTTCCAGGGCGACCGCCCCTGACCGCGTCCCCTACGAACGGAGCCACCCGCACGATGAACGCCACGCCCGACGCCCCTGACGCCCCTGACGCCCCCGATGCCTCCTGCGACGACTCGCCCGTCCTGCTCCGCCGCGAAGGCCGCTCCGCACACCTCGTCCTGAACCGGCCGCGGGCCATCAACGCCCTGAACCACGCCATGGTGCGGATCATGGCGGACGCCCTCGACACCTGGGAGCGGGACGGGTCGGTGGCGACGGTGGTGCTGACCGGTGCCGGGGAGCGCGGGCTGTGCGCGGGCGGCGACATCCGCTCCATCCACGACGACGTCCGCGCGGGCCGGGCGGCGGCCTCGGCGGCTTTCTGGCGCGACGAGTACCGCCTCAACGCCCGGATCGCCCGCTTCCCGAAGCCGTACGTGGCCGTCATGGACGGCATCGTGATGGGTGGCGGCGTCGGGGTGTCGGCGCACGGCGGCGTGCGGGTGGTCACCGAGCGGTCGCGGGTCGCGATGCCGGAGACCGGCATCGGCTTCGTGCCCGACGTCGGCGGCACCTATCTCCTGACGCGGACGCCCGGTGAGCTCGGCACGCATCTCGCGCTGACCGGGGCACCGGTGGGGGCGGGCGACGCGCTGCTGTGCGGGCTCGCCGACCACTTCGTGCCGTCGGAGCGCCTGCGGGAGTTCACAGCGGCGCTCGCGGGGACAGAGGCCGCCGACGCCGTGCGGCAGTACGCCACCGAAGCCCCGGCCGGTGAACTGGCCGAGCACCGCGAGTGGATCGACCACTGCTACGCGGCGGACTCCGTCGAGGAGATCGTCGACCGTCTGCATGCCTGGGGCGGCCGGCACGCGAAGGAGGCGGCCGAGACGATCCTGGCCAAGTCCCCGACCTCCCTGAAGGTCACGCTGGCCGCACTGCGCCGGGCCCGCGAACTGCCGTCTCTGGAGGCCGTCCTCGAGCAGGAGTACCGCGTCTCCTTGGCCGCGCTGGGCTCACCCGACCTGCCGGAGGGCATCCGGGCGCAGGTCGTCGACAAGGACCGCAGGCCGCGCTGGTCGCCCGCGGAGCTGGCACAGGTGACGGAGGCGGCCGTCGGCCGGCACTTCGAGCCGGTGGACGGGGAGTCGCTCGGTCTCCTCTGACGGGGCACTGCTCGGCGGCCGCTCACGGGGCCGCAGGGCCGCGCCTCACGGCGGGTCCGTCTCCGTGACCACGGCGAGGAGCTGGAAGGGCAGTTCCTTGTCCCACTGGGCGACGCCGAGGGCGATCCAGCGGCCCTCCACCTGCCACAGGTGCAGATCCGGCACGCAGGAGCTCAACTGGGCCCACGGCTCCGGTATCTCCTCGTCCGTGTCGCCGAAGTCCACTGCCACGGCGCGTTCGAAGAGGCTCGCCAGGCTGAACCTCTGGGGCGGGCCCCAGCGGTCGGTGAGGAGCACGGTCAGGGCGTCGCGCTCGGCCTCGTACTGCTCCTCGGTGAGCTGCCATCGCGTGCCGTCGTCCTCCCAGAAGGTGTCGCTCGTCAGTAACTCGGCGATGTGGAACCCGGGTCCCGCTGAACCGCCCTGCGACCTGCCGTGCTCCGCGGGGAAGTCCCGGGAGCGCAGCAGGTCGATCGCGGCGAGATGCTGTGCGGTAGTCATGCTGTTCAGTAAACCGGGCGCCACTGACAATCAGTCACGCCGGCCGGTCACGCGTCGCGGCGCCGCACCGCCCACCACCCGGCGAGGAGCGCGGCGGCCGCCCAGGCGGCGCACACCGCGAGTCCGGCCCACGGCCCGAGGGCTCCTGCCGGGTTCTCGTGCAGCACCTGCTGTCCCGCCCTGTCCGGCAGGTAGTCCGCGGCGCCGCCCACCACGTCGCCGACCACGAAGGAGACGATCAGGGTGAAGGGAATGAGGATGCTCAGGACGGCGACTCCGCTGCGCAGCACGGCCGCCAGGCCCGCCGCGAGGAGCGCCATCAGCGCCAGGTAGATGCCACCACCGACGCAGGCCCGCACGGCGCCCGGGTGGCCGAGCCCGATGGCGTACTCCCCCAGGAAGGCCTGGCCGGTGAGGAAGGCGCCGAAGCCGGTGGCGACTCCGGCGAGCAGGGCGAGGCCGCCGACGACCGCCATCTTGGTGCCGTAGAAGAGTCCGCGGCGCGGCACGGCGGCGAGCGAGATCCGCAGGGCGCCGCTCGTGTACTCGGCGGAGACGGCGGTGGCACCGAAGCCGATGGCCGCGATCTGGCCGAAGTTGAGGGCGTAGAAGGCGTCGAAGAGCGGCTCGGCGTCCGCGTTGTCCGCCTCGGCCTGTCCGACGGACGCGAAGGCCAGGGCGGTGACGGCGACGGTGACCAGGAACACGGCGATCAGCGAACCCCAGTTGGACCGCAGGCTCCTGATCTTGATCCATTCGGCGTGGGCCACCGGTAGCACGGCGGTGTTCGTCATGTCAGGCCTCCTGGCGGGACGTGGGCACGGTGGTGGCCCTGAACTGGGTTTCGTCGGCCGTCAGGGCGAGGTAGGCCTGCTCCAGGGATGCCTGTTCGTCGGCGAGTTCGAGGACCGGGACACCGGCTCCCGCGGCGATGGCGCCGATCTCCTCGGCCCTGGCCCCGTCGACGGTCCATCGCCCGTCCGTGGCCTCCCCGAGGACGTAGCCCTTGCCCGACAGGATGCCGCGGAGCCGGTCCGGGTCGGTCGTGCGCACACGGACCCGCGCCTGGCTGTGCGCCGCGATGAACTCGCGCATCGGGTGGTCCGCGAGGAGTCTGCCGCGGCCGAGGACCACGAGGTGGTCGGCGAAGGTCGCGGTCTCGTTCATGAGGTGA
Source organism: Streptomyces sp. NPDC093510 (assembly GCF_040683555.1). Taxonomy (NCBI): domain Bacteria; kingdom Bacillati; phylum Actinomycetota; class Actinomycetes; order Kitasatosporales; family Streptomycetaceae; genus Streptomyces; species Streptomyces sp. NPDC093510. Next base: position 34,119 of record NZ_JBFBEE010000038.1, read on the forward strand.
CTGGAGACGAGGACGGTACGGCCCTCCCGGGCCAGGCGCCGCATCAACTCGCGTATCCAGATGATGCCTTCGGGGTCGAGTCCGTTGGAGGGCTCGTCCAGCAGCACGACCTCGGGATCGCCCAGGAGCGCCGCGGCGATGCCGAGACGCTGCCGCATGCCCAGCGAGAACGTCTTGATCCTCTTGCCCGCGACCGACTCGAGACCCGTCTCGCCGAGGACCTCGTCGACGCGGTGCGCCGGGAGGCGGTTGCTGACCGCGAGGGCGAGGAGGTGGTTGCGGGCGGTGCGCGAGCCGTGGGCCGCCTGGGCGTCTAGGAGCGCCCCGACGTGGCGCAGTGGGTCGGCGAGTTCGGCGTAGTGGCGGCCGCCCACCGTGGCCGTGCCGGAGGTGGGGCGGTCCAGGCCGAGAACGAGGCGCATGGTGGTGGACTTGCCCGCGCCGTTGGGTCCGAGGAATCCGGTGACCCGGCCGGGGCGGACGCTGAACGTGAGGGCGTCCACGGCCCGGGTGGTGCCGTACTCCTTGGTGAGGTCTTGGACGTCGATGCTGGTCATGGCAGCCAGCCTGGCCGCCACCGCTGCCCGCGGTCTTCCCCCGCGCGGGGATGCCGTCTCCCCCTCACGGGGGAGCCGCGCGGCCCGATGGGCCTGGCACGATGACGCAATGCCCGGCTTCCTGAGACCCCTGACGCGTGCGGTCACTTATACGCGGGGGTTGCATCTCCTCATCGGTTCGGGGGTCGCCTGGGTCCTCGGCGCGATCTACCCTGGCCTCTCCAGTCCCTCGTACACCGAGGGGCTGCTCGTCCTGGTCGATCCCATTCCCTTTCTGATGCTTGCCGGAATGGTGCCCGCCATGCGGCGGGCGGAGGGGCTCCAGGCCCGGATGATGCTGTTCCCGGGGCCGCACGCGCGCGTGGAGGGCGACGGGGCGGATCCGGGTGTGTCGGTGGCGCCGTCCGCGTCCTGGCGTGAACGGGCCAGGACCGCGGGCTGGCTCGTCCTCAGGGTGGAGGCCGGCTGCGCCGTCATCCTGCTCACGGGGCAGTTCATGGGGATCGTGTTCGCGGCCATGGGCGCGATCGACCAGCCCGGGGACAGCGACGGTCTGCTCCTTCCCGTCGTGCACGGCTGGGCCACTGTGCCTGTAGCCGTCCTCGCCGTCCTGGCGCAGCTCGCGATGTTCGTCGTGGCGGGCCACCTGCTGAGCCGGGCGGCGCGCCGTCTCCTCGGCCCCTCCCCCGCCGAGCGCCTCGCCGCGCTGGAGGAGCGCACGGAGCAGCTCCTCGAACGCAACCGCATCGCCAGGGAGTTGCACGACTCCATCGGCCACGCGCTGACCGTCGCCGTCGTGCAGGCGGGCGCCGCGCGGGCCGCCGCCGACCCGGCGTTCACCGACCGTGCCCTGGAGGCCGTGGAGGAGACGGGGCGGGCCGCGCTGGAGGATCTGGAGCGGGTGCTGCGCGTGCTGCGGGAGGACGGGCGGCCCGCGAGCGGCCGGCCCACGCTCGTCGACGCCGAGCGCCTTCTCGACTCCGCCCGCGCCTCGGGGGCGAAGGTCGAAGTGGACGTGACGGGTCCGGTGGAGCGGGTGCCGGGGCCGGTCTCCCGCGAGGGCTACCGCATGCTCCAGGAGGCGCTGACGAACGTGCTGCGTCACTCGGGTGCGGTTCCGGTGCGGCTGCGCATAGCCGTCGACGACGTCCGCCTGGTCATGGACGTACGCAATGCGCTCCCTCCGGAGTCCTCCGGCGTCACCGGACGTGGTGGCAGCGGGCTCCGCGGAATCCGGGAGCGGGCCACGCTGCTCGGCGGGCGGGCCACGACCGGTCCGCGGGACGGTGAATGGCAGGTGCACGTCGAGCTGCCCCTCAAGTGATCTACGCTGGCCGGATGCCGGTCACAGTGCTCCTCGTCGACGACGAACCCCTCGTACGCGCGGGTCTGCGTGCCGTCCTGGAGGCGCAGCCCGACATCCGCGTGGTGGGTGAGGCGGCGGACGGCGCGGCGGTCATCCCTCTCGTACGTGAACTGCGTCCCGACGTGGTCGCCATGGACGTCCGCATGCCGCTGCTCGACGGCATCGAGGCGACCCGCGCGGTGCTGCGCACGGTGCAGGACCCGCCGAAGATCCTGGTGGTGACGACCTTCGAGAACGACGAGTACGTGTACGAGGCGCTGCGCGCGGGCGCCGACGGGTTCCTGCTGAAGCGGGCCAGGCCCGCGGAGATCGTGCACGCCGTGCGGCTGGTCGCGGAGGGCGAGTCGCTGCTCTTTCCCGCGGCGGTCCGGCAGCTGGCCGGCGAGTACGGCGCGGAGCGGGGCAATCCGCAGGCCCGGGACGCCCTGGAGAGGGCCGCGCTGACCGAGCGCGAGGCGGAGGTGCTGCGGCTGATGGCGCGCGGTCTGTCGAACGCGGAGATCGCCGCCCGCCTCGTCGTCGGCACGGAGACGGTCAAGTCGCATGTCAGTGGTGTTCTCGCGAAGCTGGGGGCGCGGGACCGGACGCAGGCGGTCATCGCCGCGTACGAATCCGGTTTCGTCTCTCCGGGATGACGGCCTTGTCCGCGGGGACGGCGGCCCTGGGTGCGGTGGAGGCGGGCCCGGCACTCGCCGCCGAACCCCCGTGCGAGTACGATCCGGCCATCATGCGCACGAGCTGGGAGGACGGACGTTGGGGCGGCTGACCGGCGGGGACCCCTCTCTGTTGCGGCGGATCAACTCCGCGGTGGTGCTGCACGCGCTGCGCGCCGCGGACTTGGCGACGCTCACGGAGATCACCCGCGTGACCGGGCTCTCCCGGCCCACCGTCGAGGGGGTCGTCGAGGGGCTCATAGAGGCCGGGCTCGTGGTGGAGTCCGCGGCCGAGGACGTCGGTGCCCGGCGTCAAGGGCGGCCCGCGCGGAAGTTCCGGTTCCGGGCCGAGGCGGGTCATCTGCTCGGTCTGGAGATCGGTCCGCACCGGGTGGCCGCCGTCCTCTCCGACCTGGACGGCAAGGTCCTCGGCACGGCGTCGAAGGGCGTCTCCGAAGAGGCACCCGCGGACGACCGGCTCGAACGTCTGCGGACGGCGGTCGCCGATCTGCTGCGCCGTGCCGGGATCGCCCGCAGTTCGCTGCGCGCCGTCGGGGTGGGCAGCCCCGGCATCCTGGACGCGGACGGCACGGTGCGGCTGAGCACGGCGCTGCCCGAGTGGACGGGGCTCCAGCTCGGCGAGCGGCTGCGCCGGTCCTTCAAGTGCCCGGTCCTGGTGGAGAACGACGCCAACGCCGCGGCCGTGGCCGAACACTGGAAGGGTGCGGCGGCCGACACCGACGACGTGGTGTTCGTCCTCGCGGGGCTGAGCCCGGGCGCCGGATCGCTGATCGGCGGGCGGCTCCACCGGGGCTACGGCGGTGCGGCCGGTGAGATCGGCGCACTGCACCTGCTGGGCCGGGAGGTCACTCCGGAGACGCTGCTCTCCACCACGGACGAGCCGCTGCACCCGCTGGACGAGCCGGCCGTCGCCGAGGTCTTCGCGCATGCGCGCGAGGGCGACGAGCGGGCGCAGGCGGCCGTGGAGCGCTTCATACAGCGGCTCGTGCACGACGTGGCCGCGCTGGTTCTCGCCCTCGATCCCGAACTGGTCGTGGTGGGCGGCTGGGCGGCGGGCCTGGACGGTGTCCTGGAGCCTCTGCACCGGGAACTGGCGCGCTACTGCCTGCGGCCGCCGCGGGTCGCGCTGTCGATGCTCGGCGAGGCGGCGGTGTCGACCGGGGCGCTGCGGCTGGCGCTCGACCATGTGGAGGAGCAGTTGTTCGCCGTCGAGGGGACCGTGACCGCACGGCACTGACGGTCCCCCAACGGCTCAACGGCTCAACGGCTCAACAACTCGACGGCCGGCGTCACGAGCGGCGTCAGGAGGCGTCGGGCTCCGACTCGTGGTGGATCTCCACGCCACCGGCGTCGCCGAAGGTGAGCCTGCACGTGTCCGCGCGGTAGGTGGCCACGGACACGGCCGCCGTGCTGCCCCCGGCGAAGAAGCGGGTCGTCACGACGAGCACCGGCGCTCCGGGGAGGCGGTCGAGTGCCTTGGCGTCGTCGGCGCGGGCGGAGCCGAGCTCGACGGCCCGGTCCTGCCCTTCGAGGCCGAGCCGGGCCAGCTCGCCCAGGACTACACGGGCGCGGGCCGCGCCGGACGGCGCGTCCATGCCGGTCAGCTCCGCGACCGAGGACATGGGCACGTACAGGAGCTCGGCGGCGACGGGCTGGCCGTGCGAGACGCGGGTGCGGCGCACCACGTGCACCTGCTCGTCCGCGGGGGTCCCCAGCATGCGGGCGACGTCCGCGGGCGGGGCCGCCGGAGCACAGTCCGCGGGCTGCCAGGCGTCGCCGACCGCGCCCGGCCAGGTGCCCTGCGCGGATCCGACGGCCACGCCCATCCGCGGCGGAGCGACAGTCGTGCCCACTCCACGGCGGCGCTGCAGCCTGCCTTCGAGTTCCAGTTGTTCCAGTGCCTGCCGGAGCGTGGCGCGGGCGACACCGAACCGGGCGGCGAGATCGCGCTCGTTCGGAAGGATCTCGCCCACGGCGAATTCGGAGTCGAGCGCCTCACTGAGCACCGTCTTCAGGTGCCAGTACTTCGGCTCCGGCGCCGTTTCGAGCTGCGTGGTCCCCACCCTGTCCTCCGCAATCGCCGTCGTGCGGCGGCGTTTTAGCGCCCTTGTTTATTAAAGGTTCCTGCACTATCCCTGCGACCATAGAGCCGCACCCACCCTTGGTCAAGACCAATCCTCGATCCGTTACAGCCTGCACAGGGGTGATGCCACAGAGCATTCATGCGGAGTTCGCGCGGGGCCAAGCAGGCGTAATCGGCCACCCGTGTGTGAACGGCGCGCAACGGACGCACGACGAAGCCCCCACCCTTCCCAGGCGGGGGCTCTGTACAGCGCAAACGCGCCTCTGAGGACGGTCGGGGGGCAGGGTGCTACCGGACGAGCGCCGCGAGCTTGTCCGGATTGCGGACGATGTATACGTCCTGGATGCGACCGTCGGCGACACCCAACTGGAAGACGTTGTCGGGTTTGCCGTCGACGAGGATGAACAGGGATTCGGCGCCGTTGATCTCGATGAAGCGGACTTCCACCTCGCCCGCTTCCCCGACCACCTTGGCGACGACGCTGTGCAGGAACCGGCCCACCTTGTCGGCGCTCTCCAGGACGCGCAGCGGAGCCTTCGCCTTGCCGCCGCTGTCGCCGACCAGCCGGACGTCCGGCGCGAGGAGCGACATCAGCCCCTCGAGGTCGCCCTCGACCGCCGCGGCGAGGAAACGCTCGGTCAGGTCGCGGCGCTCCGCGGGGTCCACCTTGTAGCGCGGGCGGCCCGCGTCGACGTGCTTGCGGGCCCGCCCGGCGAGCTGGCGCACGGCCGCCTCACTGCGGTCGAGCGTGAGCGCGATCTCGGAGAAGGGGAACCCGAAGGCCTCGCGGAGCACGAACACGGCGCGCTCCAGGGGCGAGAGGGACTCCAGGACCACGAGGACCGCCAGGGAGACGGAGTCGGCGAGCACGGCCCGCTCCGCGGTGTCGGGGACCGTCGGCCCGAACTCGGTGACACAGGGCTCGGGGAGCCACGGCCCCACGTACGCCTCACGGCGGGACTGCAGATGGCGCAGGCGGTCGATGGCGAGCCGGGTGGTGACGCGCACCAGGAAGGCGCGGGGTTCGCGCACTTGGTCGTGGTCGGTCGCCGACCAGCGCAGCCACGCCTCCTGGACGACGTCCTCCGCGTCGGCCACGCGGCCGAGCATGCGGTAGGCGACGCCCATCAGGACGGTCCTGTGCTCTTCGAAGACTTCGGTGACGTCGGTGACGTCGGTGACGTCGGTCATTCTGTCGGTGGACACCCTCCCATCCCAGCTCACGGGAGCATGCCTGTCCAGGCACTTCGGGTGCGGTACGCAGCACAGTGACCGCCGGCCGAGGCCACTCTCCGCAGGAGGCGGGGCCGCCCTCTTGAACTGGGGGCTACTGAGCGGTAATTGTTGCTGACAACGTGTCTAACGTATTGAGGAGCCGTCGCCCTGCGGCGGGGACAGGAGCAGCCATGGCCGCAGAGGTCTCGTTCGGCGTCGCGTCACCCGGCGGCCCGCACACCGTGACGATGTCCTACGAACGGGCGGGCGCGGGCGAGCCGTTGCTGCTGCTCCACGGCATCGGCCACCACCGGCAGGCCTGGGACCCGGTGTTCGACATCCTGGCCGCCGAGCACGACGTGATCGCGGTGGATCTGCCGGGCTTCGGCCGTTCGCCCGCGCTGCCGGGCGGCCTCGCGTACGGACTCCAGACGGTCGTCCCGGCCCTGGCCGCGCTGTGCGAAGCCCTGGGGGCGGAACGCCCGCACGTGGCGGGCAACTCGCTGGGCGGGCTGCTCGCCCTCGAACTGGGCCGCGAGAAGCTGGTCCGCTCCGTCACCGCCCTCTCCCCCGGGGGCTTCTGGTCGCCCGCCGAGCGCCGGTACGCGTTCGCCACGCTCCTCGCGATGCGGCAGGGCGCGCGCCTCCTGCCCCTGCCGGCGATAGAGCGGCTGGCCGGCAGCGCGGCCGGGCGCGCGGCGCTCACGAGCACCATCTACGCCCGCCCCTGGCGCCGTTCACCGGAGGCCGTCGTCGCCGAGACGCTCGCGCTGCGCGACGCCACGGGGTTCAAGGAGACCCTGACGGCCGGGCGCGACGTCCTCTTCCAGGAGGATGTGACGGGCCTTCCCGTCACCGTCGCCTGGGGCACGCGGGACCGGCTGCTCCTGCGCCGTCAGGGAATCCGCGCCAAGCACGCCATCCCGGGCGCGCGGCTGGTCCGGCTCCCCGGCTGCGGCCACGTCCCGATGAACGACGACCCGGCCCTCGTCGCCCGCGTCATCCTCGACACCTGCCGCTGACCGGCGCCGCCCGCCGAGGACCCCGGACCCCAGCGCCACCCGGCACCGACCAGCACGCCGCCGACGGCCTGGGGCGCTCCGAACGTGCCCGCCCCCGCCAGAGGCGCGGTACAGGCCACCGCGACAGGAATGAGACCGGAGAAGAACGTGGCCCGCTCGGCTCCGATGCGCCGCAGTCCCGTGCACCAGAGCACGAAACCGACGACGGTCACGATCACCGCCTGCCACAGCAGGGGAGCGGACAGGCGAGGCCGTATTCGGCGACGCGCCGCGCCGACCTCCTTCAGTGGGCAGCCGAGCCGCAGCCCCGGAGCGAGGGATTCGCTGACCGACCCGGCTGCTGATGCCGGACTGGCGCAGGCGGTTCAGGAGTTGGCCCACGCGCGTGTGGAGAGCACCAGCCGGTAGCCGTCCGGGTCCTCGACGGTGACGCCCCACTCGTTCCAGTAGGGGTTGGGCGAGAGGACCCGCTTCCCGCCACGCTCCTCGAGCCGTGCCACCAGCTCGTCGGGGACCTCTCCGTCCAGGTAGACGACGAGCAGGTCCTCCTCCGTGGGACTCGGCCGGACGGGAGCGGCCGCCTCGTGGACGAGTTCCAGGTGCCAGGACGCGTCGGGCCAGCCCAGCATGAGCAGGTCGTGCTCCCCGGGATTGCCGCCGCCCTCCGCCCGGTACAGGACACTCAGCCCGAGCCCATCGGCCCAGAACCGCTCGGCCGCCACCAGGTCGCGGGAGGGGCGGGCGATACGGATGTGGCTCTGCCCGTTGGCAGGCATGGGACTCCCCCTTCGATGCGGCACGCCCGGCGGCGCGCCTCCTGAGTCCCGAGCGTAGACAGTTGTGGATCTTGCGAACATCGGTCGTACGACCCCCGGGCTTCCCGCCCTTGGACGTAGGCCCGCGGACCCAGGGCCTGTGCCGGAAGTCCCGACCCGGAGCGAGGACATCCCCGCGCGGCGGTTCCCCCTGCCCGTAGGGAGTTGTTCACTTGTGCTTCGCGTGGACGCTGTGGCGCGGTACCGGCCGGGCACCCGCACACTGGTCACACCCGTCAACTGGAGGCGCATTCATGTCGCAACGTCAGCCGAGCCCGACCCCCCGCCGCCGCAGCGTGCTGCGCGGATCGCTCGCCGTACCGGCGGCGCTGGCCGTGCCCGCTCTGGCCGGGGCGGCTCCCGCGCTCGCCCTTTCGGGACGTCCGAAGGCCGAGTGGGGTGTGCAGGCCGGAGACGTGGGCGCGCATTCGGGGCTCGTGTGGGTCCGGTCCGACCGGCCGGCCCGGATGATCGTGGAGACGTCCACGACCGAGTCGTTCCGCGATCCGCAGCGGTGGCGCGGCCCGCTGCTCGGTCCGGGTACGGACTTCACGGGAACGACGCGGCTGCGCGGCCTGCCCGCGGGCGAGCAGATCCACTACCGGGTGCTGCTGGCCGATCCCGACGATCCGCGACGTACGGGGAGGCCGGTCGGCGGCACGTTCCGCACGACACCGAAGGGCCGCAAGAAGGACGTGCGTTTCCTGTGGTCGGGGGACATCGCGGGGCAGGGCTGGGGCATCAACCCAGACCGCGGCGGTTTCCGCGTCTTCGAGGAGATGCGCCGCCGGAACCCGGACTTCTTCCTGTGCAGCGGCGACAACATCTACGCCGACGGCCCCATCCTGCCGAGCGTCACGCTGCCCGACGGCACCGTGTGGCGGAACGTCACGACGGAGGAGAGGTCCAAGGTCGCGGAGTCCCTCAAGGAGTTCCGCGGCGCGTTCCGCTACAACCTCCTCGACGAGAACCTGCGCCGGTTCAACGCCCAGGTGCCGTCCATCGTCCAGTGGGACGACCACGAGGTGCGCAACAACTGGTATCCGGGGCAGATCCTGGACGACCCGCGGTACACGGAGAAGAACGTGGACGTCCTCGCGGGCCGTTCCCTGCGGGCCTTCAGCGAGTACTTCCCCGTCTCCACCCTGCCGCCGGGCGACGAAGACGGCCGGGTGTACAGGGTGCAGCGGCACGGCCCGCTCCTGGACGTGTTCGTGCTCGACATGCGCACCTACCGCAACGCCAACTCCCCCAACAGACAGACCGACGACGCCACCGGCATCCTCGGGGCCCGCCAGCTGGCCTGGCTCAAGCGTGAGCTGTCCCGCTCGCGGGCCGTGTGGAAGGTCATTGCGTCCGACATGCCGCTGGGCATCGTCGTGCCCGACGGCAGGACGAACTTCGAGGCCGTGGCGCAGGGCGACCCCGGCGCCCCGCTGGGCCGGGAACTGCAGATCGCCGAGCTGCTGCGGCACATCAAGCACCGCAAGATCACGGGCACGCTGTGGCTGACCGCCGACGTGCACTACACCTCCGCGCAGCACTACGACCCGTCGCGTGCGGCGTTCAAGGACTTCGCGCCGTTCTGGGAGTTCGTGTCCGGGCCGCTGGCCGCGGGCGGCTTTCCCGCGACGCAGCTCGACGCGACGTTCGGTCCCGAGCAGAAGTTCGTCAAGGCCCCGAGCCGCGCCAACACCTCTCCGGCCGAGACCCCGCAGTACTTCGGCGAGGTCGACATCGACGGCGGCAGCGGCGAGTTGACGGTGCGGCTGCGGCAGGAGGGCGGCGGTGTGCTGTTCAGCCAGGTCCTCCAGCCGGGCCGGGTGGGGCAGTAGCAGCACGGGTGCGGCGGCGGCACCCGCCGGGGGCCGAATCGCCGCCAAAGGGGCAGATGACCTCTTTACCCATCAGTCACAGAGCGTTCGTGATCACGAAACACCGGTCCAGCACAGTGAACGTATGAGAGCTGACATGTCTGACGTGACACGAACCAAGCACGGACGCCCCGTTCACCACTGGCGGCGCGACGTGGTCGAACTGGCGGCCCTGTTCACCGCCGTCGCGGTGGCCGACGCGGTGGCGAACATGGTGGGGCACGGGCCCGACGGGCCCGGCCTGCTCGTCGTGTCGGCCGTGGTGCTGCTCGCCACGGCCGGCTTCCACATCTGGTGGGCACGACGCCACGACCACGCGCCGCCGCCGGCGCACGATACCGTCGCCCGGCCGCCCGCGGACGCGGAGCAGGCCGGGCGCACGACGACCACCCCCGCTTCCCCGGCACCTTCCGCGGAACCGGCGCCGCCCGGCGCGACCACCCTGTGGCGGATGCGCACGACCGTGCGGGACGAGCCGGGTTCCCTGGCCTCGCTGTGCGTGACCCTCGCCGACCGCCGCATCGACATCCTCAGCCTCCAGGCACACCCGCTGGCCGAGGGCACCGTCGACGAGTTCCTGCTGCGCGCCCCCGCGGAGCTGCCCGGCGCCGAGATCACACGGTCGATCGCCGGCGCGGGCGGCACCGGCACCTGGATCGAGCGCGCCGACGCCCACGACCTGGTGGACGCCCCCACCCGCATCCTCGGCCTGGCCACCCGCACCGCGCTCGACGCGGCCGAGCTCCCCCTGGCCCTGCGCCATCTCCTGGGCCGGTGCACCATCCGCTCCCTGCCCGCCACGTCGCGGCCCGGGTCCCGGCAGGACGAGACCACGCCATCGGACGGGACCCCGGTCGACGGCGTACTCGAAGGGACCGTCCTGCGCCTGAGCGGCCCCGACGGCGAGGTCATCACCGTGGAGCGGCCCTATCTGCCGTTCACGCCCACCGAGTTCGCCCGCGCCCGGGCCCTCGTGGAACTCGACACGCGGCTCGGCCCGCGCATTCCGCGCAGCCAGGACGTCCTGACGCTTTCCGAGGGCAACTCCATCACCGTCCAGCGGGCCGGCACCGCGGACATCGAGGCCGCCAAGGCCATGCACGAGCGCTGCTCGCGACGCACGCTGGACATGCGCTACCACGGTCCGGTGCACGACGCCGACCGCTATCTGAACCACCTCCTCAGCCCTCGGTTCGGCCGGACGCTCGCGGTGCGGACCGCGTCCGGGCGGATCGTCGGCATCGGGCATCTCCTCTGGGACGGCGACGAGACCGAGGTCGCGCTGCTCGTCGAGGACGACTGGCAGCGCCGCGGCGTCGGCGGCCAACTGCTCGGCCGCCTGGTGACGATGGCGGTCGAGGCGGGCTGCGAGAGCGTGTACGCGGTGACGCAGGCGTCCAACACCGGCATGGTGGCCGCGATGCGCGGGCTGGGCCTGCCGCTGGACTACCAGATCGAGGAGGGCACGCTGGTGATCACTGCCCGCCTGGACGCGACACCGGTCGGCTCGCGGCTGCCGTACGACCACGCTCAGCCGCACGACGGCCGCCTCGACCACCCCCAGCAGGCGGAGCGCTGACGCTCCCGGCTGCGGGGAAAAGGGCACGGACCGGTCCCAGCGCCCGGTCCAGGTCGCGCCACAGATCCTCGACGTCCTCCAGACCGCACGACAGGCGCAGCAGCCGGTCGCTCACCCCGGCCGAGCGCCGGTCCGCGGCGTCCACCACGCGGTGGCTGATGGACGCCGGGTGCTGGATCAGCGAGTCGACGCTGCCGAGGCTGACCGCCGGGGTGATCAGCCGTACACCTGCGATCACCTCGTGCGGGTCGCCAAGCACCTCGAAGGCGACCATGGCGCCGCCGAGCCGCGGATAGTGGACGCGGTCCACGCGCGGGTCGGCGGCGAGCCGGCGCGCGAGTTCCGCGGCGGACGCCGAGGCCGCCCGCACCCGGACCGGCAGCGTGGCGAGGCCGCGCAGCAGCAGGTATCCGGCAAGGGGGTGCAGCACCCCGCCCGTGGCGAACCGCACCTGCCGCAGCCCGCGCGCGAGCTCCTCGTCGCACGCGACCACTCCCCCGAGGACGTCGCCGTGACCGCCCAGGTACTTCGTGGCGCTGTGCAGCACGAGCCGGGCCCCGCTCTCGGCGGGCCGCTGCAGCACCGGTGTGGCGAAGGTGTTGTCGGCGAGCAGCGGCACCGTGCCGCAGGCGCGGGCGACCTGGGCCAGGTCGAGTTCGGCGAGGGTGGGGTTGGCGGGCGACTCGACCATCACCAGGCCGGTGTCGGGGCGGATGGCGTCGGCGATGCCGTCCGGGTCCACCCAGGTCACCTCCGTGCCGACGAGCCCCGCGGTGAGCAGGTGGTCGCTGCACCCGTACAGCGGCCGGACGGCCACGACATGACGCAGCCGCGCGGACCCTCGTACGAGAAGCACCGCGGTCAGCGCCGCCATGCCGCTCGCGAACGCGACCGCGCTCTCGGTGCCTTCGAGCCGGGCGATGGCGGTCTCGAAGCGGGCGACGGTCGGGTTGCCGAGCCGGGCGTAGACCGGCGGCCCGTCGTCGACGGTGCCTTCGGCGGCGAAGGCGTCGATGCGGGCGGCCTCGGTCCTGCTGTCGCGCGAGGGGTAGGTCGTGGAGAGGTCGATCGGCGGGGCGTGCAGGCCGATTTCGGCCAGATCGTCCCGTCCCGCGTGCACGGCCTCGGTGGCCAGGGCGCGCGGCGGTGGCGTCCGGTCGGCGGCGGGTTCGTGCGGTGCTGTCCCGGTGTTCGCTTCCATGTGCCACAGGCTGAACATCGTCCGGGGCCCCCGGACGATCTCCCGTGCTACGTTCGGCCGATGGCTGATTCTGTCGCACTGGACCCGGTGGACCTCCACATTTTGCGTGTGCTGCAGAACGACGCCCGGACCACTTACCGCGACCTGGCCGCGCAGGTCGGTGTCGCGCCGTCCACGTGTCTCGACCGCGTGACGCGGCTCCGGCGTTCGGGGGTGATCCTCGGGCATCAACTGCGGCTCGACCCGGCGAAGCTCGGCCGCGGGGTCGAAGCGCTGCTCTCCGTACAGGTGCGGCCGCACCGCCGGGACCTGGTGGGTCCTTTCGTGGAGCGTGTCAGGGCGCTGCCCGAGGCCATGTCCCTGTTCCACCTCACGGGGCCCGAGGATTTCCTGGTGCACGTGGCGGTGGCCGGTCCTGCGGATCTGCAGCGGCTCGTCCTCGACGAGTTCACCGCGCGGCGCGAAGTGGCGCGCGTGGAGACCCGGTTGATCTTCCAGCAGTGGTCGTGCGGCCCCCTGCTGCCGCCCGACGCGGTGGGCGACGCGGTGGGCGGCGTCGTCCAGGATTCGCCGGGTGAATCCTGGTGACGCGCACCCGTTCCTCGTACGAGGATGTCCGCATGTCAGCCACGAAGAACCCACATCCGAACACCGGACCCCTGCCGCGCGCCGTCGCCGACACCTACGTCGACGAGCTCGTCGCCCTCGACCCCGTCACGGGCACCTATCTCGGCGTGAAGGAGAGCAACAGCAGGCTCCCCGACACCTCTCCCGAGGGTCAGGAGGCCTTGGCGCGGCTGGCGCGCACGACCTTGGCACGGCTGGACGAGGCGGAGGCGCGGCCCGGCGCGGACAGCGAGGCCGAGCGCCGCTGCGGCCGCCTGCTGCGCGAGCGGCTCACCGCTCAGCTGGCCGTGCACGAGGCCGGGGAAGGGCTGCGTTCCGTCGGCAATCTGCACACGATGCCGCATCAGGTGCGGGAGATCTTCACCGTGTCCCCCATGGAGACGGAGGAGGACTGGGCGGCGATCGCCGAGCGGCTGCGTGCCGTCCCGGCCGCCATGGGGGGCTACCGCGCCTCGCTCGAACTCGGCCTTGAGCGCAAGCTGTTCGGCCCCCCGCGCCCCACCGCCACCTTCATCGGGCAGCTCACCGAGTGGGCCGGGGAAGGCGGTGACGGCGCGAGCGGACGCGGCTGGTTCGAGGACTTCGCGTCGGCGGGTCCCGACAAGCTGCGCGCCGACCTGGACGCCGCTGCGCAGGACGCCACCGCGTCCGTGGTGGCGCTGCGCGACTGGATGCGGGACGTGTACGCGCCCGCGATCCAGGGCTCCCCCGACATCGTGGGCCGCGAGCGCTACGCCCGCCTCTCCCGCGAGTTCAACGGCACGGACCTGGACCTCGACGAGGCGTACGCGTACGGCTGGTCGGAGTTCCACCGGCTGCTCGCGGAGATGCGGACCGAGGCCGAGAAGATCCTGCCCGGCGCGGCCACGCCGTGGGTGGCGCTCGCCCATCTCGACGAGCACGGGGCACACATAGAGGGCGTCGACGAGGTCCGGGTCTGGCTGCAGGAACTGATGGACGAGGCCATCGAGGCCCTGGACGGCACCCACTTCGAACTCGCCGAGCGGGTACGGAAGGTGGAATCCCACATCGCTCCGCCGGGCGGCGCCGCGGCCCCCTACTACACGGGCCCCTCCGAGGACTTCTCACGCCCCGGCCGCACCTGGCTGCCGACGATGGGCGAGACCCGCTTCCCGGTCTACGACCTGGTCTCCACCTGGTACCACGAGGGCGTTCCCGGCCACCACCTCCAGCTCGCCCAGTGGGCGCACGTCGCGGAGAACCTCTCCCGCTACCAGGCGACGGTCGGCCTCGTCAGCGCCAATGTCGAGGGCTGGGCGCTGTACGCGGAGCGGCTCATGGACGAGCTGGGCTTCCTGACCGACCCCGAGCGCAGGCTCGGCTATCTCGACGCTCAGATGATGCGCGCGCTGCGGGTCATCGTCGACATCGGCATGCACCTGGAGCTGGAGATTCCCGCGGACTCGCCGTTCCGCCCCGGCGAGCGCTGGACGCCCGACCTCGCCCAGGAGTTCTACGACGCGCACTGCGGCCGCCCCACGGACTACGTGGCGAGTGAGATGACCCGCTACCTCACCATTCCGGGCCAGGCCATCGGCTACAAGCTGGGTGAGCGCGCCTGGCTGCTCGGCCGGGAGAACGCGCGACGGCGGCACGGCGACGCGTTCGACGCCAAGGCATGGCACATGGCCGCGCTGTCGCAGGGCTCGCTGGGCCTGGACGACCTGGTGGACGAGCTGTCCGGGCTGTGAGCGCCTCGTTCCTCTTCCCGTCCGACCCCCTGCGCGCCGCGCGGCCCGACCCCGAGTTCGCAGCGGAGGTCGCGGCCGCGCGCGCGACGGGTGCCGGGGTCGCCCTCGTCGACCATGACGCACTGACGGCCGGCGAAACGGCTCGCGCCGTCGCACGGGTGCCGCGCGGGTCGGGGCCGTACTGGTACCGGGGATGGATGGTGCAGGTCGCGCGCTACGAAGAGCTGGAGCGGGCTCTCACGGCGCGCGACTGTGCCCTGTTCACCGGGTGCGAGGCGTACGGTCGCGCCCATGAACTCCCCGGCTGGTACGCCACGTTGGAGAGGGCCTCGCTCACGCCGCGCAGCGTCTGGTGCGCGGCGGCTCCCGGTACACCGCCCCCGGCCGAGCGGCTCACGGAGCTCGTGGCGCCGCTCGGCCCCGGCCCGGGGATCGTCAAGGACTACGTCAAGTCCCGCAAGCACGAGTGGGACGAGGCGTGCTTCGTGCCCGAACTGGCGGACGGGGCGCGGCTGTCCGCGGTGGTCGACCGCTTCTTCACACTGCAGGAGGAGACACTCGCGGGCGGGCTGGTGGTACGCGCCTATGAACCCTTCGTCGCGGGAGGCGAGGCCCGCGTGTGGTGGCTGGACGGCGCGCCGCTGCTGGTGACCGCACATCCGGACACACCGGACCGCACCCCCATGCCCGAACTCGACGGTGTGCGCGAGGCGGTGGCGGCCCTGGACTGCCGGTTCGTGACGACCGACCTCGCGCTGCGCGAGGACGGGCAGTGGCGGGTCGTGGAGGTCGGCGACGGGCAGGTCAGCGGAGTGCCGCGAGGCACCGGTGCCGTCGGCGACCAGATCACGGCCCTGTTCACGGCGCTGGCCGACGCCACGCCCTAACGGCGGAAGCCGCCCTCGGAGTCGATGACCTGTCCGGAGATCCACTCGGCCTCATCCGTGGCGAGCCACGCGATGAGCCGGGCCGGATCGTCCGGCATCCCCCAGCGGCCCGCCGGGAACCGGGCCGCGATCTGCGCGTAGGCCTCGCCGGTGAGGTAGTCCGTGTCCACGGGGCCGGGGTTGACGCAGTTGACGGTGACGGCGAGGTCGGCGAGCGCTGTGGCGAGCGTGCGGGTCGCCGAAGCCAGCGCGCCCTTCTGCAGGCTGTACGCGATCTCGTCCGGCATGCCACCCGCGATGTCCTGCCCGGACGTCATCATGACGACACGGCCGCCGGGTCTGCGGGCAGGCGATCGCGCGCGAAGCCGGGCGTACGCCTGGACGAGGAGGATCACTGAGCGGGTGTCGACAGCCCAGTGCGCGTCGAGCATCGCCGCGTCGATCGCGTCGAGTGTCCCGTCGCGGCCGCTCAGTGCGTGGTTGGCGACAAGGATGTCGATCCGGCCACCGAGCGCGTCGGCGGCCGTGTCGATCAGACGGGCCGGGGCGCCGGCCTCCGTGAGGTCACCCGGTCCCGCGCACACCGGCGCGTCCGGGTCGCCGAGCGCTGCGCGCACCCCTGCGACGACGTCCTCCGGGCGGTCGGCGCCCCAGGGCATCGCCGCGTCGTGCGGGACGTGATGGTGCAGGTAGACCCCGGCGCCGTACGCGGCGAGCCGCCGGGCGACGGCGTATCCGATGCCGCCGCGCCGACTGGCACCGGTGACGAGCGCGGTGCGTCCACGCAGCGGGAGCGGGTCGCGACGGAGTTGCGCGGGCGAGGGAGGCGGCAGGTGCGGCATGACAGATCATGATGGACGACAGGGCTCCGGTGTGCAGGCGGATTTCTCGCCCCTCGCGACCCGGCCGGCCCGGCCAGCCCGGCCGGCTCGGTCCTGTCCTGTCCTCTCCGGTCCTCTCCGGTCCGGCCGGTCCGGTCCGGTCCGGTCAGCAGCCGCAGTCGTCGGCGTCGAGCGGCGCGGTGAGCGCGTCGGGAGTGCGGCGCTCGCGGCCCTCCCACGTCTCGAACTCGAAGCCCTCGCGCGCCCAGTACTCGAAGCCGCCGAGCATCTCCTTGACCTGGAAGCCCAGTTGGGCGAGGGCGAGGGCCGCGCGGGTCGCGCCGTTGCAGCCGGGGCCCCAGCAGTACGTGACGACCGGTACCGACTTGTCGAGGAGGACCTCCGCCTGCTCGGGGACGAGGGCGGTGGGCAGGTGCACGGCACCGGGGAGGTGCCCCTGGTCCCAGGAGGCGGTGGAGCGGGTGTCGATGACCACGAAGCCCGGGTCGCCTCCCGCGGCGAGGGCGGAGGCCACGTCCGAGACGTCGGCGTGGAAGGCGAGGCTCGCCCCGAAGTAGGCGGCGGCCGCCGCCGGGGACGCGGCAGGGACTCCCAGGACCGGGTGCGTGTGCGTGTTGTTCATGACGGAAAATCTACGGTCGGCCGCCGGAAGGCTGAAGGGATGATGCCCGGCGTCTCCGCTGGAGCGCCGTCGAATCCCCGGTGGGTCGCGGCCCTTGCACCTCGTTCCCCGGCCGGCCACATCCGAAGGCCCGGCGGCGGGCTGCTTGGCTGACTGGATGCCGTGAAAGCAGTTTGATCATGCAGTGAGCTGCAAGTTCACCCACGGCTCCTCATCCGGCACCCGGCCACCGAAACGGCGCACCGGAAAGGAAGCACGACCGAAGCGCCGCCAGCCCCTTGCGCCGCCCGCAACTCCTCTGCCACATTCACCCCTGCCAGCGATGGCATGCACGCGACAGGAGATACCCGCCTCCCAAGCGTGCCCTAGGGCTGCATACCTATGCGGTCCCGTCCTCATCCGGGACGTCTCATCCCCACACAATGGAGACGAACGTGCGAATATCCAGACTCGTCCCCGCGCTCGCGGCCACCGCACTCGCCGTCCTCGGGCTCGCCCCCACGGCAGTGGCCCAGTCCGCGGCCCGCGCGGACACTCCGGCCGTGGCGTCCAGCAACGGACCCCAGCCGATCATCGGCGGCGGCTACGCCAGCAACGCGCCGTGGGCCGCCAGGCTCTTCTCCAACGGCCGGCAGACCTGCAGCGCCACGATCATCGCCCCGACCTGGATCCTCACCGCGAAGCACTGTGTCAGCGGCGGCGGCCTCTCCTTCCGGATCGGCAGCCTCGACCAGACGTCCGGCGGCACCACGGCCAACGGCATCAGCGTCAGGAACCACGCGTCCTCGGACCTGTCCCTCGTCCAGCTGGACCGCTCCGTGGCGGGCACCTACGCGCGCCTCGGCAACCCCGGTTCCGTGTCCGTGAACCAGACCGTGCAGGTGTACGGCTGGGGAGCCACCTCCCAGTGCGGCTCGGAGATCAACTGCCAGTCCCGGCTCCTGAAGGTCGCCAATGTCGTCGTGACCGGCGGCTGCCGCGACGCCTACCAGGGCCAGGCCATCTGCGCCCGGCGCGGCGACGGCATCACCGCGGGCGGCGACTCGGGCGGCCCCATGATGGCCAACGGCGTGCAGGTCGGCGTCGCCTCCACCAGTGACCGCCAGACCACGACCGCGTACACGAACGTGACCGCGTACCGCTCCTGGATCCAGAGCATCGCGGGCGTCTGACGCCTGACGGGAGTGACAGGAGTACAAACTATCCCCGGCCGCCTCTTGAACGGCCGGGGATTTCCCTGTTACCTCTCGGGCATGACCGGTTATTCCACGGACGCCACCGACTGGCGCATACTCGACGTCCTCCAGCGGGAGGGCCGCGCCAGCTACGCCGAACTGGCGCGCGCCGTCTCGATGTCCGCGAGCGCCGTGACCGAACGCGTGCGGCGCCTGGAGGAGGCGGGTGTGATCCAGGGGTACGCGGCGGTCGTGGACCCGGACCGCCTCGGACTGCCCATTCTCGCGTTCGTGCGCCTGCGCTACCCGAACGGCAACTACAAGCCCTTCCACGACCTGGTCGAGGCGACCCCGGAGATCCTGGAGGCGCACCACGTCACGGGCGACGACTGCTTCGTCATCAAGGTCGCCGCCCGCTCGATGCGGCATCTCGAAGAGGTGTCGGGCAGGATCGGCGCGCTGGGGTCCGTGACGACCAGCGTCGTCTACTCCTCGCCGCTGCCGCGAAGGCCCCTCGGGCGCTGACCGAGGCGGTGGTTCAGCCGGACTTGCGTGCCACGCCGCCGTAGATGCCGATGGTCTCGGCCCCCGCGGGCGGCGGGGCGTCCGGGCGCCAGAACGGGACCTGCGCGAGTCCGGGTTCCACGAGCTCGAAGCCGTCGAAGAACCGCGTCACTTCGGAACGGGACCGCAGGTTCAGGGTGGCGGTCGCCTGGCTGTAGACGGCTTCGGCGTCGCGACGGTCGGCGAAGTCACCGGTGGCGTGCGAGAGCACCAGGTAGCTCCCGGCGGGCAGGGCGTCGCGCAGGGTGGCGACGATCTGCTCGGGCTTCTCCGCGTCGGTGAGGAAGTGGACGATGGCGACGAGGAACAGGGCGACCGGCTCGTCGAAGTCGATGACGCGGCGGATCTCGGGATGGTCCAGGAGGGCCCGCGGGTCCCGCAGGTCGCCGAGGACGGTGCTGGTCGCGCCGGAGCCGCTGAGCAGCGCGCCGGCGTGCGTGTTCACGATCGGGTCGTTGTCCACGTAGGCGACGCGTACGTCCGGCGCGATCTCGTGGGCGGTCTCGTGCACGTTCGGAGAGGTGGGCAGCCCGGTGCCGATGTCGAGGATCTGGCGGATGCCGTCGCCGACCACGTGGCGCACGGCACGCCGCAGGAAGTCGCGGTTGGCCTGCACGCCGATCCGCACCTCGGGCGCCGCGGCGGCGAGTTCGTCACCGGCCCTGCGGTCCACGTCGTAGTTGTCCTTGCCGCCCAGCAAGTAGTCGTAGATCCGGGCCGGGTGCGGCCTGCTGGTGTCGATCTCCTCGGCACGGAAGCCGCCGTCCTGTCTCACACTGCGCTCCTCTCGACGGCCGCCGCGGCGCCCTGGCCCGCGGACGGCTGGCGACAGCCTCCCATATCAACTTCCCTGCAAAGAAAGGGGAGGTCGGGTCAGATCACGCGGAACAGGTCGGCGGCGGCGTGGATGTCGGTGAGGTCCTCGACGGAGCGGAGGTTGTCGCACAGGGCGTCCAGGACCGAGCCCTCCTCGGCGGCGGGCGGGGCGCCGACGGCGACGCCGAAGACGCGGAAACCCAGGAGGCGTTTGGCCTCGTTCCAGTCGCGCATCCACTCCTCGGTGACGCCGCATTCGTCGTCGGTGAGCATCACGATGTCGCCGCGCGCGCGGGAGGCGTCGTCGAACTCCTCCGCCAGCAGATCGCGGGCCACCGACAGGGGCGCCTGATAGCTGGTGCCGCCGCCGAGGAAGGTCTCCGCGAAGTCGATCACTTGGGCGATGTCGGCGGACGCGTCGCCCGGGAAGCGGAAGACCTGGACCTTGTCGGCGGCGGAGAACAGGATACCGACGAAGTCACGCCCCGCGTGGCGGGCCTGGTCCAGCAGGGCCAGGGCGCACGCCTTGGCCCACGCCTCCCGGGTGACTCCGCCGGGCCCCTCCATGTACATGGAGTGCGAGGTGTCGACACACGCGATGACGGCGCCCTGGCCGGTGGTCTGCTCCCCCTGGCTGTCGAAGAGCATCAGTTCCCCGGCGGCGTAGCGCGCGGCGAACACCGCACGCAGCCCGGGCAGTCCGAGGTTGGCCAGCTCGGAGGGGACGATGCGGGAGAGGTCGTTGCCGAGCGTGACGCCAACCAGTTCCCCGGTGGCGTTCTCCACCTTGCGGGCGCGCTCGCCGTCGGCCATCTGCCGGAAGCGACCGATCAGTTCGGCCCACTGGGCGAGACGGCTGGTGCGCAGCCGCTCGGCGAGACGGGCACGCCGGTCGAACGGCATGCGCTCCAGCTCGCCGGGGCCGACGCCCCACGCCCGCATCAGGGAGGCTTCCTCCCGTGCGGCCTTCGCGGCCTTCGTCACCGCGTTCCGGACGGCGGCCCGGATGCCGGGGGCCGCGGCGCCGAGGGCCTGCGCGGCTTTCTGGGCGGACTGCCGTGCGGCGGCCTCGGCGGTCTTTGCGGCGTCAGCGGTCTCTGCGGCCTCCCCTCCGGTCTGCGCCTGATCTTTCTCCGCCCGCTCGGCCTGTTCCTGGGCTTCGCGGGAGCGCTCGAGGATCCGGCGCAGCGCGGTCGCCTGGGCGAGTACGGCCATGGCGGCGGCGTAGGGGTCTCCGGCCGTCTCCCGGCGCAGGTCGGTGAAGTCCGATGAGTCCACCAGGGCGGAGATGACCTGGTGGTTGACCAGTCGGCCGAGGTCGATCTCCGCGCGTTCGCGCACCCTCGGGGCGGCTTTGTAGGCGGCCAGGAACACGTCGGCCAGCAGGTCGGTGGCGTGGGCGTACCGCTCGTTGAGCTCCTCGGCGAGCTCGCGCAGGCCCGCCGACTGCTCGTAGGTGTCGCGCCAGGTGATCCGGTCGAACCGGTCCGCGACCACGGCCGTGGTGTGCACGGTGTGCGTGACGTGTCGCCCCGAGGAGGCCGGTCCCCCGGTGTTCAGAGCTGGGCCTGCACTGTGCTCGCGTCCATGCCGAGGGCTTCGGTGAGGACGCGCGCGCGGACGGCCCGCTGGCGGCCGGTGACCCGGTCGACGGTGGCGGTGGAACGGCCGGC
Organism: Streptomyces sp. NPDC093510; assembly: GCF_040683555.1. NCBI lineage: Bacteria > Bacillati > Actinomycetota > Actinomycetes > Kitasatosporales > Streptomycetaceae > Streptomyces > Streptomyces sp. NPDC093510. Next base: position 55,423 of record NZ_JBFBEE010000038.1, read on the forward strand.
GAGGGCCGCCTCCTCGCGCAGCCTCTCCAGCCGCTTGCCGGCCATGGCGAGCTTGTTGTGGGCCTTCTTGATGACCCACTCGCTCAGCGCCTCCCGGGACTGCCCTGCCATGGCGTCGAGTTGGGTCTCCAGCTCGTCGATGGTGTCGGCCAGGTCGAGCGCCTCCTTGGCGTCGGGGTTGATCAGGTGCAGCACCTCGCGCTCCACGATGGGGCGCTGGGCGGGCGAGTCCCACAGCACATGGGTGAGCACCGACAGGTCGATCTCGCCGACCGCCGTGCGGCCGTCCAGGTACGCGGACGCCTGGAGCAGGCCCACCGCCTGCCGCCAGCGGCGGTCCGAGGCGATGAGTTCCTTGCGGCGCAGGGCTGCCCGCAGCGTGCACACCGCGTCCACGATCCCGTCGGGCACCTCGACGGCCGGGACGGCTTCGGTCACGGCCTGCTGCAAGTCGGCCAGCTCGACGGTCGTCCGTGCCGGCGCCTGCGGGCGGCTGACGGCGGAGCGGACCAGCGCGGCGAAGTTCGAGGGGTCCTCTAGGTATCCGACCTCCACCCGCACCAGCAGCCGGTCGTATATCGCGGCCGTACCGTCTCCGCCGGGCAGTTCGTTGCTCGCCGTGATGGCCCCGATCAGGGGGCAGCGGATCGGCTCACCGCCGCTCTCGGGGTGGTAGATCCGCTCGTTGAGGTAGCCCAGTGTCTCGTTCAGCGCCGCCGTGGAGCACTTGAATATCTCGTCGATGAACGCGATGTGCGCGGTCGTGGCGCGGCCGTCGTAGACCTGGCGGTACTCGCCGCGGGCCAGCGCGGCGACGTCGACGGGCCCGAACATCCTCGTCGGCGCGGTGAACTTCGACAGGAGGATCTCCCAGTACGACGCCCCGTCGACCCTGCCCGTGAGTTCGCGCGCCAGCTCGGACTTGGCCGTCCCTGGCGGGCCGAGCACCAACGAGTGCTGACCGGCCAGAAGCGTCACCACCAGCGTCCGCACCACGTCGTCCCGCTCGTAGAAGCGGTCCGACAACTCGCCGGTGATCACCCGCAGCCTCTTGGCCGTGTCCTGCGCGCCCAACTCTTCAGCCCCTTGCCTGTGCAGCAGCCCGGGGGCGCCGGCGGTGACGCCCCCTCAACGATTCCTCTTCGAGCGGCCATAGAAGACCATGGCGACAACTACCGCAACAGAGACGATGAGCGGCGCGCTTCTTCTGCTGTGCGCGCCAGGCCGCGACCTCGTCCGAGGGCTCGCGCTCGGCCTGCGGTGCTGCGGGCTTTTAGCCCCCACTTTCACCGCGGACACGGTGAAGTTGGGCCCGTCCTTGTCCCACGCCGAGCCTGAGTCGTCGGCCGCAGAGGCGCCCGCGGCCGACAGCAGGGACAGGGGCAGGGTCAGCACGACACGGTATGGAACCATCCCCTCCGCAAGCGATGGGAAAAGGGCGCGAATCGCACTCAGCTCCCGGGCGTGGACGTGCCGTTGCGCCCTGTGCACTCGACATCGGCTGAAATGTGGCCGGAGATGTTCAGTCGTGTGCGGGACCGGACCCGCCACCGCCGGTTCAGCGCAGGCGTCGCGCGCGCAGCACCACGTCGTCGGTGTGGTGCGCGCCCGCGCCCCCGTCGGGTGCCGCCCGGGGGCGCTCCTCGTCCACCTCGACCTGCCAGTCGTCGTCGAGGAGCGCCGCGACCATCGAGGGCCAGACGTAGTCGGCGGGGTCGAAGGCGCTGTCCTGTTCGGGCTGATGGGCGTCCATCCCCGCGTGGTGGACGAGCAGCAGTACGCCGCCGGGTGCGACGGCATCGAGCAGTGCGCGCTCGGCTGCGGCGTCGGGGGTGCGCAGCAGCGCCGGGTACTGCGCGGAGACCAGGTCGAAGGAGGCTCGCGGGAGCGGCGCCTCTGTCAGCGCGGCGTGGACCCAGCGAACGGTGACGCCGGCGTCCCGCGCATGCGTGACGGCCCGCTCCAGCGCCACGCCCGAAACCTCGAGCGCGGTCACGTCCCAGCCGCCGCGTGCGAGCCAGATGGCGTCCGCGCCCTCACCGCAGCCGACGTCGAGCGCGCGTGCGGGTGTGAGCCCGGCGGCCTCGGCGACCAGTACTCCGTTGGGGTTGCCGCTCCACAGCTGCTGCCGCTCGGCGTACAGGTTGTCCCACTCGTCGCGTACGGCGGGGTCTCCGATGTACCCGCCGACTGGCAACGACGAGATGTCTGACGTAGGAGATCCTGCTGCACTGTCGTCGGTTGCGAGGTTGTCGGTCATGGCCCCACCGTCGTTCACGACCCCCAGAACGCGCCAGTCCTGTTGCCGATCCGGCAACACCTCCAGGTGTGGGCCCTCAGGCTCCGCTCCGCTCCGCTGCCTCACGGTCGAACCGGGCAGGGACAGTGCACTCAAGCGGCGTTCCGCGCTCGGCTTCCTACCGCACGCGCAACTCCCGGCTCATTGACGCTGGTTGGCCCGACGACGCCTACGGACGTCCCCGGGCCAAGCGGGACCACCCATCCCCGGGCCAAGCGGGACCATCTCTTCGCCGAGTTCAAGTCGGACACCGGACGGATACGTCCCGCTCAGCGCGGTCAGAAACGGGACCTCTGCGTGATCAGCCGGCTCCGACACCAACATGATCACAGGCTCCGTGCCTGTTCTGCTGCGGTGTCAACGGCCTGGCGGCCGTCCGCACCGGCGGGCGGGGCGGCCTCACGCAGGGGCGCCGAGCGGCGGGTGCTCGAGCACGCGGGCTTGTACTCGACCAGCTGGATGCGGCCGTCGAAGGTGCGGTGCTCGACCATCTCGAGAGCAACGTCCGGATAGCCGTCGTAGATGCGTTCCTCGCCCGTGGCCCCGGTGATCACCGGGAACATCACGACCCGGAAGCGGTCGACGAGTCCGGCTCGTAGCAGGGACCGGCACAGGCTGAGGCTGCCGATCGTGCTGAGGAGCCCCGAGCCACTCGACTTCATGGCGCGGACCGCCTCGACGGCGTCGTCGTGGACGAGCTTGGAGTTGGCCCACGTCAGTGGCTCCTCGAGTGAGGAGGAGAACACCACCTTGGACGCTTGCGTGAGCTCGTCGACGGACGCCTCTTCCTCGGGCCTGAACTCGTCTTGGCCATTCGGGACCTGGCCTGCGGCGAAGCCCGACATCAGGCGGTAGGTGTTCGCTCCCATCAGGTAGGTGGCCTCGGGCTGCTTCCCGAGCCATGCGAGGTACTCCGGGCCCTCGAGGCCCCAGAACCCGGGCCACCCCTCTCCCGATGCGTAGCCGTCGAGCGAGGTGATGAAGTCGACGAGAAGCTCCGACATGGTGATGTCCTTTCCTGGGGTGTCACAAGCTTGGACCGGCCGGGAGCAACAAACTCATCGGTCGCGCTGTGGAGTGACGAGAAAGCCCATGACGCTACAGCCGATCAGGTCGGCGGAGCGGCACCGCGTCGGAGGGCCTGGGGCCCTACGTGATTGCGCTATGCACGCAGAATTCCGGTGCTGTACTCGCCGGACTGCGCGCTGCACTGTGCTCACCACGGCCAGATCCACATCACCGCCACCGTCCTGTGAGCGCCGCCGTCAAGCCGCTCGGCGTGCTCGCCGCAACGGTCGGTCCACCTCCTCGATCCCATCGACGTGATCGCACTGCGCCCCCGCACTCTGAACGAGCGCACGGGACGCAGTGTGGTGGCCCCGGCGCTACGGCGGCGGCGGGCCGTCAGCCGTTCGAAAGTGTTCCTGTAGGAGCTCGGACCTCGCGAGTACCTTCGCGACTTCCGGGTAGTCCCGTCGCACTCTGTGGGCGTACCGTGCGCAGAGTTCCCTTCTCTTCCTCGGGTTGTTGTGCAGGAGGGACTTTGCGTTCCACAGGTGGGTGAACGACTTGTTCTTCCGTCCGGACCACAGCTCGCCCCCCGTGTAGTCACGTAGGAACGAACCGATGCGCACGCCGCTCGCCTTTGCGCACATAGGCAGCAGCCGCTGCTCCGCGAAGATCGGGTGTGCGGGCACCGACCCGTCGGGCTCCGACCGGACCGGGTTGCCCGCCATGAACGACAGCGCCCGGTCGGCGTATTCATTCTTGAACGCGTCTTTGGTGAAGACAAGCAGCGCGGCGCTGCAAGGAGCGACCGACCAGTCAAGGCCGCTCCAGTCGAATCCGGGTGGTGCGACGAGGCGGTCCCGACCGACGTAAGCGGCGAAGCCGAGTGACTCCTCGTGCAGGCTCATCACTTCCGCGGTGACGAGCTGCCGGATGCCGTGCCAGACGATGAGGTCGATGTCCATGACGCAGCACGGCGCTGCCTCCTGCCGCAGAGCCACGATCTTGCCAAAGGACCAGAAGACGCCGCCGTTGATCGTCTGAGACGCCGACTCCAGGAGCCGGGCATCGACCCCGCCGTCCCAGAGGTCCAGAAGTCCGAGCCGGTCGTAGAACTCCTGACCCGGAGGATCCGTATAGAGCCGGATCACTCCATTGTGCCGACGCCACTCCAGCGCCGACAGGACCGTCGTGAGGATCTCGAAGTCTTCCTGCCGGTATGGGGACCCTTTGGCTCGCGAGACGTAGTAATTCGTGGCCGGCCGGGTGGAAACGACATGGATCGCCTTCACAGCCGCTCCCTTCCACCGTGCCCCGGCCCACGGCCCTGCGTACGGCCATGGCCCGCGGACAGTGACCCCCTCACGACAGGTACCTCCGGATGCTGGGCATGTGACGCAGCATTCCCACGAGTTCGGGGTAGTCGCGGCGGATCCGGGCCACGCACCGCCGACAGAATGACTCCCGGCAGTCCGGGCCGCTCTTGAGCTCGTCCTTGTAGGCCCAGACGTGGGTGACCAGTTGGTTCCTTGCACCGTCGGCCATCGTCTCGCTGTTGAGCTCGGGCCTGGGCCAGTCGAGGAAGTACGCCGGTCGCACCCCCAGCCTCAGCGCGCACATCGGAAGCAGCCGCTGGGCCACGAACACGTCATGGACCGGAACACGGCTCTCGGCCTCCCGCCGGATCGGGTTCCCCAGGATGAACTCCATCGCCTTGGCATGGAACATCTCGGTGAGCCGGTCAGCCGCGTAGTAGGTCAGCGAGGCGTTGCACGGGGACGCCTCCCAGTCCCACTCCTCCCAGACGTAACCGTTGGGCGTACTCAGCTCGCACCGGGGTCTGTACACACCGTGGTGCAGGGGCTCCTGGTGCAGTGCCATGAACTCCGAGGTGATCAGAGGGTCGATCGCTCCCCAGACGACAAGGTCCGTGTCCAGCGAGACGAAGGGTGCCGCCTCCGCCCGGAGGGCCGCGACGCGTCCGGCCGTCCAGAACACGTCGTGGTTGATGGAGGCGGGCAGCGACTCCAGCACGTCCGTGTCGATTCCGCCCTCCCACAGCTCCGTCATCCCGAGGCGCCGGTAGTACGCCTCCCCGACGCGGTCGGTGTACAGCTTGATCGGGCCGTTGAAGCGGCGCCAGGCGGCCGCCGAGAGGATGGTCGTGAGGAGTTCGAAGTCCTCCACCTCGTAGCCGTCGGGGCCCTTCAGCCTCCCCAGGTACGGCACGGATGGCACGGTGGAGTTGACGTGGATGGCCTTCATCCGGCGTCAGAGCTGAGGGCGGCCGGTGAGCCGGTTGACGACCTCCGCCAACTGGGCAAAGGCCGGGCGGACGCTCGGGGGAGCCATCGAGGCGCGCAACACGAAGGGAACCTGCCCCCGGTCGATCCTCATCGCCACCTCATCGCCCTCCGGGGGATCCTCGTCCTCAAGGGGGAACCACAACGTGATCCGGGCGTTCGCCGACGTGATGGCGACCGAACCGACGAGCGAGTCCGGCACGTACCCCTCGTCCGCGTTCGACGGGAGCTCCATCAAGGACTCGACGTTCAAGTTCCGCGCAAGGGCCGCCAGTTCCTCGGAGCGAACCACCTCCGAGAACCGTTCGTCGACGTCTCGCAGCTCGTCCACATGGGTCACCGCGGCCTCACCCCTGGAAGGGACCGAAGCCCGGAAATCGACCCGTTGTCCTGGGCAGCCGCCGGAGATGTACAGGTCGATCGTCACGTCGTCGGCGGCAGCGCCCTCTTGATCGCCCGTCGGGCCGTCGGCCAGCCGTGCGACCGCGGCCCTCATACGCTCGACATCGGGCCGCGTAAAGGATTCGATGGTTACCCTCATGTCGTCCTCGTCCTCGTCCTCGTCCTCGTCCTGGTCGTGAAGCGGGCGGACCTAGATGAGATCCAGGCCGATCGAGAAGGCCTCGGCCGTGAGCGGAGCCGAGACACAGATCCGGTTGACGTGGCGCTGCAGCGCCGATCCGACGTTGTTGTCCATGACCGTTCCCGTGTTGACGGGGTTACGGTTCGGGCAGCGGGTATCGGAGTACTCGTCCGGATTGCCGAGCATGTGGCCGAACTCGTGCGCGGCGACGTCGCCGGTGTCGGACGTGTCCCACGTCGTCATATCGGTCTGGGCAGGGCCCTGTCGCACCCGGACGACGTGGTGAGGGCTGGAGGTTACCCACTGCACGTCAACGGTGATGACAGAGCTGCCGTAGGGCCCGGCGCAGACGAAGTGGTTACTCCACTTGTTCTCGATGCCGGTCTCCCACGTCGTACGCAGTGTCGCCATGGTGGCGGCGGTGATTCCCGCGTCGGGGTTGAGCTGGATGCGTACCGTGACAGCGGTGCAGTTCTGGAAGTACGCGGCGTTCCAAGCGAAAATGCACTCGGACACCCGGAATCCGCGCTGGCCGATGTACGGGCAGGGGCCCGCGAGGGCCTGGGGGCTCTCGGCGGGCTCGGGGGCAGTGTGCGACACGACGACTCCCTTCGCCGCCACCTCGTCGGGAGCGACAGGCTGGGAAGCGGATGAGGATGAGGGCGAGGGTGAGGGCCTCGCCGGGGGCGGCCCCGATGAGCCGGACGCGCCGGCCGCGCCGGCCGCGAGGTAATCGCTGTACTCCGGCAGCGGATCGACGCCGTAGAACGCGTCGGTCCTCCGGGTCAGCTCCAGGAACTCGGCGAAGAGATCCTGGGAATAGGGAACCGAGTCGATCCGGTGGAGGACATTTCGCGCGTACGCCCGCGCGTTGTTCGCCTTGAAGTCGAACGCGTCCGACGGCGTCGTCCCACCCGCGTCGCCCAGCTCGTGCAGAAAGCCCTCGATACGCTCGCGCGCCAGTTGCCGGAGCTCGGGCGGCAGCGTGGAGATCCGGTGGACGGCCGGCACCGTAGCGATGTAGCTGGAAATCGAGTCGGCGTCGGCGAACTTCCCCGTCAGGACCATCGTGTAGTACGCGGGCAGGTCGAACAGGTTGAGGTTGGTGATCGTATTGTGCAGGTTGACGGTCGTGTTGGACAGTGCCTTGATCTCGGTGAAGTGACGGAATACGTCGTCGAAGTCGCTGTGCATGCGCACGTATTCGGTCGTCCGCCGGGTGCCGTCCAGGCTGATGTTGAAATGAACCCGCTCGAATCGCGACAGGTGCGCGCGGATGTCGACCTTTCCTGAGGTCAGCGTGGAGCCGTTTGAGATGATCTCCACGGACACATCGTCCGACAGCTCGTTCAGCACGTCCAGGAAACGGGGCTCGTTGATGGGGTTGCCGCCGTGGAACGTGACGATACGGATCGGGTTCGCCCGGATGAAGCTGATGACCTTGTCGATGTCATTGCGCCGGTACCCGACCGGCTCCACGCCCAGCATTCGGTGACGGTCCGAACTCAGCCGTGTGCTGAGCTTGTCGAAGCACATCCGGCAGCTGTACGTGCAGAGGTTGCTGAGGGCGATCAACAGATACTGCGTCCGACTGACGTCGCCGGTCGTCTCGTCGTAGGCCTCTGCGACATCCGGCCAGTGGAATCTTTCCTGGTAGTAGTTGTGGACGGTCGGCTGGCGCGTTGCCTCGTCGAGGCATGCCCGGCAGCCCTCCGGCACCTCACCGCGCAGGAACTGCCGGCGGGCGGTGCGCATCTTCTCACTGTTGACCAGCCCGGAGACGTCGTCGACCAAGCCCAGGCGACCGGCCTGCGGCCCCTTGTCCTCACAGCAGATGACCGACTCGCCATCGGCCCAGATGGCCAGCGAGACGAAGGGGGCGATGCAGAGCGGAGTCCTGTTCTCGGGCTTCTGACTCATCATGGCTCCCGGTGGGTAGCAGATGAAGAACGTCAGCGGTCGGCCGGGGAAACCGAGTCAGCCTCGCCGTACGGCATTCTCTCGGAGGGATCCGAGAGTCCGCCATGGCAATAAGCGCCCACAGATGAAGACCAGCCCTATACCAGCCATACCGCAGTCACAAGCGCGATCAGATTTCGCTACCTCACTCGCGGGCAGCGCCTGGGAGATGACTGTTCTCGCGCCTCACTCCCTTTTCTTCAATGCACAATTTTCACGTCCGGAATGGCTCGATTCTTCTTCGGAAACACTGGGAACAGGAGCGCCATTCGGATTGCGCGATCCTCATGGCACAAGTTTCCCGCTGTCAGCTCGCACCTCGTGCGTGCTGGGACTGATCCCGTCCGCGTTGTTCGGCGTGTATGCCCCGCTCCCCGAGCAGGGCATACACCGCATCAGCGGGCGAGGCCCGCGGGTAGGGCCCAGCCACACCTCCAAAGACCGTCCCGGCCTCGTGCGGCCGGGCGGCGCACCCGGATCTCGGCGCCGTCAATGATCCCGGTCTGCCCGCTCGCGTCGAGTTGGTCGATGACCTCGGCGAGGGTACGCAGCCTGGTGCCGGGGGCGACGGTGCGACGGTGCGACCACGCGCCGCCGACAACGGTCGCACTCCGAACCAGCAGGCCAGCACATCTTGCGTGAGCCCGTGCCGCAGGTGAACGAGCGCGGCCGGCAGCCGGTCGACGAAGGCCAATTTGTGCTTCGCCCCGGCCCCCACCGCCCGGCGCCGAGGGCGCGGCGCAAGCACAGCCTGGTGCCGCTCGTGCCACAACGGGACTATTTCGTCGACGTGTTCATCACAGGCCGGAACGGCGACCCAGCCGACGCCACATGGCGGTGCGGCCACTCAGGAGTGATCGCGGTGTCCATGCCTCCCAGCGCCGAGCCGACGCTCTGGGAGCTGCACCGAGCCGTCTCGCAGCTACGAGAGGACCTTCGCGGGGACCTCGCTCGGCTGGCAGCTCGCCTTGATCACGTCGTGACCGAGGACGTGTACCGGGCGGATCGACGCGGTGTAGAGCAGCGAATCACCCATCTTGAGACGGGTCTTGGCGCGTTGCGGGCCGAGGTGGATCAGAGCCTGGAGCGCACGGAGCAGCAGCGCCGCGAGGATCAGGCGCAGGCGATGGCGACGCGTCGGCCGGTGTTCAGCTCGTTCGTCTCGCCGGTGCTGTGCCGCGCTGCGCGCCGAAGGCGTGCATGTGGTGGAGCGGCCGGGGTGGAGAACCCATAATCTGCCGGGCCCGCTGTGTCACGGCATGATCGCCGAGGACGGCACCGTGCACCTCGGGCGGCGGCGCTCTGCTGAGCGCACGGCGCTGCGCGAGCGCGTGACTGCCCGGCTGAAGTCGAAGCCGTCCGGCGGAGGTTCGAGCAGTGGCTCGACGGGGGGCTCGTTCGCGGGCTCGTCGACCTACGTGGTCAAGAGCGGCGACACGCTGTCCGGGATCGGCAAGAAGCTCGACGTCCGTGGGGAAGTTCTCGCCCAGGCAGGCCAACAGGATCAAGAAGCCGTTCGTGATCAAGGCGGGGCAGAAGCTCACCATTCCGGGGAAGTCGAGCGGCGGCCCCTATGCTGCTCCTCCCTTTCCGGAGGGTCTTGCTCCGGGCCGCTCGGCACCGTCTGCGCGCAGTCTCCAGAAGGCACTGAAGGACGCCGGTTGGCTCGACCGGTCGGTGCCGCTGGCCGACGCGTACGGGCCTCAGACGCAGGAGGCCGCCGCCGCCTTCAACCGCAAGCACAACCTGTTCGCCACGGGCCGCCCCACTGATCCGGCGATCGGCCGCCGGGGCTGGAACCTCCTGCACGAACTCGCCTACGGAAAGTAGAACGTTGATCAACTTCATTCACGCGCACAGCACCCGCCTCTAACGGCCTGCCGACGGGGCGGATGATCCTGGTCGTGGATCATGAACGCCCACCGTCCGGCCGAACGGTGCGACATCCCTCCCCATTACCCGCCGCACCCCCTGTCTAATGCGTCGGCCGTCACAGGGTGGGGTGAAACGCTAGCTGGGAGGGGTGTCTCGGTCTTCCTCAAGGCGTAGCTGTCCGGTGAGGATGTCGCGGGCGATGTCCTTGAGGAGTTGTTGCTGGCTGAAGGCGTGGGCGCGCATGCGGGCCAGGGCTTCGGAGACGGTGACGTTGCTGGCTTCGGCGGCCACGCCGGCTGCTTGGTGCACGATCGGCGGATAGCCCACGGGGCCCGCCTCCGGGGCTGCTTGTCTCCAGCCGATCAGTACGGGATGGGCGTCCAGGACCAGCAGCGCGAGGACCCGGGCGTAGGCCTCGAGCCTGGCTCGATCCGCTGCGCTGAGGGGGCGCGAGGTGGTGTGGTAGATGTCCATGGCGCCGACCGGGACGTTGTTGCCGACCAGTAGCGGCACGGCCACTACGCAGCGGATGCCCAGTTCTCCGGCCGTCCGCGAAAAGACCGGCCACTGCCGGGAGTCAGGCTGTACGTCCGCTTCCACGATCCTGCGTTGCAGGTAGGCCTCGGTGCACGGGCCTTCCCCCGCCACGAGCTGCGCGTCCTCCAGCTGGTGGCTGCGCTCGTCAGCGGCATATGCCACGGTCCTGATCCGGCCCGAGGTGATCAGGCTGACCCCCAGGCCATCCGCGCCCACATCGTCGGCACACGCCGTCACAGCGGACGGCAACGCCACCGGACGGTCGGCGCCACTGGCGACCTCGACGACGCGCCTCCAAGCCCTGGTGTCCTGCCGCACATCCATGCCCAGCTCCCATTCCTGCCTGGTCGGCGGGCATGACACCCGATCGTTGACCAGTACAAACAAGCGTAGACCCCCACGGCGGCCATAGATAGGAAGCCCCGCGCCCCCTCACGGCCCATACGGCCCATACGGCCCATACGGCCCATACGGCCCGCCGATCTGGCCCGGGGGGTTCGTGGAGTCGCTGGCGTCGCCGCCGGGCTCGCGTGGTCGGCAGCTCGACGCGGAGGAGCTCGCTGCACTGGAGGCGGAGCAGGGGGCAAGGGTGCGGCCCCGCAAGAAGATCTGGGTGCTGCGCGATGATGTCGCCGAGGCACTGGAGCAGGGCCGGTATGACGGCCCGGGGTCGTTCTTCTCGCAGCGGGGGAACAAGGTCCAGTAGTTCCGCGTGGCCGGTGGAGTCGTCATCAGCGTCTCTCCGGTGAGGTCGGCGGAGTCGTTCTGCTCGCCTGATGTGGGTACGGCAGCCGCTGCCCCGGCGCCTGGCGTGGCCTCGGGGGGCATGGGGATCCACCGAGGAAAGGGGCAGAGGGGCAGAGGGGCACCCTTGGTAGGGTGCGCCGATGTCAACAATCAAGCAGTTGCAAGTGACCTTCGACTGCGCGGAGCCTGTGCGCCTCGCCGCTTTCTGGTGTGAGGTGCTCGGATACGTCGTACCTACGGTCCCGGAGGGCTTTGCCACGTGGGAGGAGTACCACCGCTCGCTGCCGCCCGAGGAGCAGGTGATCTACTTTGCGTGCAGTGATCCTTCGGGTGTGGGCCCGCGTCTGCTCTTTCAGCGAGTTCCCGAAGGCAAGGTCGTCAAGAACCGGCTGCATCTCGATGTGCGGGCCGGTATCGGGCTCGTGGGTGAGGAGCGCCTTGCCACACTTGAGGCCGAGTGCGCACGACTGGTCGCGCTCGGCGCGGTACATGTGCGAACGATGCGTGCCGACGGCGAGAACGAGTCCTGCATTGTGATGCAGGATCTTGAGGGCAACGAGTTCTGCCTCGACTGAGTCCCTGTTTTCACGAGGATGCAACGAGTTGGGCCTGCGTCAGGGCCTCGCAGCGACAGGTGAGTTGTAGCTGCGAGGCCCTGTGTGTATCCGTGGGAGACGGAATTTGCGCTGGTCTAACGGGGGGGGTGGGTGTCGGCGTACTGCCTTGTCGTCCCTGCGGTAGACGGATTGGCTCAGGAGTCCCACTCGTCACTGCCCGGCTCGCCACGCCGCCCGGACCGTACTGTGCTTCGCACGACAGCCTCCTTGAAGGCCGCCGCGGCTCGTCCTGTCAGGACGAGCCTGCGCGGGCGGTCGTCGGCGTGGGTGAACTGGACGACACCGTCACGCCGGCCGAGGCTGATGTTGGTGAAGGTGTAACCGATCCGAACGGGCCCGGGTTCCCGGCCCGTCAGCCGAGCTGCAACGACGTCGGCCACACCCCGGCCCATGGGCAGGGCTGCCTGGCAGGACATTCGGCTCGGCGTTCCGCCCACCGCCACCGCGGCGGCCGCGTCGCCGACGGCGTACACCTCAGGGTGCGAGATCGAGCGCAGGGTGGCGTCGACGAGCATCCGCCCGCTCTCATCCGTCGCGAGCCCTGCTGCACGCGCCAGTTCCGGTGCCTGGAACCCAGTGGTCCACACGACGGCGTCAGCGGCGAACGACGCGCCGTCGCGGGTGTCCAAGCCGTCCTTGCGCACCGCCGCGACAAGAGTCCTGGGATGAATCGAGACGCCCAGCCGGTCGAGAGCGCGCCGCAGGTGGGTCCGGGCGCGCGGCGCGAGCCCGGACCCCACGTCATCGGCATCGGTGAACAGCCGGACGCGCAGTTCGGGGTAACTTTCGGCCAGTTCCGAGGCGGTTTCCAGCCCGGTCAGCCCTGCGCCGACCACCGCGACGGTGCCGCCTGACGCGATCTCGGCAACCCTGTGCCGCAACCGTGTTGCCTGCTCAGGATCGGCGACAGCGTACGCGTGCTCGACCGCCCCCGGGACATCGTCGAGCCGCGCCCGGCTGCCCAGCGCGTACACAAGGGTGTCGTAGCCGATCACTCGGGGCATGGTGTCCATACACACGGTCCGGCCAGTGGTGTCGATCGCGGTCACGCGTCCGACGACCAGCTGGACCGATGCTCCGCCGAGCTGTTGACGCAACGGCAGCGCCGCCAATCGCTGCCCGGCGGCCAGCTGATGGAGCCGGACCCGTTCGACGAACCGGTCCGAGGCGTTGACCAGCGTGACGGTGACATCACTGCGGCGCAGCTTGCGGGCGAGGCGCTTGGCCGCCAGCAGACCGGCGTAACCGGCGCCCACGACGACAAGGCGATGACTCATGGCATGACTTCCTCTGTGACTACGGGCGGCTTCTGCGCCGCCTTGGACAATCGGTCGCCCGCCGCGCATCGGCGTCAGGACGCGGACCTGGCCACGGCAACCGCCCAGGCGATGTACAGGACGTTTGTCACCAGCCGAGCCACCGCACCGACCGGCCGCTCCAGCAGCCGGGGCCGGTCCGGGCGCGCGCGGCGCAGCGCGTCCACATGGGACACCAAGTAACAGGTGATCAGGACGGCGGCGGCCCAGCCCCCGGCCCGTCTGCCGCACGGAACCAGCACCAGCGCACCGACCACGACCTCCGCCGCCCCACTGGCGGCAACGAGGAGCCGCTCCCGGCGGAGGCATGCGGGTATCAGCGTGCGGAAGTAGCCGGGGGCCAGAAAATGCGCGACCCCCGTGACGATCAGGAACACCGCCAAGGCAACGGAAGCGATAGCGTGCATGGCACGATGATCGATTCACCTCGTGCCTGGGCACTTGAACAAAACGATCGCCGCATCGTTTTCGCCTCCAGCCCCGAGGCGACGATGTTCGCCGAGTCCCGCCCGCTCCGCGTCGTCCAACACCGGCTGCCCGCGTGGAAAGCCGTGCTGCCGATCGGCGGTCACGCCGAACTCCTGCAGCCGGGTCGGCCCATGGTGGCGGCGCCCGGACTGATCGTTCCGCCCCAGCTGGCCCACGCCTGCGCGGCGACCTCGCCCTACATCGCCCTGTTCATCGACTCCTGGCTGCTGCCCTCCCGCCCGGGGCCGATACGGCTCGGTTCAGGCGAGGTCCGCCGCTTGCTCACTGCGCTCGGCGCCACCGATTCCGACGGCCCCGGCACCTGCGTGGACCTGGCCGCCGGATACGCCGAGCTGCGGACACTCGCCGGGCGCCCATCCCTGCTCGATCCGAGAGTCGCCCACGCTGTCCGCCTGTGTACGTTGCGCGATCCGGACATGCCCATCACCTCCATCGCCATCGAGGCCGGCCTGTCGGCCCCGCGGCTGCGCGCCCTGGTCCAGCAGGACGTGGGTATTACACTTGCGCGTTTGCGCCGATGGGGTCGGCTCCGCACCGCGATCGCTCACTTGCCGGACTCGACTGCCGCCCTGGCCGCAGCTACCGCAGGCTTCGCCGACCAGGCCCACCTCACCCGTACTGCGCGGGACTTCGTCGGGCGTACGCCTGCCTCTCTGCGCCCCAAGAATGGAGCGGACTGCCGCGCCCGCGGAAAGCCCCAAACACAGGGGGAGGCCACCCTGTGCTCCGCACGCTGCGAGGAGTGCTCACTCCAGGGATCGCGGTCCGAGGCGCCCTGACCCGCGGGGCCCGCGAACCTAAAATCGAGGGTCTGAGTCCTCAGAGCCCGCCCCGCTGCCGCACCGTCGACCCGGCGCGCCCCTTCACCACCTCCAGCTGCGCGTGCACCCGTCGTCGCAGATCCGCGACGTGGCTGACGATGCCGACGCTGCGGTCCCGTTCGCGCAGGGAGTCCAGGACGTCCAGGACCTCGTCGAGGGTCTGGTCGTCGAGGGAGCCGAAGCCCTCGTCGATGAAGAGGGTGTCGAGGCGGACGCCGCCCGCCTCGTCGGTGACCACGTCGGCGAGGCCCAGGGCGAGCGCGAGCGAGGCGAAGAACGTCTCGCCGCCCGACAGGGTCGCCGTGTCGCGTTCACGGCCCGTCCAGGCGTCGACCACATGCAGGCCGAGGCCCGAACGGCCGCGTCCCGTGCGGTCGTCGGAGTGCACCAGGGTGTAGCGCCCGGACGACATGCGCCGCAGCCGCACCGTCGCGGCGGCGGCCACTTGTTCCAGGCGGGCGGCGAGCACATAAGACTCCAGCCGCATCCGGCGTTCGTTGTCCGCCGAGGTGCCCGCGGCGAGGCCGGCCAGCCGGGCCACCCGGTCGTACGCGTCGCGCAGCGGTGCCAGCCTGCGCGTCCCGGCGGCCGAGCGGGCGGAGAGCCGGTCCAGTTCGGCACAGCGCCGGGCGGCGGCGTCCCGCGCCGAGGCGGCGTCGCGCAGGCGTCGGGCCGCGGCCTCGGCCGCGGTTTGCGCGGCCGGGAGGTCGGCCGGCGGCCGCTGTGCGGCGGCGGCCGTCTCGGGTTCGGCAAAAACGGAGCGCACCGCCGCCTCTTCATTGCGCCAGGCGTCGATGCGGTGCTGGATCTCGCGGTACCGGGCGTCGTCGAGCAGGGCCGCCGCCGCGGCTGTCGGCGTGTCGAACCCGGCGCGGAAGGCCGCGTCGGCGAGTCGCGCGTCGGCGTCCTTGAGGCGCTCGGCGGTGTCGGCCGCGGCGCGGGCGGCGTCGGCGGCCTCGGTGAGCAGCGCGGCCTGCCGCTCCAGCTGGGCCGCGCGCGCGGCGCCACCGGAAGTGTCGCCG
>NZ_JBFBEE010000039.1:0-70590 GCF_040683555.1 Streptomyces sp. NPDC093510
GGCCCGGGGGTCCGGTGGGGCGGGTCCCGCAGTTCCCCGCGCCCCTGGGTCGTCCTCCTCGCCGCCCGGCCGAAGGTGCTGTCAGGGGCGCGGGGAACTGCGCGCCCTGCCCCCACCGGGCCGCCGGTCACACGACGGGCTTGCCGATGAGCCTCACCCCGGCCGAGCCCAGCTCGGCCACCGCGGCCTCCGTCGTCGCCCCGCCGACCCCCGCGGTCAGATCCAGCAGTACGGTGGTCCCGAACCCTTCCCGCACCGCGTCGAGCGCGGTGGCGCGAACGCAGTGGTCCGTGGCGATGCCGACCACGTCGACCTCGGTGATGTCCCGCTCCCGCAGCCACTCCGCCAAGGAGACCCCGTTCTCGTCCGCGCCCTCGAAGCCGCTGTACGCCGCGGAGTAGGCACCCTTGTCGAAGACCGCGTCGATGCCGCCCGAGGCGACCGCGGGCGCGAAGTTCGGGTGGAAGCCGATGCCCTCCGTGCCGGCCACGCAGTGCGGCGGCCAGGAGTCGACGAAGTCCGGCCGGTCGGAGAAGTGGGCGCCCGGATCGATGTGGTGGTCGCGGGTGGCCACCACGTGGCGGTAGCCCGCCGGGGCCTGGCCGATCAGCTCGGTGATGCCGGCGGCCACGTCCGCGCCGCCGGCGACCGCGAGGCTGCCGCCTTCGCAGAAGTCGTTCTGCACGTCTACGACGATCAGTGCGCGGCGCATGGCGGGTTTCCTTCTGCTGGGGGACTACGAGCGTAGAGACTTCGGGTGCGTTGCGGGAGAGGGCGAGGGAAGCACCCGGCGCGGGATCACACGTACTCGGTCGGAATGACCGCTTCGCCTCGCGAGAGCTGCGTCGCCGACAGGGGGAGTCCGGCGCGCGCGGCGGCGTGCCGGTCGCGGACCGCGTCGAGCGGCTCGCGGGCCACGACCTCGCCGCCCTTGACCAGCTCGACCAGGAGCTGCCGGTCCGCGAGCGAGGTCGGCACGGCGCCGGTGCCGACGACCTCGGCCTCGGCGATCCCGTACGCGTCGGCCCGGCGCGCGGCCCACTTGCGGCCGCCCACCGACGACTTGGCGCCCAGCGACTTCTTCGCCACGGGCTCCAGGGGGGCCTTCGGGTCCGCCGAGTGCGCGCGGGCCACCAGCTTGTAGACCATGGAGCAGGTCGGGTGCCCGGAGCCGGTGACGAGCTGGGTGCCCACGCCGTACGCGTCCACGGGCGCCGCCGCGAGCGAGGCGATGGCGTACTCGTCGAGGTCGGAGGTCACGACGATCTTCGTGTCCGTCGCGCCGAGCTCGTCCAGCTGCTGGCGCACCCGGTGGGCGACGAGCAGCAGGTCGCCGGAGTCGATGCGGACGGCGCCGAGCTCGGGCCCCGCGACCTCGACGGCGGTGCGGACCGCCTCGGTGACGTCGTAGGTGTCCACGAGGAGGGTGGTGTTCCGGCCGAGCGAGTCGACCTGGGCGCGGAACGCGTCGCGTTCGCTGTCGTGCAGCAGGGTGAAGGCGTGGGCGCTGGTGCCGACGGTCGGGATGCCGTAGCGGAACCCGGCGGCCAGGTCGGACGTGGTCGCGAAGCCGCCGACGTACGCGGCGCGGGAGGCGGCCACGGCGGCCAGCTCGTGGGTGCGGCGGGCGCCCATCTCGATCAGCGGGCGCTCGCCGGCGGCCGAGGACATGCGGGAGGCGGCGGCCGCGATGGCCGAGTCGTGGTTGAGGATGGAGAGGATCACGGTCTCCAGGAGCACGCACTCCGCGAAGGACCCCTCGACCCGCAGGATCGGCGAGCCGGGGAAGTAGACCTCACCCTCGGGGTAGCCCCAGATGTCGCCCTTGAAGCGGTAGCCGGCCAGCCATTCGAGGGTCGCCTCGTCGACGATGTCCCGCTCGCGCAGGAAGCCGAGGACGTCGGGGTCGAAGCGGAAGTTCTCCACGGCGTCCAGGACCCGGCCGGTGCCGGCCACCACTCCATAGCGCCGCCCCTCGGGCAGTCTGCGGGTGAAGACCTCGAAGACCGAACGCCGGTCGCCGGTGCCGGCCCTCAGCGCCGCCTGCAGCATCGTCAGCTCGTACTGGTCCGTGAAGAGCGCTGTCGACGGAACATCCACCGGCAGGCCAAGGTCCGCTGTGTTCATATGAGGGATGCTACCCCCAATCTCGTCACTCTGACGATTTCGATGGCCGGGCGGGAGGCCATTTGTGCGAGGGCCCCTCCGGGGTGGCAGCATGGGGCAGGTGAGTACGGCTCCCGCAGAAATCACACGCCCGGAATCGGACGAAGAGGCGCTCGTCGTCCCCGAACCGGACGTCCCCTGGATCACGCTCGTGCACAACGACCCGGTCAACCTGATGAGCTACGTGACGTACGTGTTCCAGACGTACTTCGGGTACTCGAAGGAGAAGGCCACGAAGCTGATGATGGACGTGCACCAGAAGGGCCGCGCGGTCGTCTCCAGTGGCACCCGCGAGGAGATGGAGCGCGACGTACAGGCCATGCACGGGTACGGGCTGTGGGCCACCCTCCAGCAGGACCGCAAGTAGCGGACCGGAAGTAGCGACGCATCTGATGCCAGGACAATTCGAAGCGATTCCAGGGGGCGGCGCCGCCGTCGCGCTCGACGAGGTCGAGATCTCGATCATCCGCTCCCTCGCCGTGCAGCTCCTGGAGCTCATCGGTCCGGGACCGGGCGGCGAGGTCTCCGACGACCCGCTCGCGGAGCTCTTCGCCGAGGGGCCGAGCGAACCGCCGGCCGACCCGGTGATGCAGCGTCTGCTGCCCGACGCGTACGGCGGCCCGGGGAGCGAGGACGGGGCGAGCGACGCGGACGAACTGCGGGCGTATTCGTCGGAATTCCGCCGTTTCACGGAGAACGACCTGCGGGCCAAGAAGCGCGACGACGCCCTGGCCGTCATCCGTTCGCTCGACTCGATGACGGCGTCGGGCGAGGGCGGAGCTGTCCTGAAACTGTCGGTCGAGGAGTCCCGGCACTGGCTGGGAGCCCTCAACGACCTCCGTCTCGCGATCGGCACGCGCCTCGAGGTCAGCGACGAGGAGGACGCCGACCTGCTCTACCGGCTCCCCGACTCCGACCCCCGCAAGCCGATGGTGATGGCCTATCTCTGGCTCGGCGGACTACAGGAAACGCTGGTCGGGACGTTGCTGGACTGATTCCGGGCAGAATTCCGTGCACAGGGCAGCGAAATTTGTTGTAGTAGACAGGTTCCGTTCACGCGGCGGCCTGTTCGCTCAGCGGAGTCTCAAATCCGGATAACGATCCCGTCACTTCATTGCCCGCCTTTGTGGTGTCAAGTGCACTTTGTCCGCTTCTCCCTGTGGTGTGCGTCACAGGTGGCTCATTCCCTCACTGTTGCCGCCGTGATAAATCTTCACGACCACTCGGCTACGCCACCCATGTCGCCGAGGGCGCTCGAGCCGGCAGACCGCCGGTAGCACTCCATTCGTATCCGGGGGGATCAGGACCTGATCCGCAGCCACAACGCAGATGTGCGGGCGCGGATCAGCATGGAGAAAGGCGTCACCATGACCTCAGTGCAGGTCGAAGAGCAGCACGACGAGCACGGCGGCAACGGTGTCGCGCAGGACGGCTCGTCCGGCGAGGGTTACCAGCGCGGGCTCGGAGCCCGGCAGATCCAGATGATCGCGATCGGCGGTGCCATCGGCACCGGCCTGTTCCTCGGCGCGGGCAAGGCCATCCACAAGGCCGGCCCCAGCCTCATCCTGGCGTACGCCATCGCGGGCCTCGTCATCTTCTTCATCATGCGGGCGCTCGGCGAGCTCCTCATGTACCGGCCCGTGTCCGGCTCCTTCTCGGAGTACGCACGCGAGTTCATGGGCCCGTTCTTCGGATTCGTGACCGGCTGGACGTACTGGCTCTTCTGGGTCGTCACCGGCATCACGGAAGTGACAGCGGCCGCCCAGTACATGCAGTACTGGACACATGGCTCCGTCCCACAATGGGCGTACGCGCTGATCTTCACCGTCATCCTGTACGGCGCGAACCTCATCTCCGTGAAGCTCTTCGGTGAGCTGGAGTTCTGGTTCTCGATGGTCAAGGTCACCGCCATCATCGGCATGATCCTGATCTGCATCGGCATCCTCACCATCGGCTTCTCCGACGCCGGTGACACCGCGACCGTGGCCCACCTGTGGAACCAGGGCGGTTTCTTCCCCAACGGCATCGGCTCCACGCTGATGACCCTGCAGATCGTGATGTTCGCCTTCCTCGCCGTCGAGCTCGTCGGCGTCACCGCGGGCGAGTCCAAGGACCCGAAGACCGTCCTGCCCAAGGCCATCAACACCGTGCCGTGGCGCATCGCCGTCTTCTACGTCGGCGCGCTCATCATGATCCTGTCGGTCGTCCCGTGGACGCACTTCCAGCCCGGCGTCTCGCCGTTCGTCGCGGCCTTCGAGAAGATGGGCCTCGGCGTCGGCGCCGCGATCGTGAACTTCGTGGTCCTCACCGCCGCACTCTCCTCCTGCAACTCCGGCATGTACTCCACCGGCCGCATGCTGCGCGACCTCGCGCTCAACGGCCAGGGCCCGAAGTTCTTCACCAAGCTCACGAAGAACGGCCTGCCGCTGATCGGCACCACGGCCTCCGCCGCGTTCATGCTGGTCGGCGTCTGGATCAACTACCAGTGGCCGGGCGAGGCGTTCAACTACGTCGTCTCCTTCGCGACCATCTCCGGCATGTGGGCCTGGATCATGATCCTGGCCTGCCAGATCCGCTACCGCCGCAAGGCCGACCGCGGCGAGCTGCCGCAGTCCACCTTCCGGGCCCCGGGCGCCCCGTACACGAGCTGGTTCGCCCTCCTCTTCATCGGCATGGTCATCGTGATGATGGGCGTCGACAAGGACGCGCGGATCTCCCTGTACGCCGCTCCGGTCTGGGCCGCGATCCTCACGGTCGCCTACCTGGTCCTCAAGAGCCGCAACCCGCAGGCCGCGGCGTTCAACAAGCGGAAGTTCGGCCTCTCCGAGGACGCCTCCGCCGGTGCCTCCGACGGCGACCGCCTCTCCAAGGACTGACCGCCTCTCCAAGGCTGACCGCCAGGACTGACCGGCTCCCCAAGGCCGCTGTCCAGCATTCGGGCCCGCTCGTACCACACTTCGGTACGGGTGGGCCCCTCTGCTTATCCTGGCTGCCATGCTGACCATCACCCAGGCCCTTTACGACCAGATCGTCGCGCACGCGCGCCAGGACCACCCCGACGAGGCCTGCGGCATGGTCGCGGGCCCGGAGGGCACCGGCCGCCCCGAGCGGTTCATCCCGATGCTGAACGCCGCGCGCTCGCCCACGTTCTACGAGTTCGACTCGGGTGACCTGCTCAAGCTCTACCGCGAGCTCGACGACCGCGACGAGGAGCCCGTGATCGTCTACCACTCGCACACCGCGACCGAGGCCTACCCCTCGCGCACCGACATCACGTACGCCAACGAACCCGGCGCCCACTACGTCCTGGTCTCCACCGCGGACACCGACGACGCGGGCCCCTTCCAGTTCCGCTCGTTCCGGATCGTGGACGGAGAGGTCACCGAGGAAGAGGTAAAGGTCGTACAGGCATACTGAGCTTTACTCACGAGGGCGGCGGGAGCCAGGAAGCCGGTGCGAACCCGGCACGGTCCCGCCACTGTGACCCCGCCCCCCGGCACGCGCCGGGGCGGGGGAGTCAGGAACTGACCTGCCGCCCTTCTCCACGCAACGCAGGGGACGCGGAAATCCCCTGGAGGAGGCAGTTCAGCCATGTCCCGCCCGATACGCGCCCTGGCCGCCGCGGCCCTGCTCGTCCCGCTCGCCGCGTGCTCGTCCTCGGACTCCGGCCGTGACGCGAAGCCCGCGGCCAAGGCCGCCGGATTCCCGTACACCGTCACCAACTGCGGCGTGAGGACGACGTACGACGCACCGCCGAAGCGCGCCGTCACCATGAACCAGCACACCACCGAAGTGATGCTGGAACTCGGCCTCAAGGACCACATCGCGGGCACCGCCTACCTCGACGACAAGGTCCTCCCGAAGTATGAGAAGGCGTACGGCTCGATCCCCGTGCTCGCCAAGGAGTACCCCTCCTACGAGAAGCTGCTCGCCGCCAACCCCGACTTCGTCTACGGCGGATACGCGAGCGCCTTCCTCGCCGGTGAGGGCCGCAGCCGCTCGGCGCTCGCCAAGTCCGGCATCGAAAGCCGCCTCAACGTAGAGGGCTGCGCCAAGAAGTCCGTCTCCATGGACGACGTCTACCGCGAGATCCGCGAGGTCGGCTCCACCTTCGGGGTGCGGGCCCGCGCCGACAAGTGGGTGAAGGGCGCCCAGCGCGAACTGGCCGCCACCGCCGAGAAGACGAAGGCCAAGGCCAAGGGCGGAAAGCCGCTCTCCGTCTTCGTCTACGACAGCGGCGACAAGACCGCGTTCACGGCGGGCGGCCGCGGTATCGGCAACGACATCATCGAGCGGGCGGGCGGCCGCAACATCTTCGCCCACGTCGACAAGTCCTTCAGCGACGCGTCCTGGGAGACCGTCGTGAAGAACAGGCCCGAGGCCATCGTGATCCTCGACTACGGCGCCACGACCGTCGCCCAGAAGAAGAAGCGGCTCCTGGACGACCCGGTCCTCCAGGACGTCCCCGCCATCAAGAACAAGCGCTTCGCGGTCCTGCCGCTCTCGGACATGGTCACGGGAGTACGAGCACCCGAGGCGGTGAGGAAGCTGGCGGCACAGCTGTGAAGCGACTGCGCTACACCACGGTCACCGCGACGCTCTGCGCGGCTCTCGCGGTGGCCCTCGTGGCCGGACTCGCCCTCGGCTCCGTCCGCATCCCCACCGCCGACGTCCTGGAGATCCTCACAGGCCGCGCGGAACCCTCCCCGTTCCGGACCATCGTGCTGGACGTCCGCCTCCCCAGAGTCCTGCTCGGGGCGACCGTGGGGGCCGGACTCGCCGTCATCGGCACCGTCCTCCAGGCCCTCGTCCGCAACCCGCTCGCCGACCCGTTCCTGCTCGGCGTCTCCTCGGGCGCCTCCGTCGGCGCCGTCTGCGCGATCGTCCTCGGCGGCGTCTTCGGACTCGGCGCGAGCCTGTCGACCACCGTCACGATCCCCGCCGCCTCCTTCGCGGGCGCCCTGCTCTCCCTGATCCTCGTCTACGCCCTGGCCAGGAGCGGCGGCGGCTTCGCCACCGGGCGCCTGATCCTCGCCGGCGTCGCCGTCTCGTACATCCTGACCGCGCTGACCAGCCTCATCCTCGTCACCGCCGACAGCGCGGACCACCTCAAGGAAGTCCTGTACTGGACGCTGGGCGGCCTCGGCAGCGCCCGCTGGGACATGCTCGCCCTGCCCTGCGCCACCCTCGTCGCAGGCACGGCCCTCCTGATGTCCATGGCCCGGCCCCTCGACCTGCTCCTCGCGGGGGAGGAGGGCGCCACCGTCCTCGGCCTGGACGCCGCCCGGTTCCGCGTCGGCGTCTTCGTCCTCGCCTCGCTCCTGACCGGCGTGCTCGTCGCGTACAGCGGAGCCATCGGCTTCGTCGGGCTGATGGTGCCGCACGCCGCCCGCATGCTCGTCGGCGCCGCGCACCGCGCGCTGCTCCCGGTCGTGGCCCTGATGGGCGCGGTGTTCCTGGTCGTCGCCGACCTCGCCGCACGTACCGTCGCCGCGCCGCAGGACATCCCCGTCGGCGTGCTCACCGCGCTGACCGGCGGCCCGTTCTTCCTGTGGCTGCTGCGGCGGCGGAACGAAGGAGTACCCGCGTGAACCCGGCCACGCCCTCCGGCGAACTGCGCACGGAAGCCCTCTCCTACGAGGTCGACGGCAGGCTCCTCGTGGACGCCGTCGACCTGACCGCCGCCCCCGGCGAGACCGTCGGCGTCGTCGGCCCCAACGGCAGCGGCAAGACGACCCTGCTCCGCTGCGTGTACGGCACCCTGCGCCCCACCGGCGGCCGCGCCCTCCTCGACGGCGACGACCTGCACACGATGACCCCGAAGGCCCGCGCCCGGCGCCTGGCCACCGTGCCGCAGGACGGACAGGCGGCGTTCGAGCTGACCGTCCGGCAGGTGGTCGCCATGGGCCGCTCCCCGCACAAGCGGTTCTGGGAGGCGGACACGGCGGCCGACGAGGAGCTCGTCGCGGCGGCCCTCACCCGCGTCGGCGTCGAGGAGCTGGCCGACCGCGCGTTCCCCTCGCTGTCCGGCGGCGAGCGCCAGCGCGCCATGGTGGCCCGCGCGCTGGTGCAGCAGCCGACCCTCGTCGTCCTCGACGAGCCCACCAACCACCTCGACATCCGCTACCAGCTCGAAATCCTCTCCTTCGTGCGGGACTTGGGCACGACGAACCTCCTGGCCCTGCACGACCTGAACCTCGCGGCGTACTACTGCGACCGCCTCCACGTCCTCGACGGCGGCCGCCTCGTCGCCTCCGGAGCACCCAAGGAGGTCCTCACCGCCGAGCTCCTCGCCACCGTGTACGGCGTGACGGCCGAGGTCAGCACGCATCCGCTGACCGGCGCCCCCACCGTCGTCTATCTGCCGCCGCCCGCATCCTGAACGGATTCCGTCCATCAGCTGAGATCACATTCCGGGATCCGGACCGGGAATCGATACGATGACCGCATGGTTCCCCATGACGTGAGCGAAGAGACGCCGAGCGCACCGCCGGTGCTGCTTGTCGCGCGGCTGCACGTCGACCTGTGCCGCCTCGCCAGCGCGATCTGTTCCCGCTGAACAGATCCGCCGCCCGGCCGTGGGCCGCGGCGCCGCACCCCCGTACGCGGAGACACGCCACGTACGCCCCGCACCACCCCGCAAGCACAGCGCCGCCGCGCGCCCACCACCCGCACTTTCCCGCCCCCGACAGGAGCCCACAGCCATGGCCATCGAGGTCCGCATCCCGACCATCCTCCGCACCTACACCGACGGCGAGAAGGCCGTGCAGGGCAGC
Organism: Streptomyces sp. NPDC093510; assembly: GCF_040683555.1. Lineage (NCBI taxonomy): Bacteria > Bacillati > Actinomycetota > Actinomycetes > Kitasatosporales > Streptomycetaceae > Streptomyces > Streptomyces sp. NPDC093510. Next base: position 8,943 of record NZ_JBFBEE010000039.1, read on the forward strand.
GGGGACACCCTCGCCGAGCTCTTCAGCGACCTCGACTCGCGGCACGCGGGCATCGCCGACCGCATCGTCGATGACGGCAAGCTCCGCCGTTTCGTGAACGTGTACCTCAACGACGAGGACGTCCGCTTCCTCGACGGCATCTCCACGAAGCTCTCCGACGGCGACAACGTCACGATCCTGCCGGCCGTCGCCGGCGGCATGGTCTAGGCCCGATCCCGGATGCCTCGCTACGACTCCCCGCTCGCCGCGGTCGGCAATACGCCGCTCGTCCGCCTGCCCCGGCTCTCCCCATCGGACTCCGTCCGCATCTGGGCCAAGCTGGAGGACCGCAACCCGACCGGTTCCATCAAGGACCGGCCCGCCCTCCACATGGTCGAACAGGCCGAGAAGGACGGCCGGCTGACGCCCGGCTGCACGATCCTGGAGCCGACCTCCGGCAACACCGGCATCTCGCTCGCCATGGCGGCCAGGCTCAAGGGCTACCGCATCGTGTGCGTCATGCCGGAGAACACCTCGCAGGAGCGGCGCGACCTGCTCGCCATGTGGGGCGCCGAGATCATCTCCTCACCGGCAGCGGGCGGCTCCAACACCGCCGTCCGCGTCGCCAAGGAGCTGGCCGCGGAGCACCCGGACTGGGTCATGCTCTACCAGTACGGCAACCCCGACAACGCGGGCGCCCACTACGCCACGACAGGCCCCGAGGTCCTCGCCGACCTCCCTTCGATCACCCACTTCGTGGCGGGCCTCGGCACCACAGGCACCCTCATGGGCGTCGGCCGCTACCTGCGCGAGCAGAAGCCCGACATCAAGATCGTCGCCGCCGAGCCGCGCTACGACGACCTCGTCTACGGCCTGCGCAACCTCGACGAGGGCTTCGTCCCCGAGCTGTACGACGCCTCCGTCCTGACCACCCGCTTCTCCGTCGGCTCCGCGGACGCCGTCACCCGCACCCGCGAGCTCCTCCAACAGGAGGGCATCTTCGCGGGCGTCTCCACGGGCGCCGCCCTGCACGCGGCGATCGGCGTCGGCAAGAAGGCGGTGGCGGCGGGCGAGTCCGCCGACATCGTCTTCGTCGTGGCCGACGGCGGCTGGAAGTACCTGTCGACGGGCGTCTACACGGCCCCGACGACCGAGGCGGCCATCGAGACGCTGCAGGGCCAGTTGTGGGCGTAGGGCTCTGACCGCCCCCGGGGAACCGTTCATCACCGGCTCCGCCGAGTTGGTCCTCGAACGCCGGACGGGCTGGAATCCCAGCCCGTCCGGCGTTCGCGCTATCCCGCCAGATACCTGACCTGGTCCCAGAGCGCGGGGTCGACGACCCCGGCCCTGCGCCGGAACTCCCCGAGCGGCACGTCCCGCAGCTCATCGGGCTCCAGGAAACTGGGCCGCCCCTCCGCGTCACCCACCGAACCCGGCGGCAACGGAATCACGCCCGTGCGCTCGGCGTGGTACTTGCTGGTGATCTTCGCGACCCGTGCGCTCCGCCCGCGTACGGCCAGGACCAGACACGGCCGGTCCTTGCCGCCCGGCCCGTCCTCGTACGGCACACGCGCCCACCAGATCTCCGCCGGCCCCGGCGCGGGCAGCCGCCGACGGGGCCCCCGCGGCGGCCGCGTCCGGTCCTTCGGGCCGCTCCGCTTACGCGGCCCACGGCCCCAGCCGTCCACCAGCGTGACGACGAACGCGAGCACCACCACGGCGGCCAGCGCGAGCCACCACGACGTGTCCATACGACGACGGTACCGGCGCGGATCACGCACCGCCCACCGCTTCACGCCGGTCCCACAAGCCCCCCGAACCGGTGACAGCGCAGGTGAGTTCCCCCACAACGGCCCGCGACGGAGGAGCGACCAGGCCTTTTGCGCCTTACGCTCGATCCACCGCACACCCCCCAGCTCTCCTGCCAGCGCGGAGGTTCCAGCTTCATGAAGCTCACCGTCGTCGGCTGCTCGGGGTCGTTTCCCTCCGCGGACTCGGCCTGCTCGAGCTACCTCGTCGAGGCTGACGGCTTCCGGTTGCTGCTCGACATGGGCAATGGCGCCCTCGGCGAGCTGCAGCGCCACATCGGTCTGTACGACCTCGACGCGGTCTTCCTCAGCCATCTGCACGCCGATCACTGCATCGACATGTGCGCGTACTTCGTGGCCCGTTACTACCGGCACGAGGGCGGCCGCTGCGCCCCCATCCCGGTCTACGGCCCCGAAGGCACCGAGCAGCGCCTGACCACCGCGTACGCCGACACGCCCACCGCCTCCTCGATGAGCGAGGTGTTCGACTTCCACACGGTCAAGCCCGCCTCGTTCGACATCGGGCCCTTCTCGGTGCGCACAGAGAAGATGTGCCACCCCGTCGAGGCGTACGCCATCCGGGTCGAACACGCCGGGAAGTCCCTCACGTACTCCGGGGACACAGGGCCCTGCGAGCCCCTGGACGAACTCGCCACGGGCACCGACCTGTTCCTGTGCGAGGCCGCCTTCACCCACGGCAAGGAGAACATCCCCGACCTGCACCTGAACGGCCGCGAGGCGGGCGAGTCCGCCCGGCGCGCGGGTGCAGGAAGGTTGCTGCTCACCCACATCCCGCCGTGGACGGACCCCCAGGTCAACCTCGCCGACGCACGCGCGGTGTACGAGGGCCCGACCGCGCTGGCGGCGCCCGGCGCGACGTACGAGATCTGACGACAACGACAAGAGCCCCCGCCGTCACCGTGACGGCGGGGGCTCTTGTCGTACGTCGATGTCGGGCGGAGGCTACTTCGCCTCGGCCTTCTGGAGCTCTGCGAGCTCCTCGTCGGACTCGCGGCCCGGCGTCGGAAGGTTGAACTTGGTGATCGCGAAGCGGAACACCACGTAGTAGACCGCGGCGAAGCAGAGGCCCACCAGGGCCAGGCCCCACGGGTTCTTCGCGATGCCGAGGTTCAGGAGGAAGTCGACCGCGCCCGCCGAGAAGCCGAAGCCGTCCTTCATGCCGAGCGCCCAGGTCAGCGCCATGGAGACACCGGTGAGCACCGCGTGGATCGCGTACAGGACCGGCGCGATGAACATGAACGTGAACTCGATCGGCTCGGTCACACCGGTCACGAACGCGGTGGCCGCGAGCGAGAACATCATGCCGCCGACGACCTTGCGGCGCTCGGGACGGGCGCAGTGGACGATCGCGAGGCAGGCCGCAGGAAGGGCGAACATCATGATCGGGAAGAAGCCGGTCATGAACTGGCCCGCGGACGGGTCGTGGTGCAGGAAGCGCGCGATGTCGCCGTGGTAGTCGACGCCACCGTCGTTGTACGTGCCCGCCTGGAACCACGGGAAGGAGTTCAGGAGGTGGTGCATGCCCACGGGGATCAGCGCGCGGTTGGCGACACCGAAGACACCCGCGCCCACGGCGCCCGAACCGACCAGCCACTCACTGAAGTTGTGGATGCCGGTGCCGAGGACCGGCCAGATCAGGCCGAAGACGATGCCCGCGACCAGACCCGCGAAGGCGGACAGGATCGGGACGAGACGGCGGCCGCCGAAGAAGCCGGCCCAGTCGGGCAGCTTGGTCCGGTAGAACTTCTGGTACAGCAGGGCGACGATGATGCCCATGACCACACCGCCGAGCACACCGGCGTTGACCGGCGCCTCGTTCATGACGATCTTGCCGTCGACGACGGAGGCGACCTTCGGCAGGTTCTTGTCCGTGAAGGTGGCGAGCACCTTCTGGAAGACCAGGTAGCCGGTCACGGCCGCGAGGGCCGTCGAGCCGTCCGACTTCTTCGCGAAGCCGATCGCGATGCCGACGCAGAACAGCAGCGCCATGTTGTCGAGCAGCGCGCCACCGCCCGCAGCCATGTAGCTCGCGAGCTTGTTGACGAAGGTCGGGAACGACTCCTTGCCGAGCATGTCGTCCTGGCCGAAACGGACCAGGAGGGCTGCCGCGGGCAGCACGGCGACCGGCAGCATGAGGCTGCGGCCGATGCGCTGCATGACAGCCATCACGCCGGCGCCCTTCTTCTTCTCGGCCGCGGGAGCGGAACTGGCCGTGGACACAACTTCCTCCAGTGGGCAAGGCGCCGCCTGGGGACATGGAAGTGGGGGACGGCGGCGTCTCCGGGGGACGCGGCGAGATGGCCGCGTGGTCTACACCATTAGTGGTGTAGACCTGTTGTAGCACGGTGAAGGTGGCGTAAGGAACCTGCGATTCCTGTTACCTGGGCCATATCCGGAAATGACCGGACGAAGCCCCCGGGCCAGGGGTCCGGGGGCCGGCTGAAGACGGCGACGAGCACGCCGCCCGGGGGAAGTTACGCCTTGGTCTGCTCCCTGTCCAAGGCCTCCGCCTCCTCCTCCGGTTCACGTCCCGGAGTGTGCAGATCGAACTTGATGATGACGAAGCGGAACAGCGCGTAGTACACGACGGCGAAGCACAGACCGATCGGAATGATCAGCCATGGCTTGGTCGCCAGACTCCAGTTGATGACGTAGTCGATCAGTCCCGCCGAGAAGCTGAAGCCGTCCTTCACCCCCAGCGCCCACGTCACCGCCATCGACACACCGGTCAGCACCGCGTGGATCGCGTACAGCACCGGCGCGATGAACAGGAACGAGTACTCCAGCGGTTCGGTGATGCCCGTGACGAACGACGTCAGGCCCACCGAGAGCATCAGACCGCCCACCACTTTGCGGCGCTCGGGGCGCGCGCAGTGCGTGATCGCGAGAGCCGCGGCGGGCAGCGCGAACATCATGATCGGGAAGAAGCCCGAGGTGAACTGGCCCGCCGTCGGGTCGCCCGCCAGGAACCGGTTGATGTCACCGTGCACGACCGTGCCGTCCGGCTTCGTGAAGTCACCGAACTGGAACCACACGAAGGTGTTCAGGAACTGGTGCATGCCCACCGTGAGCAGCGCGCGGTTGGCGACACCGAAGATGCCGGCGCCCAGCCAGTCCAGATCCACCAGCCACTTGGAGAAGCTCGTCAGCGCGTCACCGATGGGCGGCCAGATCCAGACGCAGAGACCCGCGAAGACCAGACCCACGAACGCCATGATGATCGGCACCAGACGGCGGCCGTTGAAGAAGCCGAGCCAGTCGACCAGCTTCACGCGGTGGTAGCGCTGCCAGAACCAGGCCGCGAGCAGCCCCATCACGATGCCGCCGAACACCCCCGGATTCTGGTACGCGGCCTGCGCCACCGTCCCGTCCTCCGCCACGCACACCCCGCTCCACATGCCCGCGCCGCCGAAGGTGGTGTCCTGCGGGCAGTCTTCGGGGAAGGCGCGCAGCACCGCGTAGTAGACGAGGAACCCGGTGACCGCCGCGAGCGCCGTGGAGCCGTCCGCCTTCTTCGCCATGCCGATCGCGACACCGATGCAGAACAGCAGGGGCAGACCGAGCGAGGAGTCGAGCAGCGAACCGCCCGCCGCCGCGAAGACCTTGGCGACGTTCGTCCAGCCGAGGCCGTCGTCCCCGAACACGTCGGGCTGCCCGAGCCGGTTGAGGATGCCGGCCGCGGGCAGGACCGCGATGGGCAGCTGAAGGCTTCGGCCCATCTTCTGCAGGCCCTGGAACAGGCCGTTCCACCACTTCTTCTGCGGCACCGCCGCGGCTGGGGAACTCATCGGCGTCCCTCCCGGAACAAGCCAGGTTTGGCGGTCGTTGAAAACTGGTGTAGACCAGTTGCGGAACGGGTGGGAGTGCCGCCCGATGAGGGACGGCACCTTGATCGTCATCATTGGGCACGACTGCCGTATCCGCTCGCGAAGATGGTCCAACCGTGCGTTACCGTGACGAAGCGGACCAGCGGTCGGTCGCGGCCGCGTCCTATGGCTGCGTCTCCCGGGGGTTGCCCCGGACCCCCAGCCGCAAGAAACACAGGGAGAAACACATGGCCAGCAAGGCTGAGAAGATCGTCGCCGGGCTCGGCGGCATCGACAACATCGAAGAGGTCGAGGGCTGCATCACCCGCCTCCGCACCGAGGTCAAGGACCCCGCCCTCGTCGACGACGCGGCCCTCAAGGCCGCAGGCGCCCACGGCGTCGTCAAGATGGGCACCGCCATCCAGGTCGTCATCGGCACCGACGCCGACCCGATCGCCGCGGACATCGAAGACATGATGTGAGTCACCGGACTCACTCGTGAGGGCCCCACCCCCCATAAAGGGGAAGGGGCCCTCACCCATGTCCGGATAGGCTCCACCGCATGTCCTCAACGCCCCGAATCGACGGCCGCACCCCCGACCAGCTCCGCCCGATCACCATCGAACGCGGCTGGAGCAAGCACGCCGAGGGATCCGTCCTCATCTCCTTCGGCGACACCAAAGTCTTCTGCACCGCCTCCGTCACCGAAGGCGTCCCCCGCTGGCGCAAGGGCAGCGGCGAGGGCTGGGTCACCGCCGAATACTCCATGCTGCCCCGCTCCACCAACACCCGCGGCGACCGCGAGTCCGTGCGCGGCAAGATCGGCGGCCGCACCCACGAGATCAGCCGCCTCATCGGCCGCTCGCTGCGCGCCGTCATCGACTACAAGGCGCTCGGCGAGAACACCATCGTCCTCGACTGCGACGTCCTCCAGGCCGACGGCGGCACCCGCACGGCCGCCATCACCGGGGCGTACGTGGCGCTGGCCGACGCCGTCGCCTGGGCCCAGGGCAAGAAGCTGATCAAGGCCGGCCGCAAGCCCCTCACCGGCACCGTCAGCGCCGTCTCCGTCGGCATCGTCGGCGGCGAACCGCTCCTCGACCTCTGCTACGAGGAAGACGTGAAGGCCGACACCGACATGAACGTCGTCGTCACCGGCGACGGCCGCTTCGTCGAGGTCCAGGGCACCGCCGAAGCCGAGCCCTTCGCCCGCAAGGAGCTCAACGCACTCCTCGACCTCGCGGTCGGCGGCTGCGAGGACCTCGCCGCGTTCCAGCGCGAGGCGCTGGAGGCGACGCGCTAGCGACGTAGGTCACGCAAGCAACCAACAACCCCCTGCCGGGCGTTGTTACGAGTACGGGCGCGCGGGAAAAGCCGCGCGCCCGTCCACACCCTGGGGAGGGACCGAACCATGGCCGCGCGCCACCGACGTATCGCCACCGCCGTCGCCACAGCCCTGATCGTCATTCCGGCCGGCGCAGGCCTCGTCGGCTGCGACGCCGTCGAGAAGGCCCTCGACTGCGTCCAGACCGCCGACACGATCGCCGACAGCGTCACCGACCTGCAGACGGCCGTCGAGAACGCCGGGGACAACCCGGCCGAGGCGGACAGGGCACTCGACGACATCGGCAAGAACCTCGACAAGATCGGCGACAAGACCGACAACACCGACGTCAACAAGGCCGTCGACGACCTCGACAAGGCCGTGGACAACGTCCGCGACGCCATCGACAAGGGCGACGCCACTCCGGACGTCTCCGGGGTCACCGACGCGGCCGGCGAACTGACGAAGGTCTGCACGCCGTAGGGGGGTGCGCGTAGGGGGGTGCACGTGGGTGAGCGCCCGTGAGCGAGCGCACCTGAGCGAGCACCCGTCAACGAGCGCACCTGAACGAGCGCCCGTGAACGAGCGCACCTGAGCTAGCGCACCTGAACGAGCGTCCGGGAGCGAGCGTCCGGCCCGAGGGGGTGCGGGAGGCGGCGATACTGGAAGGCATGACCCGCCTCATCCTCGCCACCCGCAACGCCGGCAAGATCACGGAACTCAGGGCGATCCTCGCCGACGCGGGCCTCACGCACGAGCTCGTCGGTGCGGAGGCCTACCCCGAGATCCCCGACGTCAAGGAAACCGGCGTCACCTTCGCCGAGAACGCCCTCCTCAAGGCCCACGCCCTCGCCCGCGCCACGGGTCTGCCCGCCGTCGCCGACGACTCGGGCCTTTGCGTCGACGTCCTCGGCGGCGCCCCCGGCATCTTCTCCGCCCGCTGGGCCGGCCGCCACGGCGACGACACCGCGAACCTGAACCTGCTCCTGGCCCAACTCTCCGACATCTCCGCGCCCCACCGCACCGCCCACTTCGCCTGCGCGGCGGCCCTGGCCCTCCCCGACGGCACGGAACGCGTGGTCGAGGGCCAACTGCGCGGAGTCCTCCGCGCCGCCCCCTCGGGCACGGGCGGCTTCGGCTACGACCCGATCCTCCAGCCGGACGGCGAGACGCGCACGTGCGCGGAACTGTCGGCGGCAGAAAAGAACGCGATCAGCCATCGGGGGGAGGCGTTCCGGGCGTTGGTGCCGGTGGTGCGGGAGTTGTTGGGCTGACGCCGGGTACGGCAAAGGGCGCGACATGATGTGTCGCGCCCTTTCGCCGCGTGGGCCCGGTGGGACTCGAACCCACGACACACCGGACCTAAACCGGCGCCCTCTTGGCCAGCTGGGGTACGGACCCGCCGGGTCACTCTACTGTGTCGTCCGCCGCCGGTTCGAGAAGGTCCTGGTCTGGCTGTGGCAGGAAGGGCAGAGGTATCGCAGGTTCTCGCGGCGGTTGTCCAGACGGTCGCCGTTGATGTGGTCGATTTCGAGGACGAGACGCTTGCCCTGCCAGACCTCACCCAATCCGCATGTCCCGCACACGCGTGGTGCGCAGACCTCGTCCAGGGCCCGGCGCAGCATGACGGTTCGAGTGCGGCACGCGTCCGGACCGAGCAGGACCAGGATCTCGGCCGCACTCCTGCGGTTGGTTCCGGGACGCCCCAGGTTGTGGCCCTGCCCGACGAAGTGAGCGGTCGAGAGCCCGTATGCCTCGATGCTGCGCAGCGCCCTGGCGCGCCCTGCCCCGCCGAACGGTGGCAGGTCGAGGGCCCGCAATACCGCGGCGAGTCCACGCGACTCGGCCACGGCTCGCGCGAGCTCCTCGTAGGGGAAGAGGGCATCTGTGGTTCTGCCTCGCCGCCAGGTGAAGTGACTCGTGTCGATCCCGAATTGGTCCAGCTTCTTCCTGACGTGCCAGTACGGGCCGTCCTCCGGCGGGATACCCATGTGCACGAACATGTCCCGGATGCTGAAGGAGTGGGCGGCAGCATCCGCCAGAATTTCCTTCGCGTAGGAACGGGCGGGGCGTGCCGGCAGCGGCTCCTCGCGGAAATGAGTGGTGTCGATGCCGTAATGCCGGAGGCGGTCACGCAGGTATCGGCGCGGCCCCGCACTCATCGGCGTTCCCAGCCGGTGCATCATGTCCACCAGGCTGGTGCATGTGGGGGCCACGCGAGCCAGTGTCGCCCTCGGATACTTGACCCTGCTCATGCCGCCCTCCGCTTGCGGCCGCGGTAAGTGTCCGTCACCGCGTGGCAGTTGGGGCAGATGAGCCGAAGATTTCCGGGGCGGTTGTCCCACCAGTCCCCGTTGATGTGGTCGACCTCGAGCCGGAGTGGCTTCCTGTTCCACTCGGTGCCGATTCCGCACACGGCGCACACTTCAGGTACGCCCGTCTGCAACAGCGCTCCGCGGAGTCGCGTGCCAGGGGTTCTTCCGGCATCCGGAGATCTCAGTGCGAGCACGGGCCCCCGAGACCCTTTGGGGCCGCCGCGTGGAGTGACGAAGTGCGAGGTGTCGATGCCGAGAGCGGCGATCCGGCGGCTGATGTGCGCATGATTCCCGCCCACGTTGCTGATACCGAGATGGCGTACCACCTCCTTCACGCTGGTGGATTGCGCCACGGCCGCACGAAGCCGCCGCTCGGTGTGGCGTACCCCCGGCCGAGGGAAGTGAGATGTGTCGATCCCCTCCGACGCCATCTTGCGGCGGAGGTAGCACCGGCTTCCGGACGTCGGCTCACCCCCGCACCACCGCACCGCCTCATCCCACGTCGCCGTCTCCCTGGCCGCTTCCTCCAGCAGCTCGCGGGTGTAGCGGATCGCCATGCCATCTCTCCCCTCCCGGCCACGCGTTCGCAGCCCGTACGGCCCAACGAACCGACAATCGGACCGTCACGCCCGATATGCGGAACGGCCCGCCTCACTTGACGTGGGGCGGGCCGTTCCGTTGAGGACGGGAGAGGGGTCGGGGTCAGAACCTCGGGGCCGTCGCCTGGGACTCGACCAGTTCCGCGGCCTCCTCCTTCGTCTCCACCGACGGCGGCGAGCCCGACAGCGGCTTCTGGGCCGTTTCCTTCATGCAGGCCACCGCGATGACGCCCACCAGCGCCGCCGCCATCGAGTAGTACGCCGGGATCATGTCCGTGCCCGTGACGCTGATCAGGGACGTGATGACCAGGGGGGCCGTGCCGCCGAAGAGGGAGGCGGAGAGGTTGTAGCCGACGGAGAGGGAGCCGTAGCGGACCGAGGTGGGGAAGAGGGCGGGCAGGGTCGCCGACATCGTGCCGAGGAGGCAGACCAGGGAGAGGCCGAGAATCAGCATGCCGCCGGAGACCGCCAGCAGGCTGCCCTGCTTGATCAGGAGGAAGGCGGGGACGGAGAGGACCAGGAAGCTCAGCATGCCCGTCATCAGGAGCGGCTTGCGGCCGAAGCGGTCCGACAGCTTGCCCACCTGGTTCATGATCAGCATCAGGACGATCATCGTGCCGATGAGGATGAGGAGGCCGTGCGAGTCGTCGTACCCGAGCTCGTCGGAGAGGTACGTCGGCATGTAGGAGAGGAGCATGTAGTCGGTGACGTTGTACGCGCCGACCAGCGCGATGCAGAGGATCAGCGTCGGCCAGTAGTCGCGGAAGATCTTCGCCAGGTCGCCCTTGGCGGTGGTCTCGACCGTGGACGCCCCCTCGGACGCCGAGTGGTAGGAGGCGTCCTCCATCTTCTGGAAGGCAGGCGTCTCGTCGAGCTTCAGCCGCAGGTAGAGGCCGACCAGACCCAGCGGGCCCGCGACGAGGAACGGGATGCGCCAGCCCCAGGACTCCATGGTGTCCGAGCCGAGGGACGCGTTGAGGATGAGGACCAGGCCCGCCGCGCCCGTGTACCCGGCCAGCGTGCCGATCTCCAGGAAGCTGCCGAAGAAGCCGCGGCGCTTGTCGGGCGCGTACTCGGCGATGAACGTCGAGGCGCCGCCGTACTCACCGCCCGTCGAGAAGCCCTGGACGAGGCGGAAGAAGATCAGCAGGACGGGCGCCCAGAAGCCGATCGTCGCGTACGACGGGATCAGGCCGATCGCGAGCGTGCCGATCGCCATCAGGATCATCGTGAGGGCGAGGACCTTCTTGCGGCCGACCTTGTCGCCCATCGGGCCGAACACCATGCCGCCGATGGGGCGCACCAGGAAGGACACGGCGAAGGTGGCGAAGGACGAGATCAGCTGGACCGTGTCGTTTCCGGATGGGAAGAACACGTGGCCGATGGTGACGGCCAGGTAGCTGTAGATGCCGAAGTCGAACCATTCCATGGCGTTGCCGAGCGAGGCCGCTTTGACGGCCCGCTTCACCGCGGCCTCGTCCGTGACCGTGATGTCGGTACGGCGCAGGGGCGGGTTCTTGCGCCGTTTCACCGCTCTGAACAGCGTGCGGTGGCGCTTCATCGCCTCCGGGTCGGCCTCGGTCTCGAGCTCTTCTTGGGCCGCCATGGAGTAGTTCCTTTCGTTCTTCGTACAAGTCCCCCGTGAGATCACTTGCTCGAAGATGGCCGATGCAAACGAAAGCCCCCCCGCGAGGGGGGCTTCGTCACATCGCACCGGGAACGGCTCAGACGCCGAGGTCCCTGATGATCTTCGCGACGTGGCCCGTCGCCTTCACGTTGTAGAACGCGTGCTCGACCTTGCCCTGCTCGTCGACCACCACGGTCGAGCGGATCACGCCGGTCACCGTCTTGCCGTACAGCTTCTTCTCGCCGAAGGCGCCGTACGCCTCCAGGGTCTCCTTGGAGGGGTCGCCGACCAGCGTGACCTTGAGGTTCTCCTGCTCACGGAACTTCGCGAGCTTCTCCGGCTTGTCCGGCGACACGCCGATCACGTCGTAACCGGCGGCGGCGAGCGCGTCGAGGTTGTCCGTGAAGTCGCAGGCCTGCTTGGTGCAGCCGGGGGTGAGGGCGGCCGGGTAGAAGTAGACGATGACCTTGCGGCCCTTGTGGTCGGCCAGCGAGACGTCCTTGCCGTCGGCGTCGGGCAGGGTGAAGGCGGGGGCGGTGTCGCCGGGCTGCAGTCGCTCGCTCATGGTCGGTCTCCTCGTACGGGTGCTCGGATGTTTCGCAAAGGGCGTGGTGACGGAGTCGAGCGTAATAGGGGTGCCGTGGGGTGCGACGCGCGTGAAGCTGACAGACTGTGGTCAGAGTTCACGTCCACACAATCGATACGACCACGGAGGCAGCGCGGTGTCGGATGCCAGGACCCCTGCGCAGATCGAGGCGGACATCAAGCGCCGGCGCGACCAGCTGGCCGAGACCCTCGACGAGATCGGCGTGCGTGTCCACCCGAAGACGATCGTCGGCGACGCCAAGGCGAAGGTCGTCTCCAGCGTGGACAACTCCCTCGGCCGGGCGTACGTGGGGGCGAACCGCATCGTCTCGGACGTACGCGGCCAGCTCGTCTCGGAGGACGGCTCGCCGCGCATCGAGCGCATCGTGCCGGTCGCCCTGGTGGCGGTGGGCCTGGTGGGGCTCCTCGTGATGAGCTCGCGCCGACGCGGCCACTGAGGTCACGGCCCGAGAGCGAGTGCCGACCCGGGAGCCCACGGTCCCGGCCGGGCCAGGTAGGTTCGGGGGCGTGAGCCAGAAGACCTCCCAGACCCCCCACGACGACAAGCTGCCCATTCGCATGCTGCACGACCGCGTGCTCGTGCGGCAGGACACCAGCGAGGGCGAGCGGCGCTCCGGCGGCGGCATCCTGATCCCCGCGACCGCGGCCGTGGGCCGGCGGCTCGCCTGGGCCGAGGTGGTCGCGGTCGGGCAGAACGTCCGGGCGGTCGAGCCGGGCGACCGGGTCCTGTACGACCCGGAGGACCGCGCCGAGGTCGAGGTGCGGGGCGTGGCCTACGTCCTGATGCGGGAGCGCGATCTGCACGCCGTGGCCGCCGACCGGTTCGAGGGGTCCGAGGACTCGACGGGCCTGTACCTGTAGAGGTTCCCGCGGACTTCGCAGAGAGATTGCCGCGGACCTTCGTCCAGGGGCTGGTGACCATCGTCACCAGCCCCTTGCGCATGGGTTTTGCTACCTTTGAAGGACCCCGACGAGACGCGCCGTACCGGGTTATCGCAAAGACGACGCACCCCCTTTCAAGTAAACGCGCCATGCGTTTCTACGTGTCGGAGGTGCCGTCGTGGCCTGGGTTCTGTTGATCGTCGCCGGTCTGCTCGAGGTGGGCTGGTCGATCGGGATGAAGTACACGGACGGTTTCACGCGTCTGTGGCCCAGCCTGTTCACGGGCGTGGGCATCGTCGCCAGCATGATGCTGTTGTCGCAGGCCGCCAAGACGCTGCCCATCGGTACGGCGTACGGCGTGTGGGTCGGTATCGGCGCGGCCGGCGCGGCGGTGCTTGGCATGGTGATTCTCGGCGAGCCCGTCACCGCGGCGCGGATCTTCTTCGTCTGTCTGCTGCTGGTGGCCGTGGTCGGCCTGAAGGCGACCTCGGGCCACTAAAACAAGAAACGACCTTTAGGTGTGCCACGGCCCGTTGCGGCCGTCGGTGAAGCCTCCGAGCGCGCCGCCGTCGTCCGTACCGCCGTCGGCCACTCCGCCTCCGTCGTCGGTGCCGCCGCCCGTCGGGCCGCCCTGGGCGCCTCCGTCGGTCGGTCCGCCGTCGGCGGCGCCTCCGTCGGCCGCTCCGCCGGGGTCCTGGCCACCGGTCTGGTCACCCGTCTGGCCCCCGTCCTGGCCACCGGTCTGCCCGCCCGTCTGGCCGCCGGTGTCCTGGCCGCCGCCCGTGGTGGCGCCGCCGCCGGTGTCCTGGTCGCCGGTGGTGCCGCCGTCGTCCTGGCCGCCGGTGGTGGGGCCGCCGTCCGTCGTGCCGCCGGTGCCGGGCTCGTCGACGCCGCCGGTCGTCGGGTCGGGCACCTCGGGCACGTCGGCGCCCTGCTCCAGCTCCAGGTCGAAGTCCTTGACGGGCTTGCCCTCCAGGGCGTCCTTGGTGAACTGGGCCCAGACGCGTGCCGGGTAGGCGCCGCCGTTGATGCGGCTCTCGCCGAGCGCGCCGTACAGCGGGGTGTGGGCGCCGGTCTCGGGGTCCTGGCCCATCACCGCGACGACCGTCGCGAGGTCGGGGGTGTAGCCGGCGAACCAGGCCGCCGTGTCGTGTTCGGCGGTGCCGGTCTTGCCCGCGGCCGGGCGGCCCGCGCCCTGGGCGGCCGTGCCGGTGCCGCCCGCCACGACGCTCTGCAGGATCGAGGTGGTGGTGTCGGCGGCCTCGCGGCTCACGGCCTGCTGGGTCGTCGGCTCCGGCAGGGTGACCTCGTCGCCGTCCTTGGTGATCTTCTCGACGAGCGTGTACGTGCCGTGCTTGCCGTGGTTCGCCAGCGTCGCGTAGGCCTCGGTCATGTCGAGGACGCTCGCGGTGGACGGGCCGAGCGCGATCGACGGGGACGCGGTCAGGTCGGGGGTGTTCTCGGGGACGCCGAGGGCGACGGCGGTGTCCTTCACCTTGTCGGCGCCGACGTCGACGGCCATCTGCGCGTACACCGAGTTCACCGACTTGTCGGTGGCGGTGCGGACGGTGATGTCGCCGTAGTTGACGTCGTCCTCGTTCTCCGGGGCGTACGTTCCGCCGCTCCAGCCCTGCACCGGCCGCTTGTTGGTGCCGTCGTACACCGTGTTCGGGGTGATGGGGCGGCCGTCCTGGGTGACCGAGCCGTTCTCCACCGCGGAGGTGAAGACGAACGGCTTGAAAGTGGACCCGACCTGGTAATCGCGCCTCGTCGCGTTGTTGACGTACTGCTTGGTGTAGTCGATGCCCCCGTACATCGCGACGACCTTGCCGGTGGCCGGGTCGATGGAGGCGCCGCCCGCGCGGACGTTGCGGTCGACCTTGCGGGCGTCCTTGTCGACCTTCGACATGACCTGCTCGTCGACGGCCTCCTTGAAGGCGTCCTGGCGGTCCTTCTGGAGGGTCGTGGTGATGCGGTAGCCGCCCTTGGCGAGGGTGTCCTCATCGATGATCTTGTTGCCCGTGAGGTAGTCCTCGACGGCCTTGACGACATAGCCGCGCTGCCCGGACAGGCCCGCCGCGCCCTTGGCCTCGTCGGGCACCGGGAACTTCGTCTTCGCCCGGTCGGCCTTGCTGAGCCAGCCCTCCGTGACCATGCCGTCCAGGACGTAGTTCCAGCGGCCCGCGGCGCGCTGCTTGTTCTCGGGGTGCGTGGCGACGTCGTACGCGTTGGGGGAGTTGAGGAGGGTCGCGAGGTAGGCGCCCTGGGCGACGGAGAGGTCCTCGACGTCCTCGCCGTAGTACGCCTGGGCGGCGGCCTGGACGCCGTACGCGTTGCGGCCGAAGTAGCTGGTGTTGAGGTAGCCCTCGAGGATGTCGTTCTTGCTCACCTCGCGGTCCAGCTTGATCGAGATGAAGAACTCCTTCACCTTGCGGGTGACGGTCTGCTCCTGGCCCAGGTAGTAGTTCTTCACGTACTGCTGGGTGATCGTGGAGCCGGACTGCTTGCCCTTGCCGGTGACGGTGTTCCAGGCCGCGCGGATCATCGCCTTCGGGTCGACCGCGGACTCGCCGTAGAAGTCCCGGTCCTCGGCGGCGAGCACGGCGTGCTGGACGGTGAGGGGGACCTGCTTGAGGGGCACCTTCTCGCGGTTGACCTCGCCGTCGCGGGCGATCTGGGTGCCGTCGGCGTACAGGTAGACGTTGCTCTGCTTGGTGGCCGCGGCGTTCGCGGGCGGGATGTCGACCAGCATGTAGCCCGCCATGAAGCCGCCGACGCACAGCAGGACGATCAGGATGAGGCCGCCGAGGACCATGCGCCAGGTGGGGAAGATCCGCCGCCAGCCCTTGCGCTTGGGGCGCTTGGGCTTCTTCGCCTTCTTGCCGTCGCCGGGGGCCGCGGAGGCTGCGGAGGCTGCGGAGCCCGCCTGCTCGGCGGTCGTCGTGTCCTCGGCGGTCGCCGCGTTCTCGGGCGTGTCCTGCGGCTCCCTGGGCGCCCAGCCCTGGCGACCGGCAGGACCCTGCTGCTGCGGCTCGTCACTCATGTCTTGCGGAACTCCCGGTTAGCGTCGTACGTCCAGTACGCCTCGTAAACCCCGTTGCAACCCCATTGCAACCCCATTGCACACCCTTGTCACACGGGTTGGTGACCAGGCACGCGCCCGCACACCGAAAATGCCTGGCACGAGCGACCCGGATCACACTAAGCTCCAGCGCTTTGGCTCGATTCGGGCTCTGTTCGGGACGAAGCCCACGGTGAAAGGGATGCTCGTGCGCGCAGGACGGTTCCGTTTGTACGCGGCCGTCGCCGGAGGCAGCTTCCGCAGGTACGCCACGTACCGGGTGGCGACCGCGGCCGGGGTGTTCACCAACACCGTCTTCGGCCTGATTCTCGCCTACACCTACCTGGCGCTCTGGGACGAGCGCCCGGGACTCGGCGGATACGACCAGTCCCAGGCGCTCACCTATGTGTGGCTGGGCCAGGGGCTGTTGACCGCGATGGCGCTCATGGGCGGCGGCTTCGAGAACGAGCTGATCGAGCGCATCCGCACCGGCGACATCGCCGTCGACCTCTACCGGCCCGCCGACCTCCAGGTCTGGTGGCTCGCCACCGACCTGGGCCGGGGCGCGTTCCAGCTGCTCGGCCGCGGCGTCGTACCGATGGTCTTCGGCGCGTTCGTCTTCGACCTGACGCTGCCCCCGGACGCGCTGCGCTGGCTGGCGTTCCTGGTCGCCGTCCTGCTCGGCACGCTCGTCAGCTTCGGCATCCGTTTCCTGGTGGCGCTCTCCGCGTTCTGGCTGATGGACGGCGCGGGCACCACCCAGATCGCGATGCTCGCGGGCACCTTCTTCTCCGGGATGCTGCTCCCGCTGAACGTCTTCCCCGGCGCGCTCGGCGAGCTGGCCCGCGCACTGCCCTGGTCCGCGCTGCTCCAGCTGCCCGCGGACGTATTCCTCGGCGAGTACTCGGGCGCCGGGCTGCTGCGGACGTACGCCTTCCAGCTCGGCTGGGCGGCGGCGCTGCTCACGGCCGGGCGGCTGCTGCAGGGCGCGGCCACCCGACGGGTGGTGGTCCAGGGTGGCTGACCTGCGACAGGTGCGCGAGGGGCTGCGCGCCTACCGGCTGATCTCCGCCATGTGGATCCGCTCCCTCATGGCCTACCGCGTGTCGTTCGCGATGACCGCGTTCGGCAACTTCGCGGTGACCGCGTTCGACTTCGTGGCCATCCTGCTGATGTTCTCCCAGGTGGACCGGCTCGGCGGCTACTCACTGTCGGAGATCGCGTTCCTGTACGGGCTCTCCTGCACCGCGTTCGGTTTCGCGGACCTCGCCATCGGGTCGATGGACCGCCTCGGCAGGCGGGTGCGCGACGGGACGCTCGACACGCTCCTGGTGCGGCCCGCTCCGGTGATCGCGCAGGTCGCCGCCGACCGGTTCGGGCTGCACAGGATCGGACGGCTGACGCAGGGCGCGCTGGTCCTCGCGTACGCACTCGTGGTCCTGGACATCGACTGGACGCCGTGGAAGGTCCTGATGGTGCCGCTGACACTGCTGTGCGGCGGGTGCATCTTCGGGTCCGTGTTCGTGGCGGGCGGCGCCTTCCAGTTCCTGGCGCAGGACGCGGCCGAGGTGCAGAACGCCTTCACGTACGGCGGTACGACGCTGCTCCAGTACCCGCCGACCGTCTTCGCCAAGGACTTGGTGCGCGGCGTCACCTTCATCCTGCCGCTCGCCTTCGTGAACTGGCTGCCCGCGCTGTACGTGCTGGGGCGGCCCTATCCGCTGGACCTGCCGACGTGGGTGGCGTTCATGCCACCGCTGGTGGCCGCGGGGTGCCTCGCCCTCGGGGGCCTCGCCTGGCGCGCCGGCCTTCGTTCGTACCGCAGCACAGGGAGCTGAACTGTCATGGAGAGGGACCTCATCGAGCTGGACGGCGTCGAGAAGGTCTTCGACGTCCGCAGGAAGACCGGCTTCCTGCGGCGCGAGCGGCACGAGGTGCGGGCGGTCGACGGCATCTCGTTCACCGTGCCGCGCGGCGAGATGGTCGGCTACATCGGCCCGAACGGCGCGGGCAAGTCGACGACGATCAAGATGCTGACGGGCATCCTCACGCCGAGCGGCGGCCGGCTGCGGGTCGCGGGCATCGACCCCGCGCGGGAGCGGACGAAGCTGGCCCGGCGCATCGGCGTCGTCTTCGGCCAGCGCACGACGCTCTGGTGGGACCTGCCCCTGATCGACTCCTACCGGTTGATGCACCGCATGTACCGCATCCCGGACGCCCGTTACGCCGAGAACCTCGACCGCTGCGTGGAACTCCTGGAGCTGTCCGCCCTGTTGGACGTCCCGGTACGTCAGCTCTCCCTCGGGCAGCGGATGCGCGGCGACATCGCGGCCGCGCTGCTGCACGACCCGGAGGTGCTGTACCTGGACGAGCCGACGATCGGCCTGGACGTCATCAGCAAGGCGAAAGTACGGGGATTCCTGCGGGACTTGAACGCGGAAGCCGGCACGACGGTCCTCCTCACCACGCACGACCTGACTGACATCGAGCAGCTCTGCGAGCGCGTGATGGTGATCGACCACGGACGCCTGATGTACGACGGGCCCTTGACGGGGCTGCACGAGGTGGGCGAGAGCGAACGCACGCTCGTCGTCGACCTGGAACGCGAACTCCCCCCGATCGACGTGGAATCCGGGTCGGCGGCGCGGGTGGTGAAGGTCGAGGGGCCGAGGCAGTGGCTCGCCTTCCCCGCGGCGGAGTCGGCGGCTCCGCTTGTCGCTCGGATCGCGGCACGCTATCCACTGGCCGACCTCTCGGTCAGGGAACCGGACATCGAGGCGGTCATCGCCAAGATGTACGCGGAGAAGCCGACCTCGTAGGCTTCGGACCTATGAGTGACGAACTCCCCGGCCTTCCTGACCTCCCCGCCGGCGCCGCCCTCCCCGACCTGCGGGCATCGGACGCCGACCGTGAGCGGGTCGCCGAGCAGCTCCGGGACGCGATGGCCGAGGGCCGCCTCGACATGACGGAATTCGGGGAGCGCCTCGACGCGGCGTACAAGGCCCGTACGTACGGGGAGCTGGAGCCCCTCACCCGCGACCTCCCGTCGCACGGGGCCAAGGTGTCCATGGTGAAGCGGCCGGTGAGCGACAACCCCGCCGCCATCGACTGGGACGAGCGGATGACGACCGGCGAACCGTCGTCGAGCGTCGGCATCGCCATCTGGAGCGGGTTCAGCCGCAAGGGCGGCTGGGTGGTCGGCCGTCAGTTCACCGGGTTCGCGCTGTGGGGCGGCGGCGAGATCGACCTGCGCGAGGCGCGGTTCACGGACCGCGACGTCGAGATCCGCTGCTTCACGATCATGGGCGGCCTCCAGGTCACCGTGCCGCCCGAGATGACCGTCGTGGTCAAGGGCTTCGGCATCATGGGCGGCTTCGACGACCGGGCGACCGGCGAGGGCACGCCCGACTCCCCCCGCGTCGTGGTCAAGGGCTTTGCCCTGATGGGCGGCGTAGGAGTAGACCGCAAACTCCGCAAGGCCGAAAAGCTCCGCCTGAAGGAAGAACGCCGCAGAGAAAAACTCCAACGCAAGCAATCCCACAGAGACGACCACACATAACGCAGGGGCACGCCCCGGAGGCATACAGGCGAGGCGCCGGGTCCCCCGGGTAGCCCAGGGGCGCGGGGAACTGCGCGACTCCAGCCGCGGGGGGCGTACAGGCAACGTGCCGGGGCCCCGGGTAGCTCCAGGGGCGCGGGGAACTGCGCGACTCCGGCCCCGGGGGGCGTACAGGTGAGGTGCCGGGGCCCCGGGTAGCTCCAGGGGCGCGGGGAACTGCGCGACTCCAGCCCCGGGGGGCGTACAGACGAGGTGCCGAGGTCCCCCGGTAGCCCAGGGGCGCGGGGAACTGCGCGACTCCAGCCCCGGGGGGCCCGCAGGCAACGTGCGGGGGACCTGGGGTAGCCCAGGGGCGCGGGGAACTGCGCGACTCCGGCCGAGGGGGGCCCGCAGGCGGCGTGCCGAGGGCCCCGGTCCCGGGGGAAAAGGTCAGAGCTCGGCCGCAGCCGACCCCTCGAGGTGCGAGAGATTGAACGTCTCCGCCATCCGGCGATACCCCGCATCGGAGGGATGCAGATGATCCCCGGAGTCGTAGAGCCCCCGAAGCTTGCGCGGGTCATACGGATCCCGCAACGCCCGGTCGAAGTCGACGACCTCGTCGAAGACCTTCCCCGAGCGGATCTCCTCGTTGACGGCCTGCCGCACGCCCTCCAGGGCGGGCTCGTACCCCCGGTGCCCCCCGAACGGCATCAGCGTCGCCCCGACAACCCGCAGCCCGCGCGTATGCGCCTGCCGGGTCAGCTCGCGCAGCCCCTCGACGATGCGGTCCGGATCGTTCTGGTGCGGGTTGCGCAGGATGTCGTTGACGCCGAGCGCGATGACCACGGCCTTGACCCCGGTCCGGTCGAGCACGTCCCGGTCGAACCGGGAGAGCCCGCTGGGGTTGACCGCGGGGTTGCCGTTGCCGTCGGACAGGATGCGGTTGCCGCTGATGCCCTGGTTGACGACGCCGTAGCGGGGCGCGCCCGACTCGGCGCGGAGCCGGTCGGCGAGGACGTCGGTCCAGCGCCGGTTGGCCCCCATCGTGGACGAGATGCCGTCGGTGATGGAGTCGCCGAAGACGACGACGGTGCCGTCGGTCTCGTTGCTCAGGACGTCCACCGCGGAGAGGTAACGCCAGTACGGGCTCTGCTCGGTGTACGCGTCGCCCAGCTGGTCCTCGGTCCGGTCACCCTCGGCGACGTAGCTGATCTGGCGCGCGTGCGGGTGGTAGGTGACGGGCCCCGACGGGGTCGGCGAGTACGTCGTGACCAGCAGGTCCGCGTCGTGCGGGACCCGCAGCCTGGCCGCGTCGCTCATCACCTGCTGCCCCGGCGGGATCAGCACCGACGTGTTGCCGTCGAAGGTGAGCCTGCGCAGCGTGCCGGCCGCCGCGGCCGGATTGTTCGACGCGGAGGCGACGGCGATCGAGGCGTGCGTGATGCTGAGCGGCGTGGTCCCGTACAGGTTCGAGAGGGTGATGCGGGCGCTGGTGCCGCCGACGCTGGTGTGCACGACGTTGCGGATCGAGCGGCCGGCGAACCCCTTCTGTTCCGTGCCGGGTTCGGAGCCCGCGGGCGAGGCGGACCACGAGCCGACCCAGATGCCGGAGGAGGCGGGTGCGGCGGAGTTGCGGGGGTTGCGTGAACCCGCGTTGATGGTGTCCCGCGAGCCGTCGTCGGTGCCTGAGACTCCGACGTATATGGCGCCTGAAATCACCACTATGACCGCGAGGACCGCGGCGAGAAGGGCATAACCGTGTCGCTTGGTCATGCGGGCTCTTTCTCCTCGGGCAGGGGGAGCCCCGAGGCTCCGGTGTGATCACCCCATGATGCGGCATGGGCCGGGAAGCGGCCGACACTGCCCCCCTCCGCTCTTATCAGACGCCGGGAACTTGTCGTTCGTTCCAGGAGTAGGTCAGGAAGGGACGTAGGACACAGGGCATGGGGACAATCAGGACACTGGGCACAGGGCATCGGAACAGTGGCATGGGAACAGTGCGGACGAGGACGAGGCGAACGGGCCAGGTGGAGTGAGTGGAACGCGCAAATGCGGAGAAATCGACTGAGACAGGCAGCTCTTTCGGGGACGACAGCCCCACAAATGGCTCAAATGGGCCTACGCCACCCGCCACGCCACCCCCGGCGCCCCTGAAGGGCGGCCTCGCCTACAGCCCCGCCGACGAGGAGAAGCGCCGCGGCGTCCGCCGCATGAAGATCACGGCGACGGGACTCCTCGTCTTCGTCGCCGTCGTCTACGTACTGGCGAAGTGGGCGCAGCACTCCGGCGCCGGCGCCTGGGCCGGGTATGTTGCCGCGGCCGCCGAGGCGGGCATGGTCGGCGCGCTCGCCGACTGGTTCGCGGTCACGGCGCTCTTCCGTCACCCGCTCGGCCTGCCCATCCCGCACACGGCGATCATCCCCAACAAGAAGGACCAGCTGGGCGCCTCCCTGGGCGACTTCGTGGGGGAGAACTTCCTCTCCGCCGATGTCGTACGAGGCCGCCTGCGCGCGGTGGGCATCGGCAGCCGCCTCGGCACCTGGCTGGCGGTCCCCGAACACGCCGACCGGGTGACCGCCGAGCTGGCCACGGCCCTGCGCGGCGCCCTCACCGTCCTGCGCGACTCGGACGTGCAGGCCGTCGTCGGCGAGGCCATCACGCGGCGTGCCGACGCCCAGGAGATCGCCCCCGGCATGGGCAAGATGCTGGAGAAGGTCGTCGCGGACGGCGGCCACAAGCGGGTCGTCGACCTCGTCTGCGTACGCGCGCACGACTGGCTCGTCGAGCACGCCGACTCGGTGATGGACGCGGTGCAGGGCGGCGCGCCCGGCTGGACCCCGCGGTTCGTCGACAAGCGGGTCGGCGAGCGGGTCTACAAGGAACTGCTCCGCTTCGTCACCGAGATGCGGGACATGCCAGGACACCCCGCGCGGGGCGCCGTCGACCGCTTCCTCGCCGACTTCGCCACGGACCTGCAGTCCGACTCGGACACGCGTGAGCGCGTGGAGCGGCTGAAGCGGGAGGTCCTCGGGCGCGGTGAGGTGCAGGACCTCATCGCCTCCGCCTGGTCGGCCGTACGGGCGATGATCGTGGCCGCGGCGGAGGACGAGCGCAGCGAGCTGCGGCTGCGCGTGCGGGCCTCGCTGCTGTCGCTCGGCGCGCGGATGGCGAAGGACGGGCGGCTCCAGCAGAAGGTCGACGGCTGGGTCGAGGGCGCGGCGGTGTACGTGGTGACGACGTACCGCGATGAGATCACCTCCCTCATCAGCGACACCGTCGCGGGCTGGGACGCCGAGCACACCTCGAAGAAGATCGAGGCGCACATCGGCCGTGACCTGCAGTTCATCCGGATCAACGGCACGGTGGTCGGCTCCCTCGCGGGGCTGGCGATCTATACGGTGTCGCGGCTGCTGGGGGCGTAGGCGGCTGCCGGGGGGCGTACACACGTGGCGTACACACGTGGCGTACGCGCATTTCAGCGCGCGTGAACGGGGGTCCGCTGGGCACTCTGGAGGAGCCCCTCGGCGTCGAGGTGGCCGTCGTCCGGGTGGTGCGGGGGCGCAGTCCTCCGGCGGCGTGGCTGCAGCGGAAGGAGTCGCCCGCCATGACCGCGTCGTCCACGCCTCCGCAGCCGCCGCCCGGAACCGGAGCCGGCCAGGGGTCGGAGAACACCGCCACCACGGCCGTCCCCGCCCGCCTGGACCGGCTGCCCTGGTCCCGCTGGCACTGGATGATCGTGATCGGCCTCGGCACGGTCTGGATCCTGGACGGCCTCGAAGTCACCACGGTCGGCAACATCGCGAGCCGCCTCTCCGAGGAGGGCAGCGGTCTGGCGATCAGCTCCGCCCAGGTCACCGGCCTCGCGGCCGCCCTCTACGTGGCGGGTGCGTGCGCCGGCGCGCTGTTCTTCGGCCGCCTGACCGACAAGTACGGCCGCAGAAAACTTTTCATGGTCACCCTCGCCGTCTACCTCGGCGCCACCGCCCTGACGGCCCTCTCCTTCGACGCCTGGTGGTTCTTCCTCTTCCGGTTCCTGACCGGCTTCGGCATCGGCGGTGAGTACGCGGCCATCAACTCGGCGATCGACGAGCTCATCCCGTCCAAGTACCGCGGCCGGGTCGACCTGATCATCAACGGCAGCTACTGGCTGGGCGCGATCGGCGGCTCCCTGCTCTCCGTCCTCATGCTCAACACGAGCATCTTCCCGAAGGACCTGGGCTGGCGGCTCACCTTCGCCCTCGGCGTCGTCCTGGGCCTAGCCATCCTGCTCGTACGCAGGCACGTCCCGGAGAGCCCGCGCTGGCAGTTCATCCACGGCCACGGGGAGGAGGCGGAGCGGCTCGTCTCGTCGGTGGAACGGGAGATCGAGGAGGAGAAGGGGAAGGCCCTGCCGCCTCCCGACCGCGAGATCACCATCCACCAGCGCAAGAGCATCGGCTTCGGCCTCATCGCCAAGACGGTCTTCCGCGAGTACCCCAAGCGCTCGGTGCTCGGCCTGTCCCTCTTCATCGGCCAGGCGTTCCTCTACAACGCGATCACCTTCGGTTTCGGCGCGATCCTCACCAAGTTCTTCGACGTCCCGTCGGGCAGCACGGGCTACTACTTCGCCGTCATCGCGGCCGGCAACTTCCTCGGCCCGCTCTTCCTCGGCAAGCTCTTCGACACGGTAGGCCGCCGGATCATGATCTCGTCGACGTACATCTCCTCGGGCATCCTGCTCTTCGCCACGGCCTGGCTCTTCGACCGCGGCTCGCTCAGCGCCATGACACTCACGGCCTGCTGGTGCGTGGTCCTGTTCTTCGCGTCGGCGGGCGCGAGCAGCGCGTACCTCACGGTCTCGGAGATCTTCCCGATGGAGACGCGCGCCATGGCCATCGCCTTCTTCTACGCGGTGGGAACGGCGGCCGGCGGCATCAGCGGCCCCCTGATCTTCGCCAAGCTGACCGAGTCGGGCGTCGTCGGCGACACGGTCCTGGCCTTCCAGATCGGCGCGGGCCTGATGTGCGCGGCGGGCCTGGTCGCGGCGGCGCTGGCGGTGAAGGCGGAGCGGCGCTCGCTGGAGGACATCGCGACGCCGCTGTCGGAGGTGAAGTGAGGACGCGGCCATAGGCTCGGCCCATGACTTCTGCAGGGGAAGCGGCGGAAGGCACCGGAACCCACCGGGTGGCGGTGCTGGTGCGGGACGGTGTGCTGCCGATGGAACTGGGCCTGGTGCATCAGCTGTTCGGCGGCGCGCGCGGCCCTGCGGGGGAGCGGCTGTACGAGGTGCGGACGTGCGCGGCGACCGGCCCCGGCCAGATCCGCACCGACGCGGACTTCCCGATCGGCGCACCGCACGGCCCGGAGGCGCTGGCCGGGGCGGACACGGTGATCGTGCCCGCCTCGCACGAGGAGGACGAGTCACTGACCCCGGACGGCCTGCCGCCCTCGCTGGCGCGGGCACTGGAATCCGCCGGGACCGCCCGGCTGGCGTCGATCTGCACGGGAGCGTTCGTCCTGGCGGCGGCGGGTCTGCTGGACGGCCGCAGGGCGACGACGCACTGGCTGTCGACGGACCGGTTCGCGCGCACGTTCCCCTCCGTCACGGTCGATCCGGATGTCCTGTACGTGGACGAGGGCGCGGTCCTGACGTCGGCGGGGGAGGCGGCAGGGGTGGACCTGTGCCTCCACATGATCCGCAGGGATCACGGCGCGGCGGTGGCGGCGGACGTGGCGCGCCGCACGGTGGTGCCGCCGCACAGGGAGGGCGGCCAGGCGCAGTACATCCGACGCCCGGTCCCGGACCCGCACCTGACGTCGACGGGAGCGGCGCGCTCCTGGGCGGAGGAGCACCTCGCCGACCCCCTGACACTCCGCCGGCTGGCCGACCGGGCATCGATGAGCGTCCGCACGTTCAGCCGCCGCTTCCGCGAGGAGACGGGCCTGACGCCCATGCAGTGGCTGACCCAGCGCCGGGTGGACCGCGCCCGCGAACTCCTGGAGTCGACGGACCACACGGTGGACCGGGTGGCGACGGAGGTGGGCTTCGGGACGGGGGCGTCGCTGAGGGCGCACTTTGTGGCGGGAGTGGGGGTGTCACCGGCGACGTATCGGGCGACGTTCCGCGGCGCGGCCCCACTCCGGGAATGAGTACGCGTACTCTGTCGCGCCCTTCGGCCGGGGCGGCACTGTCGTACACATGAACGCCACGCTGATACCGCTACGGCAGACCGCACCGCTCCCCAGGTACGCGACCCGCCTCCTGGGCGCGGCGCTCGCGGCCACGGCATACGTGGCGTGCCTCCCCTGGGACCTGCGCAACCGCCCCGAGACACCGGGCGCCCTCCAGGAGACCACACCGGTCACGACGACGGGCGTGACGCTCCTCGCCCTGGCGCTCCTGACCCTGGCGGCCTACTTCGGCATAAGGGACCGCTTGGCGTGGACGCTGCTTGTGGTGGCGGCCCCGCCGTCGACGCTGATGTTCGTGTCCTTCGACGCGCACCCCACGCAGGACGCACAGGTCTGGCCGCTGGCGTGGGCGTTCTTCACGCTGGTGACGGGTGTGGGGGCCTTGGTGGCGGCGGCTATCGCGCGAAGCGCGGCGCGCCGAGACGCCTGACGTACGGCCCCGACGCCCTGGCTCCGCACCCCTCAGCTGCTACGCCGGTCGGCGAGGACCCACGACGCGATCCCGACGCCACCCGCGACGCCGAACACGGCGGGCCAGGCGCCCACCTTCTTGGCGAGCGGATGGGACCCGGCGAACCCGGCGACGTAGGCCGCGGTGAGCGCGGCGGCGGTCTTCGCTCCGGCGGCCTCCCGCCACTGCCGAGCGGCAACGACTCCGGCGGCGGCGAGCACGGCGCCGCCGAGGGGCCGCTTCTTGGTGAACCGGGCGGTGGCGTACCCACCAATGAGCCCGCCCGCGGCCACCGCTGCTGCCGGAATCTTCGCCATGTTAGGTCCGCCTCTCGGTGATACGTCCATGTTGCCCATGTTGCCCATGGGGTCCATGTTGTCTATGGGGGTGAGGCTAACGCGGAGCTACGAGGCGCCGATCGGCACCCTCAGAGCTTCGGCTCCAAGGGCTCGGGCTGGGCGGCGGCCCACGCGGCAAGAACGCCGATGGCGTCCGAGCGGGGTTCCCCCTCGACGGCCACTTCGTCCAACAGCCGCCGCTCCCCGTTGGGCAACGCCAGCTCCCGATAGAACTGCAGGTCCGGGTGCCCATTGAGGGCGGCGTCGTGCCGGTCGGCGGCGTAGACGAGACGACTGATCCCGGCCCAGTAGCAGGCGGTGAGACACATGGGACAGGGCTCACAGCTGGAGTACAGCGTGGCCCCCTCCATCAGATACGTCCCGAGCCGCCGCCCCGCGTCCCGCAGGGCGATGACCTCGGCATGAGCGGTCGGATCACACGACTCAACGACGGAGTTGCTCCCCGCCCCCACAACTTCCCCACCCGCGACGACGACGGCCCCAAAGGGCTTCTTCCGCCCGTCCTCGAGCGAACACCGAGAATTGCTGATGGCCATCTCAAGGAACTTACGGTCGTGATCCTGCTCGGGGGCGTAAGGCAAGGGTCTTCCTCTCCATCGGCCAAATCCGGACAGGAGCACCGTAACTGTGCCAGGTGGAAAGGTCGTTGTTGCCTGGGCGGAGTCAGGCGCCCGCTGTCTCCCGCAGAGCGGCGACGAAGCCAAGCCAAGCTTCTGTACCCAGAGCGACTTGCCCGCCTGTCAGGCGCTTTGAGTCGCGAACGAGCACCTCAAGTTCACCCACCGCCACCTCGACACACTCGGTCCCGGAACCGCCGCTGTAGGACGACTTGAACCAGTGGGTGGGGCAGCGGGGGTCCATCACAACTCCCTGAGACTTCGACGGATGGCTTCGGTGGATGATTCCAGATCGAGGGCCTGCGCACGAAGGTAATCGAACGCCAACTTGTATCGCTCGAGCTCTTTCGGCTTCTCCATGAAGAGCCCGCCGCCCAGCAGGTCTACGTAGACGACATCCAGGTCCTCACTCTGGCCTCGTAGGAGTACGAAACTGCCGACGGCGGCAGCGTGGGCGCCGGCTGAGAACGGCAGTATCTGGATGGTTGCTTGCGGTGTCTCGGCCAGGTCCAGGAGGTGCTGAAGCTGCTCCCTCATCACGTCGGCCCCACCCACGACTCGACGGACGGCAGCCTCATCGATGATGGCCCAGATGTGGGGCGGGTCAGCCCGCTGGAGGAGCTCCTGCCGCTTCATGCGGATGTCCACCATGTGCTGCACTTCGCGATCGGTGCAGCCCACCTCAGAAGCGCGGTGTACGGCTTCGGCGTATGCCCGAGTCTGGAACAGGCCCGGGATGTACATACATGCGTAATGGTCTTCGCGGGCGACCTCGTCCTCAAGGGTCAGCATGAGGTTCATGGACTCGGGGATGGGGTCGGCCAGGGAGCGCCACCAACCCTGAATTCTGGCGCCTTTCGCGAGTTCGACGAGAGCCTTGCGCACCTCATCGGTAGCCCCGTACTCGCGACAAAGTGCGTCCACAGCAGGCCACTTGACCGCTCCCTCCTTGGTCTCGTACCGGCTGAGGGTGGCTTTGGAGATGCCGACACGGGCGCCCGCCTCCTCCAGCGTGAGACCTGCTCGCTCACGCAGGCGCCGAAGGTCGGCCCCGAGTTGTCGTCTGCGTGTAGTCGGCCCAACTGTCACGTGTCTGGCCCTTCATGTTGCTCGGTACGAGGGTGCAGGGGCCCCGGTCGCGGGGCAAGGGCGCGCAAGCGGGGGCGCGCGACGCATCGACGTGCTCCCACGTCCATCCAGTGAGAGTTCCATTCTGAGAGTTCCAGTGCCACTCTCGGTAGTGGAATGGGTGCGCAAGGTAGTGCCCATGGATCGTAGGGGTGATCGTCCATGCCTGACTGTTGGTGTCGGGTATCCCGCAAGGGATGCCACTTGCAATTCCTCGCCGAGCCTAGGGAAGTCGCCGGATTGCGGCGCTTCGTTCGGCTCCAACTCACCCAGTGGGGGCTCCCTGAAGTCATTGAGGCGGCGCAGCTCTGTGTGAGCGAGCTCGTAGCGAACGTCATCACGCATGTAGGTGAACAGACGCCGACCACGCTCAGCCTCGCGATGAGCAACACGTGCGTACGGATTGAGGTCGGCGATTCCGACGCACGGGCACTCCCGACTCTGCTGGCGCCTGAAGCGGACGCGGAGAGTGGGCGCGGGATGGCACTTCTTGATGCGGTCGCCGACCGGTGGGGCGTGGTCCTGCGGGGTGACTCCAAGGTCACCTGGTGCGAACTCTCTACGCAGCTGAGATCGCCGACTGACCATGCGGGCGGCCTACGGGTTGATCGTGCAGAGGCTCTGATCGG
Source organism: Streptomyces sp. NPDC093510 (assembly GCF_040683555.1). NCBI lineage: Bacteria > Bacillati > Actinomycetota > Actinomycetes > Kitasatosporales > Streptomycetaceae > Streptomyces > Streptomyces sp. NPDC093510. The sequence continues at coordinate 37,864 of NZ_JBFBEE010000039.1, forward strand.
CCTCTACGGGGAGAAGAGTCTCCCGAGGGCCGATGTGTCCCCGTATGCAGGCGGTATCGCTGTAGCGGAGGAGGCCGCGATCGATGTCATCGCGGACCTCCTCCATTGGTTGCGGGCACATGGCTGCGACCCGGACGTGGCGTTGGGCCGGGCGCAGGCTCACTTCGAGGCAGAAGCGGCTTAGCTGGGCTGCTTCCTTATGAAGACGGCAGCGGGGGGTCGGCGTGGTACTCGTTTCGCTGTTCGCCGGGCCAAATGGTGTGTATGGCTAGCGCGGCGCAGAGGTCGCGCAGGTCCTTTCGCGGGCGAGTAGGTACCAGTACAGCGAGTTTGGGGCGCGGTTCGATGTAACGCTGGTAGTCGAAGAGCTGCCCTATCGCCATACGGATCGATTCGCGCGTGGTTTGCCCTTTGGCCTCGACGAGGAGGTTCTCTGTGGCGTCGAAGAGATCGGTGTAGAGGCTGCGGCGCTCGCCGCGAGGGGTGATCTTCTTGCGTGAGATGTTGTGCCCCTGGCCCTCCAAGTGGGCCCGGTAGAGGGACAGAAGCTCACTCTCCCTGCGGTGCGCGTAGGTCGGCTCCTGGTTGGGTGTGAGCAGCGTACGGGTAGTGAGGAAGTCCTCCGGCAGCACATCAACGACAGTGGTTGCCGGGGCGGGAGTGTGCACGATGGGCGCTTCTCCAGAGGCTTGAGCAGCGCTTCGGGGCTTCAGCTTGAAGATGATCACCGAGCGAGGGTCGCCTTCGCGATCCAGGGCTTCGGCTCTGTACCACGCTTCCTGATCAGGAAGCTCATAAGGTCCGCGGTAGGAAACCACCCCTGGCCGTACCGTCTCAAAGACGTGCAGCTCACGTTGGTCAGCCACGTGGTTGAGGATGGCCTTGTTGCCGTTGGTCATCCGCTGGTCGCCGACTTGTCCCTCGCCGGTGTAGTGGAAGAGGCCGTCTGGATCCCACCCATCGCGGTATCCGTAGAGGGACCCCTTCTTCGGGTCTGTAAAGCACAACACGACGGGAGCGCTCCGAGAGTGACTTATGCCGCTCTGGCGGCTGCCCCCGTACTTTGCGTGCAGCTCCCGCCGGCGTATTTCGGCTCCAACGGCTATGTCCACTTACGGCTCCTAGTTCAGACGTCAGTTAGTCCCGGCGATGGAGGAGTACGTCCACACATCCGCCGGAAGATCATGATGGAGGCGCCACGTGATCGCCATCGGTTTACTGCCGTTGTGCTCGACGTAGGTCGCCGGCCCGAGGAGCATCCACGGTTGGGGCTTTCCGATGTCGGTGTCCTTGTAACGGCGCATGAAAAGCAGGACATGGCTGCCCTGTTGAGCATGGCGCTGATAGCGGAGGCCCGTCGGTGAGCTCTCAGACGTGGCGTTCTGTGACTCCCAGTGGAAAAGGGTGGGGCTCAGTGCATAGTCCTTGTAGCGGATCGTGGGCGAAAAGTCCTTCTCGTTCTTCTCTAGCGTGATCAGAAGCGCATCGGTCTGACTCTCCTCAACCCACTGGACCCCCTGAGCGAAGGAACCTGGCATCTGCCCACCCAGGCGTGCCACTCCGAGCGCAGCAAGGATTTCGGACCGGTTGTACGAGCTGTGAACCTTGAGGGGGAGGGAGGAGTGAGGACCTTCCAAGCCGATCGGGAAGTGGTCGGTGTGGTCGAGAACGTAGGCCAGGACTTGCCGCAGTTCGCTGCGCAGAGCCTTCTGGTCCCGAAGCGATTCGAGACCCTCCTGGTAGCTCACGAACCCTCCGGCCTTGTCCCACAGGTTGAAGAACAACATGCGGGCATACGTTTGCTCGGTCGGCTCCAACGCCTCGTAGGCGGGAGCATCATCTGAGAGGAGCCGCACGTAGGCTTCGGCGCGCTCAGGGTCGTCGACGTGCAAGAACGCATAGACGCGTTTAAGCAGTTCCTCCTCGCCCGCCACTGGCGGTTCACTGATGAACCCCGCGCGACGCAGCGTATTGGTCCAAGAGTTGCTGCTCTTGTAGAGCTCTTTGATCTCTCGTCGACTCTCTTTCAAGTAGGCGCCGAGTTGCAGAGTTCGATACGCCTTAACTTCCTTGGCGATCGTCACGACGTTGGCTTGGATCTGCGCACGAATGTTGGCTAGGACAAGGTCCTTGGACTTTCCTTCCAGGATGATCTGGCACCCAGAGGGGAGCTGGGGGAAGTCTCGCTCCACATGCTCGATGAGTCTGTTGCGCGTGAGATTCGTCAGGGCTCGGAACTGCTCCTCGAACCGGAATTCCGCACGGTGCTGACCGATGAAGTCTAGAACGGTGAGTACTGGCTTAGTCTCCGTGCGTCGCAGGCCTCTTCCCAGCTGTTGGAGGAAGACGGTGGCGCTATTCGTGGGGCGCAACAGCAGCAAGGTGTCGACATCCGGGACGTCCAGACCCTCGTTGAACAGGTCCACGGAAAAGACCACTTGGAGTTTGCCGGCACGGAGGTCAGACAGCGTCGTTGCTCGGACGTCGACAGGTGAGTCGCTGTCGAGTGCCGCAGCCTGAAATCCGGCTTGCCGAAAGAAGTCAGCCATGAAATGAGCGTGCTTCTTGCTGGCGCAGAAGCCTAGGGCCCGCATGGAACCCGGGTTGGAGACCTTGTCCCTGATTTGCTTGACCACGATACGGGCCCGGGCATGGTCGCCGGTGTAAAGGTTTTCCAATTCGGTCGGGTTGTATGTGCCACCCTGCCAACCCAGGTTGGTGAGGTCCGTACCGTCAGGGAGGCCGAAGTAGTGGAAGGGGCACAGAAGGTCGTTCTCCAGGGCTTCCCACAGCCGCAGCTCCGCCGCGATGCGCCCATCGAAGAACTCATCCTGCACATTGAGGCCGTCCATGCGCTCGGGCGTCGCTGTGAGCCCCAGCAGCTCCTGGGGCTTGAAGTGTTCGATGACTCTTCGGTAGGTGCGCGCCGTGGCGTGGTGAAACTCGTCGATGACGATGATGTCGAAGTGATGCGGTTCGAGTTGCTCCAGCCGCTTTCCGTTGAGGGACTGGACGCTCGCGAAGACATGCTCCCAGTCGTAGGGAATCTCGCCACTGTGCAGGAGCTCACCAAAGGAGGCATCGTCTAGCACCTCACGATAGGTTCGCAGAGACTGATGAAGGATCTCCTTGCGGTGAGCAACGAAGAGAAGGCGCGGGTTCTTTCCGCTCTTGTTGCGCAGATTTCGGTAGTCCAAAGCCGCCATCACGGTCTTACCGGTACCAGTTGCCGCCACCAAGAGGTTGTGGTGTCGATGGCGAATCTCACGCTCCACTCGGAGGCGCTCTAGCATGTCTCGCTGATGAGGGAACGGGCGAACTTGCAGTCCGGAAAGGTTGATCTTTAGCTCTTTGGTGGCTGCCGTACCGCCTGCTTGGGAAAGCGCCTCGTCAAGGCGCTTGCTATCGGCGTCTGGGGTGTACACCTCGAATGCGCTGTCGTTCCAATACGCGTCGAAGGTTGCCTCGAACTTGCTGAGTACCGCAGGAGTGGCGATGGATGACAGTCGGACGTTCCACTCGAGTCCGTCAAGAAGCGCGGCCCTGGACAGATTGGAGCTACCTACGTAAGCCGTGTCGAAACCTGAGTTCCGGCGGAAGAGCCACGCCTTGGCGTGTAGTCGCGTCGACCGAATCTCGTAGTTGACTTTCACCTCTGCGTCAAAATCGCACACGAGGCGGTCGAGGGCGTGCCGATCAGTAGCGCCCATGTAGGTAGTCGTAATGACCCGGATGGGCACCCCCCGCTCTCGCGCTGCACGCAGAGAGTCTTCAAGTACTCGAATTCCGTACCACTTCACGAAGGCGCACAAGAGATCGATACGGTCGGCAGTGGCAAGCTCGGCGCGCAGTTCGCTTCCCAGGCTGGGATCTTCTGGGGAGTTGGTGAGCAAGGCTGTTTCCGAAAGTGGCGTCAGCGGGCGCACCGCGTACACGCCAGGTGCTTCCTGCTCAGCCAGAGACAGCAGCTGACGAGGGCCGTCAGCGATGAGCTCTAGAGGTTCGTCGCCCTCGTTGGCGGCCAGCTCGGAGGGTGCGGCGGATAGCGCTTTGATGATCTGGTTGGCGGCAGTGACGCGTTGGTCGTGCGGGAGTTGCCGCAACCTGCGACCGACGGCGTGGGCGATGTGCCGGGCGAGGACATGAGGGGCAGACTCATCGCTCACCTCCGCATCGATGGTCTTCCAGCCTGACGCGCCGAGCTTCTCCATCTCCCCACGCATGCGATGCGTGATGAGTTCCTCGTACACGCCTGCCACGGGCTTAGCCAGATCTCCCGAATGCGCCACGCCTGCTCCTCGACTGCCGAGATAGTTGCAGCCCTGTTCTAACAGGAGGCGATGACAATCGAGGAGCCAATTGCTAGCTGACTGCTTGTGAGGCAGTCGAGTTGAGGGCTGCTAGCCCACCCCGTGGCACTCCCCATACCCCCGTCCCGACCCACACCAACACTCCGCCCCCCGCTCCGGTGGCCAAGAGACCGCCCGTCCCCGTGCCGCCAGCGTCGTTGCGTACTGGGGCAGGAGGGACGGGTCCTCCGGGGAGGAGGCTTCTGACGCGGCGAAGGCCTCGTAGGAGGGGACCGTGCCTGTGACGATGCCGAGGTTCGGGGTGCCGGAGGCGGAGAGTTCGCGGAGGGAGGACTCTATGGTCGACAGGTGCGCCTCGTGGGACGGGTACTCGGAGGACAGGGTCGGGTACGCCGTCAGGAGTTCCGTCAGTTCCGCGGCCGGCCAGTGCAGCATCGCCACCGGGAACGGGCGGGACAGCGCCTCGCGGTACGAGCCCAACTCCGCCTGGATACGGGCGATCTCCGCCCGCAGCTCCGCGGGGTTCTCCGAGCCGAGCGACCAGATCCGCTTCGGGTCGTGGAGTTCGTCCAGGGAGACGGGGGCCGTCGAGACCCGGTCCGCCAGGGCGTCCCACTCGTCGTGTTCCGCGCCCAGGAGGCGGCGTACGCGGTGGCGGCCGAAGAGGAGAGGGTGCGTGGCGTAGGGGGGTTCCGTCGTGGTGACGGGGAGGAGCAGCAACACCGCCTCCGTGAACGTCGCGTGCGCCTGTTCCAGCTCGTCGTGCGATTCGAGTGACTCCGCCACGATCACCCACGGCGCCGGCTCCCGGGGCGATGCTGTGCGGACTCCGTCGATGATTGCCCTCGCCTCTGCCTCGTGGCCGTACTCCCAGAGGTTGGAGGCCTTCAGCGCGCGGATCAGGAGGGGAGCCGACGGGGGGTGCGGCGCGGAGGGTGACAGCAGGCGGTCGTAGAGCGTCGTCGCGCGGTCGCGGGCGCCGGCCAGTTCGAGGTGGGCCGCGGCCTGGAGGAGTAGCTGTTCGGCGTCCTCCGGGTACAGGTCGGCCGTGCGTTCCAGGCGCGCGGCTTCGGCGATGTGGTCGATGTCGACGTGGTCGGCGGCAGCAGGCTTCTCGGGGCGCATACGGGACACCGTACTGCCGAGCGGGCCTCCAGCAGGAGGGTCGGTAGCAGGAGGGTCGGTGCGGGCGCGGGTGCGGGTGTGGGTGCCGAAGCGGGGATGGCGGGGAACGTCCATGGAATGTTGCGGGGGCAGCGCCTATCCTCCGGGCGGCCGTCGTGGGGAGGAGGGAGAGGCGCTGTGCGGAGTCGGGGACGAAGGAGGGGGCGGAGGGGGTGGAGGGGGTGGGAGGGACGGAGGGGGCGGAGTCGTGTCGCCGTCGTCGTTCAGCAAGGGTGCCGCCCGCGTCGTCCCCTCGGCGTACGGCTGCTGTGGAACGGCGCCGAAGTCGCCGTCACCCTCGGACTCGTCCTGCTCCTCCTCGTCGCCCACCAGCTCTGGTGGACCAACCGGCAGGCCCGCGCCGCCGCCGAGCAGAAGGTCGAGGCCCTGGAGAAGCAGTGGGCGGAGTCCGATTCCGAGGGGCGTGGGGAGGAAGGGGACGAGGGCGGTGGCGAGGGGGGTGGCCAGGGGGGTGGGCCGGGCGCTGCCGGGCTGCCTGCCGGCGGTGAGGCGTCCGCGCGCGACGGCCACCCGTCCGCGGGAGGTCCCGGCCGCTCCGCCGCGCCACGGCGTACGCCCCGCTGGGACCAGGCCTACGCCGTCCTCCGCATCCCCCGCATCGGCATCCGCGTCCCCGTCGGCGAGGGCGTGAGCAAGGGGGCCGTACTCAACCAGGGGTACGCCGGGCACTATCCCCGCACCGCCCAGCCCGGCCAGGCCGGGAACTTCGCTCTCGCCGGGCACCGCAACACCCACGGCGAGCCCTTCCGGTACATCAACCGGCTGCGGCGCGGGGACGAGATCGAGGTCCGGACTGCGGACGCTCTCTACACGTACGTCGTCGACAAGACCCTGCCGCAGACCTCCGCCCGCGACAGTGGTGTCATCCAGCGCGTGCCTCGAAGCGATGTGCGCGCCGGATACGGGTATCGCGACGCCGGGTACTACATCACGCTCACCACCTGCACCCCCGAGTACACCTCCAAATACCGGCTCGTCGTCTGGGGCAAGCTCCGGTCCATGCGGCCCGGATAGGGTCGACCCTCGTGATCGCTCGCCGCCCCCATCTGTCCCGCCCCCATCTGTCCCGCCCCCACCCGTCCCGCCCCCGCCTGGCCCACCCGTCCCGCCCCCACCTCCTCTGGCTCCTCGGGCCCTTCGTGCTGTATCTCGGGGTCCTGCCCCTCGCCAATCGCGTCCGGCCCGTCGTCCTCGGGCTGCCCTTCCTCTTCTTCTGGCTGCTCTGCGCGACGCTCCTCACCCCGCTCTGCGTGTGGCTGGCCTATCGCGGGGACCAGAAGAGGGCGAGGGGTGGTCGGGCATGAGTGACGGAGCCGTCGCCACCGCCGTCTTCGGCGTCTTCATGGCCGGGACCGTCGCCCTCGGTCTCGCCGCCGTCCGCGGGCGCGGGCGGCAGGGCGGGATCACCGAGTGGTCCGTGGGCGGGCGCAGCCTCGGGGCCGTGTTCATCTGGGTGCTGATGGCGGGGGAGGGGTACACCAGCTTCAGCTATCTGGGGGCCGCGGGCTGGGGGTACAACTACGGGGCGCCCGTGCTGTACGTCGTCGCCTACATGTCCTGCGGTTACGCCGTGGGGTACGTCGTCGGGCCCATGCTGTGGGCCTACGCCCGGCGGCACGGGCTCGTCAGCATCTCCGACATGGTCGCCCACCGGTACGGGCGGCCCTGGCTCGGAGCCGGCGTCGCGCTGCTCGTCACCGTGTTCCTGCTGCCCTACATCCAGCTCCAGATCACCGGCATGGGCGTCGTCGTCTCCACCATTTCCTACGGCGCCATCAGCCTCAACTGGGCCTATTTCATCGGCTTCGCGGTCACCACCGGGTTCGTGGTCGTGAGCGGGCTGCGCGGCAGCGCCTGGGTGTCCGTGCTCAAGGACGTGCTGGTCGTCGGGACGCTTGCCTTCCTCGCCATCTACGTACCTCTTCATTACTTCGACGGGTACGGGGCGTTCCTCGACCGGATCGTGAGCGAGAAGAGCGACTGGCTGACGCTGCCGGGCAGCGGAGGCAGTGCCTACGGAGAGGCGTGGTTCGCCACGACGTCCCTCCTCAACGCGCTGACGGTCGTCATTTTTCCGACCACCGTCGCGGGGTACCTGGGTGCGCGCAGCGCGGACGGGCTGCGGCGCAACGCCATCTGGCTGCCCGCCTACAACGTGCTGCTCTTCGTGCCCATGCTGCTGGGCATGGCCGCGCTCTTCGTCGTGCCGGGACTCGTCGGCGCCGAGTCCAATCTCGCGCTCTTCAAGCTGGTGGTCGACTCGCTGCCCGCGTGGGCCGTCGGCGTCATCGGGGTCGCGGCCGCGCTCTCCTCCATCGTGCCCATGGCCGTGTTCATGCTGGTCATCGGGACCATGTGGGGCAGCAGCGTGCTGTCGCTGCTGCCCCGGTGGCGCACTCCGCAGCGGCAGAAGCTCGCCTCGCAGGGCGTGGTCGTCGTCGCCGGAGCACTTGCCCTCGCCCTGACCTACGCGGCGCCCAACACCCTCGTACGGCTCTCCCTCATCTCGTACGAGGGGATGGCACAGCTCGTACCGATGCTGCTCCTCGGCCTGGTGTGGCGGAAGCTGACCCTGGCGGGGGCGTTGAGCGGGCTCGTCGTGGGGGTCGGGATCGTGTGCGCGCTCGTCTTCAGCGAGCACGATCCGGTCTTCGGGGTCAACGCGGGGATCGTCGCGCTCGGCGTCAACCTCGCCGTGGCGCTGACTGTGTCGTACGCCGGTCCTGCCGACCGCGCGGACGGGCGGCCGGACGACGAGGTCCTCGCCCGCGATCCCCTGGACGACGAGGTCAGTTCCGCCGCCGCTCCCTCAGCAGCAGCACGCTGACCGCCGCGAGCACGGCGAGCCCCGCCGACACCACCATCGCCACGTCCGTGCCTCGCCCCAGGTCCCCGGATGACGTGGAAACGGCGATCATCAGCGCCACGCCCGCCGCCGAACCGATGTAGCGCGCCGTGTTGTTGGCGCCCGAACCCATCGCCGCCCGCTCGGCCGGCACGGATTCGACCGCGAGCAGCGGGAGCGCGGCGTTCAGCAGCCCGCTGCCCGCGCCGGAGACGACGAGGCCGGGCAGCAGCCGGAGCCAGGAGCCGGCGGCCGCCGCACCCAGCATGGTCAGGACCGCGACCGCGTGCAGTGCGAAGCCCACGACCAGCTGGTGCCGGGCGGAGACCCTGCCGACCAGGCGTCGGGCCTGCAACGCCACGGCGAACGAGACGCCGGACCAGAGGAAGATCAGCCATGCGGCGTTCATCGCGGACATGCCGAGAGTGTGCTGGAGCAGCGCGGGCAGGTAGCTGAGCAGCGCGATCACGGAGAAGCCGGTGAACAGGGCGCCCGCGGTGGCCGCGAGGAACGGCGGGCGGCGCAACAGTCCGAGGTCGAGCAGCGGCGCCGCGGTGCGGCGTTCCACCGCGACGAACGCCGCGGTGAGTACCACGGCCGCGGCGAGCAGCACGCCGACCGGTGTACGCAGCCAGCCGTCGCGGCCCAGCGTGAGCGCGGCGACCAGCGCGATCATGGCCAGGCCCAGGGTGAGCGCGCCCACCAGGTCGGGGCGGCCGCCTCGCGGGGCGCGGGACTCCGTCAACGTACGCGGGACGAAGACGGCCACGACGAGGGCGGCCAGGCCCAGCGCGGCGTAGGCCCAGCGCCAGTCGACCGTCGCGATGCCACCCGCGATGAGCGGGCCGACGGCGATGCCGGCGCTGACGCACGCGCCCCAGACGCCGGTCGCCCTGACCCGGCCGGGACCCGGTGGGAAGGCCTGCACGAGCAGGCCGAGGCTCGTCGCGAGGATGGCCGCGCTGGCCGCGCCCTGCGCGACGCGGGCCAGCGTGAACAGCCAGGTGGACGTGGCGAGGGCGCCGAGCGCCGTGGTGACGCCGAGCGCGACCGTGCCGGAGAGGAAGATCCGCCGCCGGCCGTGGTCGTCGGCGAGGCTGCCGGCGACCAGCAGGAAGGCGGCGAGCCCGAGCGGGGTGCCGTTGAGCAGCCACGCCTGGGCGGAGAGCGAGGTGCCGAGGGAGGCCGCCGTGTCGGGCAGGATCACCGCGGGCGCGGTGTACGTCATCAGGGCCACGGCGGTGGCGGCGCTGGTGACGGCGAGGGTCGCGGTGGGGCGGTGTGGGGGGTTCGGGGGGTGTGGGGTGTGTGGGGCGTGTGGGGTCTGTGGGGCGTATGGGGCTTGCGGGGCGTGCGAGGAGTGCGGGGAGTGGTGGGTGTCGCGGGGCGAGTCCGCGTGGGGTGGATCTGCGGGGGGCGAGTCCGCGTGGCGGGGATCGGCGGGGAGCGGCTCCGCGCGGGGTGGGTCCGCGTGAGGCGAGTCCGCGAGGGGTGGCTCCGCGCGGGGTGGTTCCGCGCGGGGTGAGTCCGCGTGGGGTGGGGACGGCGGCGTGGGCATGCGTCTGCCTCTCCTGGAGCTCAGCTCCAAAGCAGGTTCAGTAGCAGGTGCAGTAGCAGGTTCAGCAGCAGGCTCAGTCGTAGGTTCAGTGAATGAACTCGTCGGGTCGCGGATCACCGTAACAGGTGGAGTTCAGTCATTGAACCTGTCGTCGGGGAGCCGTTTAAGCTGGGCGCATGGCTCTCGGCAAGGACTACGTCTCCCAGCAGTGCTCGGTCGCCCGCGCGCTCGAGATCGTCGGGGAGCGCTGGACCCTGCTCGTCGTACGCGACGCGATCTACGGAGTGCGGCGTTACAACGACTTCCTCGTCCACCTCGGCATCCCGCGCGCCGTGCTGGCCCAGCGCCTCCAGACGCTCGTCGGCGCCGGCGTCCTGGAGAAGAGGTCCTGCGCGAACGCCCCGTCGCGTCACGAGTACGTGATCACGGACCGGGGCCTGGAGCTCTGGTCGACCCTGTGCGTGCTCGGCGCCTGGGGCCGCGACAACTACACCGAAGGCGAACCGCTGCGGATCTTCCGCCATGCCGCGTGCGGTACGGAGCTGGGGACCGTCGGCGACTGTCCCGCCTGCGGGGTCGTCGTCCCGCCGGCGGATGTCGAGATGCTGCCGGGACCCGGACTCGATCCGGACCCGGTGGATCCGGTCAGCCTGGCCCTCGCCCGGCCCCGCAGGCTCCTTCAGCCGATCGAAGTGGATCCTGTATAACGGCAGTACGACATACGTACAGGTGTGAGTGTGAGTGTGGGTGTGAGGAGAGGGGGACCGGCGATGCACGGCATGATCCGCAGTTGGCGAGCGGCCGCGCGGCCCGCCCTGCTCCTCCTCTTCCTCCTCGTCGAGGTCGTCCTCGTCGACACCGGCAGCCTCGCCTCCGCCGTCGCGCTCGCCGCGACCGCCGCCGCGGGCTCCGCGCTCGCGGTCTGCTCCGTGATCGCCGCGCGCTGCGCGCCCGCCGTGCCCCGCACCAGAGTGCGCACGGCCATCCGCGACCGCGAGATGCGCACCGCCTTCCTGCCTCAACGCGACCCCGACGCCAGGGGCCGCAGGCGCCCCCGAGCACCCGGCCGTCCCCTCCTGACGGCCGCGTAGGGGTTCCGTACCGCAACACCCCCGCCCCACCCAGCCCCTCGCGGGTCGTCACGCCGACGCGACGTCTTCCGTCGCTTCCTCTCCCGGCACGACGAGACCCTCGGAGGGCTTCTCCATGTCCGCTTTCATGTCCCTGTTCGCCGGGCTGGTCGAGCACATCGCCGACCTGCTCGACCCGTTCTTCCACGCCTCGGCGACCGCCGCCGCGATCGTCCTGTTCACCGCCTGCGTACGACTCCTCGTCCATCCGCTCTCGCGCGCCGCGGCCCGCGGACAGAAGGCGCGCGCCAAGCTCTCGCCGCAGATCGCGGAGCTGCGCAAGAAGCACGCGAAGAACCCCGAGAAGCTGCAGCAGGCCGTCCTCGAACTGCACCGCAAGGAGCAGGTGTCGCCGCTCTCCGGGTGCCTGCCCAGCCTCTTCCAGCTGCCGGCGTTCTTCCTCCTCTACCACCTCTTCTCCAGCTCCAGCATCGGTGGCGAGGCGAACGCGCTGCTCGGCCACACCCTCTTCGCCGCACCGCTCGGCGGCCGCTGGACGGACGCGCTCGCCGAGGGCGGGGTCTTCGGCGCGCAGGGCCTCGTCTACGTGACGCTGTTCGTGATCGTCGCGGCGGTCGCCACCTTCAACTACCGCCGCACCAAGGCGCAGATGGCGGCCACTCCGCAGGCGCAGACCGGGGACCAGCAGGTGCCGGGCATGGGGGCGATCGCGAAGGTGATGCCGCTGATGTCGTTCATGACTCTGTTCACGGTGGCCGTGGTGCCGCTGGCCGCAGCGCTGTACGTGGTGACCAGTACGACGTGGAGCGCGGTCGAGCGGGCGGTGCTGTACCGGGACATGCCGGGCGGTGCGGCGGCGCTGGCCGCGGCGGCGTGACGATGGCGGCGTGAGGGCAGTGGCGTGAGGGCGGTGGCGTGAGGGCGGTGGCGTGACGGCCGTGGCTACCGCTCGGTAAGGGTCCAGTACGTGAACGGGGTATTGCGGAGCGGACGGCAAGCTTGGACGATCGACCAAACCTCCGATGGCCGCACACCATCGGCCGGGCTACCGAGGAATGGAGTCTGACCATGAAGCTGCTGCGAGTCGGTACGGCAGGCGCGGAGCGTCCGGCGCTCATCGACGCGGAGGGGACGCTGCGGGACCTGTCGGGGGTGGTCGCCGACATCGACGGCGCGGTACTCGCCGACACGGCCGCGCTCGACCGGATCAGGGCCGCTGCCGAAGCCGGTGACCTGCCCGTTCTCGCGGCCGAAGGGCTCCGCGTCGGGCCGCCGGTGGCACGGATCGGCAAGGTCGTCTGCATCGGCCTCAACTACCACGACCACGCCCGCGAGACGGGCGCCGAGCCGCCCGCCGAACCCGTCGTCTTCTTCAAGGCGGCGGACACGGTGGTCGGCCCGGACGACACCGTCCTGGTGCCGCGCCGCTCGGTCAAGACGGACTGGGAGGTCGAGCTGGCCGTGGTCATCGGACGTACGGCGCGTTATCTGGAGTCGCACGAGGAGGCGCTGGCGCACGTCGCGGGGTACGCGGTGGCGCACGACGTGTCCGAGCGGGAGTTCCAGATAGAGCGGGGCGGCACCTGGGACAAGGGCAAGAACTGCGAGACGTTCAACCCGCTGGGTCCCTGGCTGGTCACCGCGGACGAGATCGCGGACCCTCAGGCCCTCTCCCTGAAGCTCTGGGTCAGCGGCGAACTGAAGCAGGACGGCACGACCGCCGACCAGATCTTCCCGGTCGCGGAAGTGGTGCGGTACGTGAGCCAGTTCATGACGCTGTATCCGGGCGACGTCATCAACACGGGCACGCCGGCGGGCGTGGCGATGGGCCAACCGGAGCCGAAGCCGTACCTGCGGGCGGGCGACGTGGTGGAGCTGGAGATCGAGGGTCTTGGGCGGCAGCGGCAGGAACTCAAGGACGCGTAGCCCGGCCCCGGCAGGCAGGCGGTGCCGGCGGCCCCTGGCCCGGGGCACGCCGGCGCGCCATGATGGCGCCGTGGGACTCACCCCGGCCGAAGCCGCTCTCAGCGGGACGGCGTTGGGCGCCGCCGCGACGTTCTCCAGCGCATGGCTCATTCAGCTGGCCACGACCAGACGCGACCGGGAACACCGGGTCTGGGAGCAGCGGGTGGCGGCCTACGTCGAGGCGATGGCCCTCGTGCGCCGGAGCGGGGATCTCCGCGAGACCGCCGTACGGACCGGTGAACTCCGGGGCAGCCGGGACGGTGCTGCCGCTCCGGCGGACGACATGCCCGCGCTGATCGCCCGCCTGGAGATATTCGGGACAGACGTCGCACTCGATGTCTGCCGGGATGCCTTCGAGGCGACGGACGCCTGGCAGTGGGCCTGGGGCAGCTGGCGTACGCAGGAGGGGAACAACCCCCGCCGCAGCACGAACGACCGGCTGTGGGTGGAGTTCGAGAACTCCGCGGCGACGTCGCGGGAGGCCGACCTACGGGTGCTGGAACTGCTGCGGGCGGAGGTCCGTGGCGAGCAGCTCGGGAGGCGGCGGTCACGGGGGACGCGGGGGACGCAGGGGACGCGGAGTGGTTGAGCGGGGCTTTCTCGTGCCGAGTCCGCCACTGGGTGGGTGAAGAGCGCCTTCGTCCCGGGCGGGTGTGGCTAGCATGGGCTGGGCGGGCGCGCCTCGGGGGCAGCGACTCGGGGACAGTCGAGGCCATCGGGAACATGCGCGCCGGATCGGAACGGGGGTATGCCCGTGACGCACGACGATCACTTCACCGAGGATCACTTCATCGAGGTCTTCCGGAAGAAGACGCGCCTGGGTTCAGGGATGCGGCTCACCCGGTACTTCGCGCTCACCGCCGCGCACTGCCTCGGACCGCGCGAACTCGCCGGTGAGGCATCGGTCCGGCTGCTGCTGCCCGGTGGCCAGCGAGCCGTGGGTGAAGTGCAGGACTACGACCGGCTGTCCGACCTCGCGCTGCTCAGGCTCAAGTTCTCCAAGGATGAGAGCATCCCGCTCCCCGGCGTGTGCTTCGACTCGGTGCAGTGGGGCGAGCCATGGCGGGCGACGCGTCGGCCCTCCGGCACGCACGAGACGCTGAACGGCCACGTCGTCGAGGTCTCTGACGGGGTGCTGTTGCTCGACTGCCGCTGGTTTCCCGACGACTACGGGGAGTTCGCCGGCAGTCCGGTCGAGCGAGAGGGTTCCTGCCGACCGCAGGCCGTCCTCGGTCTCATCGTCGAGCGGCGGGCCGGGGCCGACGGGGCGACAGCGGGCCGGATCACGGCCTGCACGGCGCGAGAAGCCGTCAGGTGTTTCGACCGCTTCAAATTCCGGACGGAAGACTGGACGGGCGACCGGGCGGAAGGGGTCGACATCGCCGGGCCGCAGGCTTACGTCAGCCCCTACACAGTGGCCGCCATCGCGACGGAGAGAGATATCCGGGTTCGGGCCGCGGTGGACGAGGCTCTCGACAGGGCGGGCTACACGTCCGTGGTGCGGGTGCACTGGACGCGCCGCTGAGCACCGTGCACACCCGGCGGCCGATCTCGCGGCACGGAGCTGCGGCCAAGGAGGCAAGGTGACCGTCATCGTGGGCCTTGACGAGATGATCGCGGAGGCGGAAGGGGTACTGCTGTCCCCCGGCGGGGCGCAGATGAGGGACATCGACCACCTGGCAGGGCGGGCGGGGTGGCTCCGGCTGCCGGATCCGGAACACACCCCTGACGCGGACCGGCAGGAGCTCGCTGTCGCACTCACTCATCTCGCAAAGCTGCTCGGCGCCCTCGGCATGAGGCGGCTGTCCCTCTCCATCGTTGACATGACACTACGTCACATGGACATGGGGGAGGCGGATCGTGAGATCTACACGGCGTCCGACTGGAACGAGTTGGGCGCGCTGCTCGCCGAACACGGAGAACTGAACCGTTCCCGGCTCGTCCTGTGCCGAGCGCTCAGTAGGGCCCAGCTGGGCAGCCGCGTACCCGAACGGGGCCGCATCCTGGCCAACTTGAGCGCCGTGAGTCTGCGCATGGGCGACCCGTCGGATGCCGACGTGTGGGCTCGCAAGGCACTCCTAGAGCTGGACGCTTACGGCCGGAGTGACGACCCCGAGGCGCGCCTGACGGCGGACTGGGTGCGGCTGGAAATCGCACGGTCCGGCAGCGTTGACCAACTTGCCGGCGCCGTATCCGATTTCGAGCGTTCGGCCAAGTACTCCTTCACATCCAAGAGCGGGGCGCCGCGGGACTCGGGCAAGTCGCCGGGACGCTCCGGCGCGTTCGAGGGCTGCGATCACCCGGGCGTCATCGCCGCGTGGCGTGCCCTGGCGACGGCGAAGTTCGAGCTGGCTGTGGCGATGCTCGGCGTGGAGCACAGCAAGCTTGAACTGTGCGAGCTGGAGATCGTCAGGCTGAACGCTTCGCTGCTACTCGGGGCGAGCCACCGCGAGACCTTAGTGGCCCAAGCGGAGCTGGCTGTCGCGGAGTTCAAGGCGGCCGGTGGGGAGCCCGGCGGCTCGTCGCGCAGGCAGAGGGCCGTCGAGCTGCTGGAGACAGCCGAGGGGATGGCTGGGCAGGTGCTCGGCCGCGAGCACCCCCAGGCACGCGCGATAAGGGAGACGCTCGCACACCTGCGAGTGGCCACCGTGTGCACCGACGATCTGCCGTATGCCATCGACCGCGTCTATACGCCCCAGGAGAACGACAAACGCAACAAGGCCAAGCGCGAGGCGATCGAGGCCGAGCAGAGCGCACTGTGGCTGGTCGCTCACGGGGGCAGCTCGTACCTTCTCGGCGAGTCGGACGTGTTCCACGCCGCGGTCATTCGCGCGCTCGAACGGGGCGCTTCATTCCGCGTCATCATCAGCAGCCCGTGGAACACCTTGTCCGTCCTCATGCGCCCGCCGGGGAAAACGGCCGACAGCGCCCATATCAGCGATCTCGTGGGCATGATCGAGCACAGCGCTTACTACCGGGAGTCGTTCCTGCCGGTCATCAACGCCTACCTGGAACTGAAGGAGATATACGGGGAGCGCGTCGAGTTGCGGCTGACGCCCATGGACATTTCAGGGTCCACCCTGCTCACGTCGCGCGTGGGGTTCTTCGAGCCGTACATGACCACGAACCCGGAGGGCCGGACCCGGCAGGGCCTGCGAGGGCTGGAGGTCGCGTTCCTGAAGGACAGTGCGTACTACGTGGACAGCCTGGCGGAGTTCCGCGCGCTGTGGGAGCTGTCGAGCACGTGGAAACAGTTCCAGGCCCGGGAGGAGGAAGCGAAGCGAGCCCTGCTCGTGGCGTGGCAGCACTGGCCGACGATCGGCTGAGCTCCCGTCCGCAACGGTGCCGGAGCCGGGGCCGCAGGGCGTCAGGGAAGGTGCGGGCAACCGCTCCGAAAGGTGCGCAGCACAGCCGCCGAACCGACGAACAGGAGCTGGGGCAGGCTCTCCAGCGGCCAGAACTCCCAGCTCACACAACGGTCCGGCTCACGCACCTGGACGGTGCCGGTGTAATCCACGACCTCCACGCCGACCTGCATGTGGTGGTTCGCGGCGGGGTCGGGGTCGGTCACACAGGCAACGCGGAGGTTCAGGGCCCACAGTCCGGTCTCCTCGTGAAGTTCCCGGCGGGCCGCGCCCTGGAGTGACTCGCCCACCTCCAGATGCCCGCCGGGCAACCCCCAGGTTCCCGCTCCGAAGGTGCAGGTACGCAGCCCTAGAAGGACGCGGTCGTACCGCACGACGACGGCTGGACGCCGACTTGTACATATGAGGACACGCCGCCCCCTAAGCCCCCAAGAACCGCTCCAGCGCCTCCACCACCAGCCCGTGGTCCTCCACCTGCGGCAGGCCCGACACCACTACCGTGCCGATTACGCCCGCGCCCTCGACCGCGATCGGGAACGCGCCGCCGTGGGCCGCGTACGTGTCGGGGTCGAGGCGGGAGGAGTCCTCGAACGTCGTGCCCTTGGCGCGGAAGCGGGAGCCGACCAGGTAGGAGGAGCAGCCGTAGCGTTCCACGACGCGGCGTTTGCGGTCGATCCAGGCGTCGTTGTCCGGGGTGGAGCCGGGCAGCGCCGCGTGGAAGAGCTGCTGGCCGCCGCGGCGGATGTCGATCGCCACGGGGGCGCCGCGCTCGCGGGCCAGCTCCACCAGGAGGGTGCCGAGCGCCCACGCGTCGTCGTACGTGAAGTGGGGGAGTGTCAGGCGGCGTTCCTGGGCCTCCAGTTCGTCGATGGAGGGGGCGCCTGCGGGAGTGGTGGTCACAGCGCCACTGCCACGCCGTCGCGGGCCGAGCGGCGGGCCGCTTCCAGGACGTCCAGGGCCGCGGCGGCCTCGAGCGCGGTGACGGGGTTCTCGCCGGTGCCGCGGAGGGCGTCCGCCACCGCCTCGTAGTACGCGGGGTAGTCGCCCGGCAGGGTCGGGGCGGGGCGGCCGCCGCCGGTCAGCGGGGACTCGCCGGAGCCGACCCGGCCCCACATCGTCTCGGGCTCCACGCCCCACGGGTCCTGCGTGGCCGGGCGCCTGCCGTCGCGGAGCGCCGCCTCCTGCGGGTCGAGTCCGTACTTCACATAGCCCGCCTTCGAGCCGAGGACCCGGAAGCGCGGGCCGAGCTGCGCGGTGGTGGCGCTCACGTAGAGGTGCGAGCGGACGCCGTTCGCGTGGGTGAGGGCGAGGAACGTGTCGTCGTCGGCCTCCGCGCCCGCACGGCGTACGTCCGACTCCGCGTACACGCTCGTCACCGGGCCGAAGAGCACCAGGGCCTGGTCGACGACGTGGCTGCCCAGGTCGTAGAGGAGACCGCCGATCTCCTCGGGGTCGCCGGACTCGCGCCAGCCGCCCTTCGGCTGCGGGCGCCACCGCTCGAAGCGGGACTCGAAGCGCCACACGTCGCCCAGCTCGCCGTCGGCGAGCAGCTTGCGCAGCGTGCGGAAGTCGTTGTCCCAGCGGCGGTTCTGGAAGACGGACAGGAGCAGTCCGCGCTCCTGCGCGAGAGCCGCGAGCTCGCGCGCCTCGGCGGCCGTGCCCGCGATCGGCTTGTCGACGACGACCGGCAGGCCCGCCTTGAGCGCGGCGGTCGCGAGCGACACGTGCGTCTTGTTCGGGGCGGCGACGACGACCAGGTCGAGCTCGTCCGCCCGCTCCCACAGCTCGTCGGCCGAGGCCGCGCAGCGCAGGTCGTCGCCGAACTCGGCGCGCGCCTGCGCCTGCCGCTCGGGGTTCGACGTCACGACCGTGTCGAGGACGAGGCCCTCGGTGCCGGCGATCAGGGGGGCGTGGAAGACGGAGCCCGCGAGGCCGTACCCGACGAGGCCGACGCGGAGGGGAGAGCCTGAGGAGAAGCCTGTAGAGCCTGTGCCAGTCATGCCTTCCACTTAAGCAACGGTGTTGCCAAAGTGCAAGCGGGCGGGACAATGGCCCTGTGAAGTCGTACGTGAACAGGGTGAATCCAGGCGTGAACCCAGGTGTGAACCCCGACGTGAACTCAGGCCCAGGAGTGAACCTGCCGGCACTGCGCGGGCACAACGCCGCGCTCGCGCTCGATCTGCTGCGTACGGCGGGAGAGGCGGGCATCAGCCGGCTCGAACTCGCCGAGCGCACCGGGCTCACCCCGCAGGCGGTCAGCAAGATCACCGCGAGACTCCGGGCCGAGGGGCTGGCCGAGGAGGCGGGCCGCCGCGCCTCGACGGGCGGCAAGCCCCGCACCGTGCTGCGCCTCGTCCCCGGCGCGGGCCACGCGGTCGGCCTCCACCTGGACCGCGACGAGCTGACGGCGGTCCTCGTCGACCTGACCGGCACGGTCGTCGCCGAACGCCGCGCCCCGCTCGCCTTCGGCGCGGGCGCGGAAGCCGTGGTCGACGCGGCGGCGGGGGAGGTGCGGGGGCTGTTGGACAGCGAGGGTGACGGTGGGCCGCGCCCGGTGTCCGGGGTCGGCGTCGCGCTGCCCGGACCGCTCGACCACGCGCGGGGGGTGCTGCACCGGGTCACCGGGTTCCCGGAGTGGGACGGGTTCGCGCTGCGGGATGTGCTCTCGGAGCGGCTCGGGCTGCCCGTCGCCGTCGACAAGGACACCAACGCCGCCGCCCTCGGCCTCGCTCTCGCGAGCGACGCCGACTCCTTCGCCTATCTCCACCTGGGCACCGGCCTCGGCGCCGGGCTCGTGCTCGGGGGCGCCCTGCACCGTGGGGCGCGTACCGGTGCGGGGGAGTTCGGCCACCAGGTGCTGCAGCTGGATGGCCCGCCCTGCGAGTGCGGGGACCGTGGCTGCGTCGAGGCGCTCTGCCTCGCGGCCGTCGCCCGGGGCGACCTCGACGAGGCGGCGCGGGTGCTCGGCACGGCCGCCGGCAATCTCGTCGGCCTCCTCGACATCGACCGGGTCCTGCTCGGCGGGCGGACCGTGTTCGCCGCGGCGGACCTGTTCGTACGAGGGGTCGGCACCGTCGTCGCCGAGCGCGTGCGGCGCGGGGGCGGGGGCGGGGACGTAAGTGGGGCTGGGAGTGGGAGTGGGAGTGGGAGTGGGAGTGGGGGAGCGTGTGCGGGTGAGGGTTTCAGTGGTGGGGTTCAGGTGCCCGTGAGTCTCGCTCCCGGAGGCGAGCGCGGGGTCGCGGAAGGCGCGGCCCAACTCGTCCTCGCGCCGCTGTTCGGGCGCGCGGAGGTGGTCTTTCCGGCGCGGTGAGGGGTGGTGAGGGGGGCGGTGGATGCGGGTGGTGAGGGGGGGAGGGGGCGTTGGGGTGCATTGAGGGGGCGGTGAAGGACGCGGTGAGGGGCCGTCGAGGGGGACGGTGAGGGGCGCGAGAGGGAGGTGAGGGGGCGGCGGGGAGGCCGGTGAGAGGGGTGGTGGTGAGGGGGCGGTGAAGTGGGTGACGGAGGCCGGTCGGGGGGCGCGAGGGGGCGACGAGGAGGCCGGTGAGGGGCGCCAGGGGGCGGCGAGGGGCGTTGGGGCGCATTGAGGGCGCAGGTGGGGTGCGTTGAGGGCGTGGGTGGGTGTTATTCGCCGGGGACCGGAATCCGCCTGATCGGGGGGACTTGGACGGGCCGATCGGTCCTAACGGGGGCGAGGCGGGACGGGGCGGTCGCGTGTGCGTGGCAGGGTCTGAAACCCGTGCCCGTCGGCCACCGTCCCTCGGCATGGCTCCCCGCCCTGCTCGGCGTGCCCGCTCAGGCCGCCACCTACCTACGCTGCCCGTCCCGCTGCCGCCCACCCCGCTGCCCGCTCAGGCCACCGTCCACCCACGCTGCCCGCCCAGGCTGCCGTCCACCCACGCCGCCCACTAGGCCGCCGCCTACCCCCGCTGCCCCCAGGCTGCCGCCCACCCCGCTGCCCGCTCAGGCCGCCGTCCACCCAGGCTGCCGCCCACCCCCGCTGCCCGCCCAGGCTGCCGTCCACCCACGCTGCCGCCCAGGCCGCCGCCACCCACCCCCGCTGCCCGCCCAGGCCACCACCACCCACCCGTCGTTGCCGTTCAGCAAAGGTTCTCCATGCGCTTTCGCCGTTCTCTCGTTCTGGGTGTTGCCGTCACGGTCGTCGCTCTCGGGCCCGTCGTGGGAGAAGGGGCCGTCGCGGTCGGCGCGGGGTGCGCGGCGGGGGCCGACTGGGCGTCAGGGCGGAAGCACTGTGCCGACATCCGGGAGGAGCGGAGGGAGTGGAGAGAGCGGGAGGAGCGGGGGGAGCGAGGAGAGCGGGGGGAGTGGGGAGAGCGAGGAGAGTGGGGGGAGCGAGGAGAGTGGGGGGAGCGTGGCGTTCGTGTGTCCCGGGGCCGGGCCGGCGCCGCCGAGAGGCGGCCCACCTGCGCCACCGAGGACCGCGCCGACTTCCCCATCGACACCCGCATCCACCGGGGCCCCGACACCTACCGGCCCGGCGGCGACCACCAGGACTGGACCGTCGACCTCACCAACACCACCGACGAGGCCTGCGGCAACATCCATCCGCTCCTCGTCCTCGTCGACGAGGAGCGGACGCTGACGCCCCGGCAGGTCGAGCTGGAGTTCGACGACGGGACGCGCCGGCGGGCCGTGCCGTTCGAGAAGACCGGCCAGGGCGAGAACATCGGCGTCTTCGACGACGGCTTCGCGGGCTTCACGGTCGAGCCCGGCCGGACCGTCACCGTCAAGGTCCGGCTCGCCTTCGCACCCGGCACCGACCCCAACCACGTCGTGGTCTCCGCCGCGCTCGTGCAGCGCAGGGACGACGACGGCGACTGGGTCGGCTCCTCCAACGACTACCCGTTCGACATCGCATCCGGAGCCGAAGCGGAAGCCGAAGCCGAAGCCGAGGACACCGAACCCGACGGCACTTCGACCACCGGGCCCGACGGGGCGGGTGAGGCCGGCGAGGCCAACGGGAGCGTCGGGGCCGCCGGAAACCCCGATTCCGACGAGATGCCGGCCGCCGACCAGCTCGCGGAGACCGGGTCGGACGGCCTGCTCCGGCCGGGACTCACCGCCGGAGCCGTCCTCCTCGGCGTCGGCGCCCTCGCCCTGGGAGCGCGTCGCCTGCGGGCCGGGCGGCGCTGAAACCCCCGCCCGCCCCCTCACACCCTCGCCCCGCCCCCCTCACCCCCCGACACCCCACGTTCACCTGCGTGTTCACGTACGTCTGCGAACATCCCGGGGTGGACAACCCGAACCCCGCGCACCCGACCGCGCAGCTGCCTGCCCACCTGCTCGACCAGGCGCCGGGCGCCCCGATCCGCTCCGGCATCCCGGAGCACGGCCGCATTCCCAAGTACTACGCCGTGAAGGCCAGGATCGCCGCGCTCATCGAGGAGTTGGGGGACGGGCAGCCGCTGCCGACCGAGCGGGACCTCGCCGAGCGGTACGAGGTGGCGCGCGAGACCGTGCGGCAGGCGCTGCGCGAACTGCTCCTGGAGGGGCGGCTGCGCAGGCAGGGGCGGGGGACCGTCGTCGCGGGGCCGAAGCTGGAGCAGCCGTTGTCGCTCGCGAGTTACACCGAGGGCGTGCGGCGGCAGGGGCGTACCCCGGGACGTAACCTCATCTCCCTCGACCGGTTTCCCTGCCCGGCCGCGCTGGCGCCGGAGATCGGCGCCGAGGTGGGCGAGCCGGTCTGGCACATGGAGCGGGTGCTGCTCGCCGACGAGGAGCGGATCGGCCTGGAGAGCACCTATGTCTCCGTGGCCCGGGTGCCCCGACTCGACGCGGACTTCGAGCCGGACTCCTCCTTCTACGCGTACCTGCGGGACAGCCTCGGCATCTCCTTCGGGGACGCCGACGAGCGGATCGAGACGGTCCTCGCCACCCCGCGCGAGGCCCTGCTCATCGGGACGCCGCCCGCGCTGCCCATGCTGCTGATCCACCGGCTGTCGCGGGACACGGCGGGGCGGCCGCTGGAGCGGGTGCGCACCCTCTACCGGGGCGATCGGTTCTCGTTCACCACGCGTCTCGGCTGAAGCCGACCCAGGGCGGGACGCCCACGGGAGTAACGGAAACGTAACGGGTCTAGGCCAAGCTTGGGTGGCCGTTCACCGTCCCGTTGCCAACCGGCCCCGCGCGGGACACCGGTCGCCAGGAGCGTTGCCGCCGTGAGAGTCATCGTCATAGGAGCCGGCGTGGTGGGAACCATGCACGCCTGGCACGCAGTGGAGCGCGGCCACGAGGTCGTACAGATCGAGCGCGAGAGCGAGGCCCGCGGGGCGTCCCTGCGCAACTTCGGGCAGATATGGGTGAGCGGCAGAGCGGGCGGCGAGGAGCTCGACACCGCCCTGCGCGCCCGCGAACTGTGGGAGGGCATCGGCGAACGCGTCCCGGGCCTGGGCTTTCGGGCCAACGGCTCCCTCACCCTCGTACGCAACGAACGCGAACGCGCCGTCGCCGAGGCCGCGCTCGCCCGACCGGACGCGGCGGCCCGCGGTTACAAGCTGCTCACCGCCGAGGAGGCGCGGGACCTCAACCCGGCGCTGCGGGGCGAGTTCAGCGCGGGGCTGTGGTGCGAGCGGGACGCCGCGGTGGAGCCGCGCACGGCCCAACTCCGGTTGCGGGAAGCCCTCCTGGCGTCGCCGCGCTACACCTTCCTGCCGGGCCGCGAGGTCCGCGAGGTCGTGGGGGAGAGCGCGGTGCGCGACGACCACGGCGACGTGCACACCGGGGACGTCGTCGTCCTCGCCACCGGCGCCTGGCTCGGCGGCCTCGTCCGCGAGCTGGCCGGACCCGGCCTGCCCGTGCGGCGCGTGCGCCTGCAGATGATGCAGACCGAGCCGCTCGGCGAGGCGCTCACCACGTCCGTCGCCGACGCCGACAGCTTCCGCTACTACCCGGCGTACCGCTCCGAGGCGCTCGACGAGCTCAACGCGCGCCAGGCACAGACCCCGACCGCCGCCGCGCACAAGATGCAGCTGCTCATGGTGCAGCGCGAGGACGGCGGCCTGACCATCGGCGACACCCACGAGTACGAGCACCCCTTCGCCTTCGACACCGTCGAGGAGCCCTACGACCACCTCACCGAGGTCGTCGAGGGGTTCCTCGGCCGCCCGCTGCCGAAGATCAGGCGGCGCTGGGCCGGGGTGTACGCGCAGTGCGTCGACACGAGCCGAATCGTGCACCGGCAGCAGGTGCGCGAGGGCGTGTGGCTGGTCACCGGGCCCGGCGGGCGTGGCATGACCTGCTCGCCCGCGATCGCCGAGACGACCGCGAACGAACTGGGATGGTGAGGGAGTTGGCCGAGAGGACGCAGGGCCGCACCGGTCTCGTCGTGCTCGACATGGCGGGCACCACGGTCGCCGACGGGGGCCTCGTCGAGCAGGCGTTCGCCGCCGCCGCCCGGGAACTCGGCGTCGAACCGGACTCCGCGGACCACGCCGCGAAACTGGAGTACGTCCGCGCCACCATGGGCGAGTCCAAGATCTCCGTCTTCCGGCACCTGTTCGGTGAGGAGAAGCTCGCGCGGCAGGCGAACGTCGCCTTCGAGAAGGCGTACGGGACGCTGGTCGACGGCGGCCGCATTGCACCCGTACCCGGGGCGCGCGAAGCCATCGAGGAGCTCGCGGACGACGGCCGTACCGTCGTCCTGACCACGGGGTTCGCCCGGGTCACCCAGGACGCCATCCTCGACGCGCTGGGGTGGCGGGGCCTGGTCGGACTGACCCTGTGCCCCGCCGACGCGGGCGGCCGCGGGCGCCCCTACCCCGACATGGTGCTCAGCGCGTTCCTGCGGACCGGCGCCGTGGACGGCGTCCGGGACATCGCGGTCGCGGGTGACACGGCGTACGACATGCTCAGCGGCGTACGGTCGGGGGCCTCCGTCGTCGCCGGGGTGCTGACCGGCGCCCACGGTGACGCCGCGCTCCGCGAGGCCGGGGCCACCCACGTGCTCGGCTCCGTCGCCGAACTCCCCGCGCTGCTCCGGGGAATCGGCTGATGGGCAGCGGCATCCGCTTCGACGGGGTCTCCGTCGCGTACGACGGGAACACCGTCCTCGACTCCCTCGACCTGACCGTCGAGCCCGGCGAGGTCATGGCCCTGCTCGGGCCCTCCGGGTCCGGCAAGACCACCGCGCTGCGGGCCGTCGCGGGGTTCGTGCGGCCCGTGTCCGGGCGGGTCCTCATCGGGGACCGCGACGTCACCGCGCTGCCGCCGCACCAGCGGGGCATCGGCATGGTCGTCCAGCAGTACGCCCTCTTCCCGCACATGCGGGTCGAGGACAACGTCGCGTTCGGCCTGAAGGCGCAGCGGGTGGCGAAGGGCGAGATCCCCGGACGGGTCACTGACGCCCTGGAGATGACGGGGATGGCCGCGTACGCGAAGCGGTTCCCGCGCGAGCTGTCCGGCGGGCAGCAGCAGCGGGTCGCCATCGCGCGGGCGCTCGCCATCCGGCCCGGCGTGCTCCTGCTCGACGAGCCGCTGTCCGCGCTCGACGCCCAGCTCCGGTCGGGAATGCTGGCCGAACTCGCCCGGCTGCACCGCGAGTTGCCGGACGTCTCCATCCTGTACGTCACCCACGACCAGGTCGAGGCGCTGACCCTGGCCGACCGGATCGCCGTGATGGACCGGGCGCGCCTCCAGGACTGCGGGACACCGCAGGAGCTCTACCGGGCTCCCCGGACGGAGTTCACGGCGTCGTTCGTCGGCAACGCGAACCTCCTCGCGGTGACGGTGGAGGCGGGCGCCGTCTCCTTCGGCGGAAAGTCGCTGAAGGTCGACACGGGGGAAGTCGCCCCGGGGGCCACCGCCACGCTGTGCGTGCGGCCGCACCTGGTCGGGCTCGGGGAAGGCCCCAACCCCCTCCGGGGCCGGGTGGCCGAGGTCCAATGGCGCGGCGCCACCCACCGGTTGTACGTCGACGTGGCCGGGGAGCGGGTGAAGGCGGACGTCCGGGAGCTCCGGACGCCGCCGGCCATCGGGGACGAGGTCACCCTGCACTTCGCGCCCGACGACGCGGTGCTCCTGGCCGGAGGGGTGACCGATGGCTAGCCCCGCCGAGCTGCTGCTGCCCGGTGACCCGGCACCGAAGGCCGTGCCCACAGCGGTGGCGTCCCCGCGGCGCGCGGTTCCCGCCTTCGTGTGGGCGCTGCCGCCCGTCGCCCTGCTCGGGCTCTTCTTCCTCTATCCCCTCGGGCTCGTCGTCCAGCAGTCGGTGCAACCCGACACCGGCGGGACGTCCCTCCAGCCGTATTCCGACGTGTTCGCCTCCGAGGCGTTCCGGGAGGCGCTCGGGACCACCGTGTGGCTGGCCGCCGGGGCGACCGTGGGATGTCTCGTGCTCGGGTTCGCGCTCGCGCTGGTCATCGCGTTCGTGCCGTTCCCCGGCGGGAAGGCCGTCGCGAAGTTCATCGACGTCTTCCTCTCCTTCCCGTCCTTCCTGATCACCCTCGCCCTGCTGTTCATCTACGGGACGAAGGGCATGGCCAACGGCGTGTGGACGGACGCGACCGGCGCCGCCGAGGGGCCGTTCCAGTTCCTGAGCACCCCGTGGGGCGTGCTGCTCGCCGAGATCACGTACTTCACGCCGTTCGTGATGCGGCCGCTGCTCGCCGCGTTCTCGCAGCTCGACACCGCGCAGATCGAGGTCGCCTCCAGTCTCGGCGCCGGGCCCGCCCGCATCGTGCGGCGCGTCATCCTGCCCGAGGCGCTGCCCGCGCTCGCCGCCGGCGGCAGCCTCGTCCTCGTCATGTGCCTCAACGAGTTCGGGATCGTGCTCTTCACGGGCGCGAAAGGCGTCACGACCCTCCCGATGCTCGTCTACAGCAAGGCCATTCTCGAGTCCGACTATCCGGCCGCGTGCGTCGTCGCCGTCGTCAACATCGCGATCTCCGTGGGCCTCTACGGCCTCTACCGGGTGGTGAGCCGTCGTGTTGGTGCATAGCCGCATGGGTAAGTGGGCCACCTGGGCCCTGTTCGCCGTGCTCTTCCTGCCGCTCTTCGCGCTGCCGCTGCTCGTGATCCTCACGGCGTCGTTCTCCGAGCACTGGTCGGGGGCCTTCCCGTCCGGTTTCACCGGCGAGCACTACGCGTCGGCGACGCGCGGGGAGTCGCTGCGGGCCCTCACCACCAGCCTGGTCACCGCGCTCGGCGCCAGCCTGCTCGCGCTGACCGTCGGCTCCTGGGCCGCGCTCGCCGCAGCCTCCCTGAAGAAGCGCGGCAAGAGGTTCCTCGACGCGCTGTTCGTGCTGCCCGTCGCCGTGCCGTCCGTGGTCGTCGGGCTCGCGGTCCTCGTCGCGTTCTCCAAGCCGCCCATGATCCTCAACGGCACGCGGTGGATCGTGATCCTGGCGCACGCCCTGCTCGTCACGGCCTTCGCCCACCAGTCGGTCTCGGCCGCCGTCGTACGGCTCGACCCGGCGTACGAACAGGCCGCCGCGTCACTGGGCGCCCGCCCCTCGTACGTCCTGTGGAAGGTGAAGCTGCCGCTCCTGCTGCCGTCCCTGAACGCGGCTGCCGGGCTCTGCTTCGCGCTCTCCATGGGCGAGTTGAGCGCCACGATGATGCTCTACCCGCCGGACTGGATGCCGCTCCCCGTGCGGATCTACGCG
Organism: Streptomyces sp. NPDC093510; assembly: GCF_040683555.1. Lineage (NCBI taxonomy): Bacteria > Bacillati > Actinomycetota > Actinomycetes > Kitasatosporales > Streptomycetaceae > Streptomyces > Streptomyces sp. NPDC093510. The sequence goes on from NZ_JBFBEE010000039.1 coordinate 64,802, forward strand.
GCCACCGACCGCGGCTCCACCTTCACCGGCGCCGCCGTCGCGGTGGTCCTGATGGCGGCCACGCTCCTCGTGCTCCTCGCCGTCTCCCGTATCAGGACCCGCGCCTCCTACCGCTGAAACCGCCCGCTCTTCCGCCAGGCTTCGCACGTCCGTCAAGGAGTACACAACGTCATGTCCCGCCTTACCCGAGTCCGACACGTCCGCACGGTCGCCGCCGTCACCTGCGGTCTCGTCCTCGCCGGCTCCCTCACCGCGTGCGGCGGCGGCTCCGCCGCGTCCGACGACAAGGTCGTCACCGTCTACAGCGCCGACGGCCTCAAGGGCGAGAACGGCGACGGCTGGTACGACCGGGTCTTCAAGGACTTCGAGAAGAAGACCGGCATCAAGGTGAACTACGTCGAGGGCGGCTCCGGCGAGATGGTGCAGCGCGCCGTCCGCGAGAAGTCCAACACGCAGGCCGACGTCATCATCACCCTGCCGCCTTTCATCCAGCAGGCCGACGAGAAGGGCCTGTTGAAGGCCTACGAACCCAAGGGCTCGGAGCAGGTCGGCGGCGCCGACAAGGCCGCCGACGGCAAGTGGACCTCCGTGGTGAAGAACTACTTCGGGTTCATCTACAACAAGAAGGAACCGGCGGGCGGCAAGGCGCCGAAGACGTGGGAGGACCTCACCGACGCCGCGTACAAGAACAAGGTGCAGTACTCCACGCCGGGCGTCGCGGGCGACGGCACCGCCGTGCTCATCAAGGCGATGCACGACTTCGGCGGCAAGGAGCCGGCGATGGCGTACCTGAAGAAGCTGCAGACCAACAACGTCGGCCCGTCCGCCTCCACCGGCAAGCTCGCGCCCAAGGTCGACAAGGGCGAACTCCTGGCCGCGAACGGCGACGTCCAGATGAACTACGCCCAGTCCAAGGAGATGCCGAACCTCGGCATCTGGTTCCCCGCGACCGAGAAGAACCCGGACAGGCCCACCACCTTCGCGCTGCCCTACGCCGCCGGTCTCGTGAACAAGGCCCCGCACGACGCCAACGCGAAGAAGCTCCTCGACCACCTCCTCGGCGAGCAGGCCCAGCGGCAGGTCAGCGAGATCGGCGGCGGCTTCCCCGCCCGCAAGGACATCAAGGCCGTCGACGCCAACGCCATCGCGCTCGAAAAGATCGTCGAAGGCGTGGAGGTCTTCGAGCCGGACTGGGCGGACATCTCCGAGAACCTCCAGTCGTACGTGGAGGACTGGAAGTCGGCGACGGGCAGCTGAGCCGTCACGCTCAGGCCGGACGTGATCGACAGGGTCAAGATCACCGCATCCTGATTAGGCTGTGGGCGTCGGCACAGCGCTGTCCCGGCGCCCCAGCCAACCCGTACACCGCAGGAGAGTGCACCCCATGGCAGAGCGCAAGCCCATCGAATCGTGGCTCACCGACATGGACGGCGTGCTCATTCACGAGGGAGTGCCGATCCCCGGCGCCGACGCCTTCATCAAGAAGCTGCGCGAGTCCGGCAGGCCCTTCCTCGTCCTCACGAACAACTCCATCTACACCGCACGCGACCTCCAGGCCCGGCTGAACCGCATGGGCCTCGACGTGCCCGTCGAGAACATCTGGACCTCCGCGCTCGCCACCGCCAAGTTCCTCGACGACCAGCGCCCCGGCGGCACCGCGTACGTCATCGGCGAGGCGGGCCTGACCACCGCCCTGCACGACATCGGGTACGTCCTCACCGACCACGACCCGGACTACGTGGTCCTCGGCGAGACCCGCACCTACTCCTTCGAGGCCATGACCAAGGCCGTCCGCCTCATCAACGGCGGGGCCCGCTTCATCTGCACCAACCCCGACGAGACGGGCCCCTCCATGGAGGGGCCGCTGCCCGCCACCGGGGCCGTCGCGGCACTGATCACCAAGGCGACCGGCAAGAACCCGTACTTCGCGGGCAAGCCGAACCCGCTGATGATGCGGACCGGCCTGAACGCGATCGGCGCGCACTCGGAGACCAGCGCGATGATCGGTGACCGCATGGACACCGACATCCTCGCCGGTCTCGAAGCCGGGATGGAGACGTTCCTGGTGCTCACAGGCCTGACGTCCCGCGGCGACATCGACCGCCACCCCTTCCGGCCCTCGAACATCGTGGACTCCATCGCCGACCTCGTGGACCGGATCTAGGCAGGGTCCGCGGCCCCGAGATGCGGAGTCGCCCGGGGCGGGTGAACCTCGTAGGTGGAGGTTCACGATGCGTATACGTTCCCTTGCTGTCCGTGGAGCCGTGGTGGCCGCCGTCCTGGCGGTCACCCTGCCCGCCGGCGCGGCCCAGGCCCACGACAAAGGAGCCGTGAAGGCCACCGTCACCCCGTCCGGCGCCGCGCCCGGCGCCACCGTGGAGGTGAGCGTCTCGGGCTGCGACGGCACGACCGGCACGGCCGGGTCCGGGGCCTTCGAGGGCGACGCCGAGCTCACCGGCCGCGACGGCGGCAAGTACGCGCTCAACGGCAAGGCCAGGATCAGAAGCGGCGTCACCGGTACGTACGACGTCACGGTCACCTGCGACGGCCACCCGCACCAGGGCGTCGGCACGGTCCAGGTCGTCCGCCACGAGCCGGCCCCCGTCTCCCCGGTACGCGCCGGTGGCGGCGGCACCTCGCAGGTGACCACGGCCGCCTCCGAGGAGGCCGACGAGGCGGGACCCGGCACCTGGCACGCCGTGATCGGCCTGATCCTCGCCGGGGTGGCCGCCGTCGCCGTGGCGTTCCGCAGCGTCCGCCGGCGACGCTCCGAGTGACGGGCGGGCAGAACCGTGTCCAGCGGTGGACGCGCGACCGGACCGGGACGGCTGCTGACCGGCGTCGCCTGGGCGGTCCTCCTGGTGGGCCTCTGGCTCTGGGGCAGCGACATCTCTGATCTGCGCGGCGGCCTTTCCGCGCCCGCACAGGGCGACGTGGCCGCGGTCGGACGCCCCCTCGAAGTCGAACTGCCGCCCCCGCGCGAGCCGTTGACACCCGCACGGCCGGAACGCGTCGACATCCCCTCGCTGGAGGTGCGGGCCCCGGTGACAGCCCGCGGCCTGGACGCCGAGGGCGCCATCGACCCGCCGCCCTTCGCACAGGCCGACACCGTCGGCTGGTACGGCGGCGGCACCCGGCCCGGCGCTCCCGGCACAGCCCTCCTCGTCGGCCACGTCGACACGGAGACCGAACCCGCCGTCTTCTACGACCTCAGCGCGATGCGCCCCGGCGAGCACATCGAGGTGGCCCGCGACGACGGCACGTTCGCGGAGTTCACGGTGGACGACGTGCAGGTGGTGACCCGGGAACGCTTCGACGCGAAGAAGGCGTACGGCCCGCACGAGAAGGGGCGCGCGGAGCTGCGCCTCATCACCTGCGGCGGCGTCTTCGACAAAACCGCCCGCACCTACACGGCGAACGTGATCGTCTCCGCGTACCTCACCGGAGTGCGGTCGTAGGGCCTGTGGCGCACGTCCCGTACCTGGCCCGATCGGCGGCCCGCTCCCCCCGGAGCCGCCGACCGGGCTGGTCCTCGACCGCGCGCGCACGAGCTGCGGGAGAAACCCGGCGCCGGCGCGGGAGGTACGGGGACCATTCCGCACGCGGAACGGTCGACATGGCCGGGGGCTTGGGCCGTGCAACCGACTTTAGAACGAATGAGCGCGCGGGCCTAGAGGGCGTCGGAGGCAGAATGACGCCAAGTCGTGGGTCCCTCTCCCTGTGTGATCACCGCAGGTGAGATGCGCCCTTCAGGAAGGTCCGGACCTGCCCCGCCGGAGCGTCTCGGCGTCGATCAGCCCCTTGATCACCTGGACGGCCACCAGGTCGACGACCTGCTGTTCTCTGCGCGCGTGGCCCCGCATCGCCTCGAACGCCTCGTCCATGCCGGTGTTCCAGCGCTCGGCGAGGATGCCTTTGGCCTGTTCGATGCGGATACGGCTGTCCAGCGCCGTCTGAAGCTGCTCGGACAGCACCCGGTACGCGGAGTGGGTGCGGTGATTGTGCAGACCGGTCGCCGCGGCTTTGGCGATGGCCTGCGCGATCCGCACCCCGTGGTCGGACGCCGCCCCGGTCCCGGCCTCGGCCGCACGACCGGCCGCTCCCACAAAGAGGTTGAGCACGCCGAGCACCGTGCCGTTCCGTCTGATCGGCACCGCGTACGTCACCGCGACGCCGTACTTGCCGGCCCGCGCGGCGAACGCCGGCCAGCGGGCCTCCGCACCCTCGGAGTCGATCCGCACCGGCGCCACCGGCTCACCCGTGCCGAAGCTCTCCACGCACGGGCCGCCGAGATGCTGGATCTCCAACAGCTCCCGTACGGCGCCCTGTCGACAACCGCAGGCGGCGAGGAGCACTTCGTCGCCACCGCCGGTGTACATCACCCCGGCGCCCCGGACGCCGAGAAGCTCCACACAGCGGTCGGCGAGCCAGCTCAGATAGCGGCCGAGGTCGAAGTCGTCGGTCAGGGTGTCCACGGATTCCACCAGGACGTCCGCAAGCCGCAGTTCGCTGTCGCGGTCCTGCATACCCCATGCACCTCCACTCCCCGCGGACTGCGCCTACCCCGCCGGGGCGGGCTGTAACAGCTCACATACAGCCTCCGGTGCGGGGCGGGCGGCCCTCGTGGGCAGGGAGTACGTATGCCAGGATTGACATACGGCCAGTGCACCCTAGGGGGAGTGGATGTACCGCAAATACACCGGTCGCGGGCACGGTCTCGCGGCCAGGGGGGTAAGGGCGGGAGCGGCGCTCGCGGGGGCCGCGCTGCTCCTTTCCGGGTGCTCCTCCTCCGGTGGTGACTCGGAGGACGACACGTCGAGTGCACCGGTGAAACAGCAGCCCAAGGAGAAGGACCCGTACTGGGTCAATCCGGACGGGAACGCGGCCAAGCAGGTCGCCTCGTACGCGAAGGACGGCAAGAAGGACGACGCCGGGCTGATACGGAAGATCGCCGAACAGCCGGTCGCCGAGTGGATCGTGCCGGAGAACGCGGAGGACCAGGCGCGCGGCTTCACCGAGGCCGCGGAGAAGGCCGACCGCGACGCCCTCCTCGTCGTCTACAACATCCCGCACCGCGACTGCGGCCAGTACTCGGGCGGCGGCGCCGCCGACGGCAACGCGTACCGCGCCTTCATCGACCAGGTCGCCAAGGGCATCGGCGACCGGAACGCCACGGTGATCCTCGAACCCGACGCGGTCCTCCACCTGGTCGACAACTGCACGCCGGAGGAGTTCCACGAGGAGCGGTACGACCTCCTCAAGGGCGCCATCGAGAAGCTCAAGTCCCTGAAGAACACGAAGGTGTACCTGGACGCGGGCAACGCGGGCTGGAAGAACCCCGACTCGCTCTGGGAGCCACTGAAGTGGTCCGGCGTCGAGCAGGCCGACGGCTTCTCGGTGAACGTCTCCAACTTCCAGACCACCGAGGCCAGCACGGAGTTCGGCAAGAAGCTCTCGGCGAAGATCGGCAACAAGCCGTTCGTCATCGACACGGGGCGCAACGGCAACGGGGCGTACACCAAGGGCAAGGACCCCTGGTGCAATCCGCCGGGGCGGGCCCTTGGCGAGACGCCCACCACGAAGACGTCCGACCCGCTCGTCGACGCGTATCTCTGGGTCAAGCGGCCCGGAGAGTCCGACGGGACCTGTCGTGGTGGTCCCAAGGCGGGCGAGTGGTGGCCCGAATACGCGTTGGGCCTGGCGAAGGCCGGTTAGGGGCGCGGGGAACTGCGCGCTCAGCCCACAACAAAGCCGCAGTCGCGTCTGCTCAGTAACTCGGCAGACGCGAC
>NZ_JBFBEE010000040.1:0-70231 GCF_040683555.1 Streptomyces sp. NPDC093510
GCACCGCGCCCCGCACCGCGGCCAGCCCCTCGCGCGCCGCGTCGGCCGTCTCGCGCGGGACGGCGTCCAAGGCGTCCGCGTCGGCCAGCTGCCCGCGGTAGACGGCCGTGCCGACACTGCCGAGGACGGCGACACCGAGCGCCGAGCCGAGTTCGGCCCCGGTCTCGGACACCGAGGCCGCGGCCCCCGCGCGCTCGGCCGGCGCCGACCCCACGATCATGTTCGTGCCGAGCACCATCAGCGGCCCGAAGCCGAGCGTGACCACCGTGCTGCCGACGACGAGCGGCACGAGCCCCGACGACGCGTCGACGCGTGAGATCAGGGCGAAGCCCAGGCCGGCGACGAGCAGTCCGCCCGCGATGACCCGGGCCGGCCGCACGCGGCGCGCGATCCTCGGGGCGAGGCCGAGACCGACGAACGTCCCCGCGACGAACGGAATCATCCACAGCCCGGCGCGGACCGGCGAGAGCCCTTCGACCAATTGCAGGTACTGCGTGAAGAACAGGGTCAGGGCATGCAGCGTGATCATGCCGAGCAGGAACACGACGAGCGCACCGCTGAACGCGCGCTCCGCGAAGAGCCGCAGGTCGAGCAGTGGATCGGCGAGACGCCGCTGACGCAGCACGAAGATCCGGCCGACGACGAGCCCGAGGGCGACGAGAGCGAGCGGAAGCGGCTCGGCGCCGTCCCGCGCCACCTCCTTGAGGCCGTGGACCACCGGCAGGATCGCGGCCAGCGCCAGCACCACGCTGAGCGGATCGAGGCGCCCGGGCGAGGAGTTGCGGTGCTCGGGCAGCAGCGCGGGCGCGCAGACCAGGAGCAACGCCATCACGGGTACGCCGAGCAGGAAGACGGAACCCCACCAGAACCGCTCCAGCATCAGGCCGCCCACGACGGGCCCGATGACGGCCCCCACCGAGAAGGCCATCATCCACAGCCCGAACGCACCGGCCCGCTGCGCGGGCTGCCGGAACATGGTGCTGATCAGCGACATCGTCGAGGGCAGCACCGCCGCGCCCGCGACGCCGAGCAACGCCCGGGCGGCGATCAGCAGTTCGGCACTGGGAGCGAACGCGGCGAGCACGGAGGCCGCACTGAACGCGGCGGCACCGATCATCAGCAGGCGGCGCCGCCCGATGCGGTCGCCGAGCGTGCCCATGGTGACGAGGAAGCCCGCGAGCATGAAGGGATACATGTCGGCGATCCACAGCGACTGCGTGCTGTCGGCGTGGAGATCGGCGCCGAGGGTGGGCAGCGCCATGTAGAGGACGGTGACGTCCATGGAGAGCAGGAGGGCGGGAAACGCGAGGACGGCGAGACCGGTCCATTCGCGGGGGCCTGCGGGCGGTGGGGAGTCCGGCGCGGGGGCGGGTCCGGATGCGGCTGGGACGGCTGAAGAAGTGGACATGTGCTCAGGCTGGGCGGCGGGGGTTGCGGAAAGCTTCCGGGAAGGTTCCGGCGGGTTCCGGGGGTGCGCGGGGAGGGGAGAGGCGGGGCGGCAGGGGGAGGGGCGGAGGTAGGGGGAGGGGCGGAGACTGCGGAGGGATCAATTCCGGCCGGGCTGGTCTACGTTGGGTCCCATGCGCTTCGCGATACTCGGCCCCCTGGAGGTGTGGACGGCCGACGGCAGCCGGGTCCCCGTGCCCGAGGCGAAGGTGCGCGCGCTCCTCGCCGACCTGCTGATCCGCGAAGGCCGCCCCGCCCCGGCCGACCGGCTCGTCGACGACCTCTGGGGCCAGGACCCACCGGCACGCCCCACCGAAGCCCTGCGGAGCAAGCTCTCCCGGCTGCGCCGCGTCCTGGAGGACGCGGAACCGGGGGCCCGCGCGCTGATCACGCACCAGCCCGCGGGGTACGCCCTCCTCGCCGCGCCCGACGCGGTCGACGCGCACCGTTTCCGCGTGCTGGCGGACAGGGCGCGCGCGAGCGAAGACCCGGGGACACGTGCGGAGTTGCTGGACGAGGCGCTGGCGCTCTGGCGGGGTCCGGCGTACGCGGACGTGGCGGACGAGGCGTTCGCCGAGGCGGCGATCGCCCGCCTGGAGGAAGAGCGGCTGACGGCCCTGGAGGACCGGGCGGAGGCCCGTGCGGAGGTCCGGGCGGAGGTCCGGGTCCTGCCGGGTGACGACCGCCGACCGGCGGGCGAGATAGCCGAGTTGGCGGACCTGGTGGCACGTCACCCGCTCCGTGAACGCCTCCGCGCCGCGCACCTGCGCGCGCTCTACCGCGCGGGCCGCCAGAGCGAGGCGCTCGCCGCGTACCGCGATCTGAGCGACCTGCTCCGGACGGAACTGGGCGTGGACCCGAGCCCGGCCCTGGCCGCCCTGCACACGGCGATCCTGAACCAGGACCCCGCTCTGACCCCGGCCTCACCGGCCCCGACACCCCCACCGGCCCAGCCGGGGCGCCGTAGCGGCAACCTCCCCACGCCCCTCACCGACCTCATCGGCCGCGCCGACGCCGTGGAGGAGGCGCGGACCCACCTCAAGGACGGCCGGCTGCTCACGCTCACGGGCCCCGGCGGCGTCGGCAAGACGCGGCTGGCTCTTGAGATCGCCGCGCGCCTCGGCGAGGAGTACGAGGAGTACGAGGAGTACGAGGGCGTCCACCTGGTCGAGTTGTCCGCACGGGGACAGTCGCAGGCCGGGATCGCCGAGCTGGTGGCAGCGACCCTGGACGTCCGCGACGACGTCATGACCGCCGCACCGCAGAGAGACCAGGCAACCGCCTCGGGCCTCCTACCCCGGATCATCGCGGCGCTCCGCACCCGCCGCGTCCTGCTCGTACTCGACAACTGCGAGCACGTGGTCGAAGAAGCCGCGGAGATCGTGCGGTCCCTGCTGACGGCGGCCCCGGACCTGCGGGTCCTGGCGACGAGCCGCGAACCGCTGGCCGTACCGGGCGAGATCCTCCAGGCGGTGCCCCCACTCCAACTGCCCTCACCCGAGGCCACGTCGTCGCCGGAAGAGCTCCAGGCGTCCAGCGCGGTCAGACTGTTCCTCGCCCGGGCCGCCGCGGCTGCCCCCGGCTTCGCACTCGACGCGGACAACGCCGCCCCGGTCGCGGCGATCTGCCGGCGCCTGGACGGCCTGCCCCTCGCCCTCGAACTCGCCGCAACCCGCGTCCGCGGCCTCGGCGTCCACGAACTGGCGGCCCGCCTCGACGACCGCTTCCGCGTCCTCACCGCGGGCCACCGCGGCGCCCCGCCCCGCCAGCAGACACTCCGCGCCATGATCGACTGGAGCTGGGCCCTGCTCACGGAACGCGAACGTGTCGTCCTGCGCCGCCTGGCGGTCCACGCGGACGGCTGCACGCTGCGGGCGGCGGAGGCGGTGTGCGCGGACGCCCCCACGGTCCGCGTCCCGGCCGCCGACGTCCGCGACTCGGCCGCCGACACCCGCATCCCGGCCGCCGACGTCCCCGACCTGATCGCCCGCCTCGTCGACCGGTCCCTGGTGGCCACCGTCGACACGGCGGACGGCATCCGCTACCGCCTGCTCGAATCGGTGGCCGCGTACAGCATGGAGCACCTGCACGACTCGGGTGAGGACACTCTCGTACGGGAGCGTCACCGCGGTTACTACACCGAGCTCGCCGAAGCGGCCGACCGCGACCTGCGGGGCCCCGCCCAACGGCGCGCCCTGCGCCTCCTGGACGCCGAGTCCGCCAACGTACGCGCCGCGATCCATGACGCGGCCCGGCACGGGGAGGCCCACCGCGCGCTGCGCCTCGTCAACGCGACGACCTGGTTCTGCTACCTGCGCGGACGCCTGGGCGGAGCGCGCCGCTCCCTCGACGCGGCCCTGGCCGCGGCGGGCGAGGCACCGCCGGCCGCACGCGCCGAGGCGCAGGCATGGCGGCACGCGGTCGGCACGCTGACGCGCACGGCGGAGGAAACGACACCGGACGGAACCGGAACTGCCACCGCAGCCGCAGCCGCAGCCGGGGCTGGAGCCGCAACCACAGCCGGAGCCGCAGCCGCAACCACAGCCGGAGCTGGACCCGCAGCCACGGCGCCCCCCGCCCGAACGGCCCCCGCGTACCACCTCATAGAGGACCCCGTGCGTCGTGCGCGGGTCCGCTGGTTCCAGGCCGCCGCGCTGCAAGGTTGCGGCGACCTCTCCGCGGGCGAGGACCTGATCACCGCCGCCCTCGCGGAGCTCCGCGGTCTCGGCGACCGCTGGGGCACCGCCGCCGCGCTCAGCACCCGCGCCCGGCAGGCGGCCACCCTCAGCGACCTGGCGACGCTCGCCGACGCGGGCGCGCAGAGCCTGCACCTCTTCCGCGAACTGGGCGACGGCTGGGGCCAGTCGCAGGCCATGGCCCTGCTCGCCCTCCACGCCGAGGTCACCGGCGACCACGAAGGCGCGGCCGCGCTGCACGGCGACGCGCTGCGCATCGTCGAGGACCTCCACCTCTGGATCGACGCCTCGCACGGCCTGTCGGGGCTCGGCCGTGTCGCCCTGCTCACCGGCGAGTTCGACCGCGCCGAGGCCCTGCACGAACGGGCCCGCCGCCTCGCCGTCGAACAGTCAGACACCGTCGGTGAGTACTTCGCCGACCTGGGACTCGGCCGCACGGCCCGCCGCCGAGGGGCACTCGCCGAGGCGGAGGCACGCCTTCGCCCCTGGCTCGACTGGACACGAGCCATGGACTGGGGCCCGAAGACGGCCGCGCTCCTCACCGAACTCGGCTTCCTGGCCGAACAGCGGGGCGACGCGGACGAGGCCCTGAGCCTGCACCGCGAGGGCTACGCGACCGCACGCGCCACCGACAACCCCGGCCTGATCGCGCTGGCCCTCGAAGGCATGGCGGGCGCCCACACCCGCGCGGGCCGCCCGGCCCAGGCGGCCCACCTGCTCGCGGCCGCGGCCCACCTCCGCGGCACGACGTCCACCACGGTCCCCGCCACGGAACGGGCAGACGTAACGCGCATAGAGACGACGACACATGAGGCCCTGAACGCCACATCCCCAGTCACCCACCGACCGAACGAGGCCCCGCAGCGATGATCGTGATAGCGCACCTGAGCGACACCCACATAGACACGCGCGAAGAGGACGACGGCCGCAGTATCGCCCGCACCAGGGCGGTCATGACGTACCTGAACCGCCTTCCGTACGACCTGGACGCCATCATCGCCACCGGCGACATCGCCGACCACGCGACCCCGGCCGAGTACGAGGCGGCCCGCAAGCTCCTCGCCACCCGGCACCCACTGCTGACCTGCCCCGGCAACCACGACGAGCGCCCCGCGTTCCGCGAACACTTCCTGGGCGAGCCCGCGAGCCGGGCACCCATCAACAGCGCACACATCACGGACCGCTTCACGCTGGCCCTGTGCGACACGTCGGTGCCCGGCGAGGACCACGGCCGCCTGGCGGACGAAACCCTGACGTGGTTGTCCGCCCTCCTCGCCGACACCCCGGCCGCCCACCCCGTCCTGATCGGCTTCCACCACCCGCCGGTCCCTCTGAACACCCCTTACGTGGACGACATCCGCCAGCACGACGAGCACCGCTTGGCCGCCCTGACGTCACGCCACCCGAACATCACGGCCTTCCTCGCCGGGCACGCGCACACCCCCGCGGCCACCACCTTCGCGGACCGCCCCCTCCTGGTGGCCCCGGGCGTGGTTTCCACCCTCCGCCTTCCCTGGGAACCCCAGTCCCACCCGACCCACCACGTCCACCACGACCTGCCACCGGCAGTCGCGTTCCACATCCTCGACGCCACGAACCGCCTGACGACGCACTACCGGCCCGTGATGTGAGGTCATCGCGACAGGGCGGAGAGGCTGAGGAGAAGGTGCGCAGACTCGGGGTGGTGGAAGTCTGAGTGCGCGCCGGTCAGGGAGAGCCGACGCGTCCGCCCGCCGCGGTAGCGCCACCCCGCATCGACGTTGACGATGCGATGGTCGAGTACGTCCGGTGCGTACGGCTCGTCGACCGCCAGCAGAGGGGTGGAGTACTGCGGCACGGGCGCGGTGCCCACCCCGGAGTGACCGATGCCGGGAGCCGCCTCCGCCCTCAGATGCCAGAAGCCGGTGGCGCGGTCCCAGCGGGAGTGGGTCAGGGTGAGTGGTCCGCGTAGAGGAGCGGCGGCCATGCCGTCGTGCGGGAACAGCGCGGGGAACATCTCGTCGAAACTGTTGCGCGGCGCGGCCATCTGGAAAACGAGAGCGCTGTCTACCGTGAACGGCCGCAGCGAGTCCGCAGCGGTGCTCCAACCGAGCACCCGCGGCCCGCGGAATGGGTCGGCGGCCCACTGCACCGCCTCGCAGAGGAACCGGCCGCCGAAAGAGTGCCCGATCAGGTGCAGATACTGCCCATAGCGATTGGCCAGCACCCTCGGGTCGGCGGGATTGGCCCGTTCTGTGTCCAGATAGCCGAGCAGATGACCGAGGACGTGCGGAGCGTGTCCGGTGCCGGGCGCACTCATCGCGTGGGCGCGGTCGCGGATGCGGCGGTAGCCGGCCAGGGTCGGCAGGCTGGAGGACGGCCAGCAGACGACAACACACCAGGGCCGGTATACGCCGGACAACCCCGGGTACAGCTCGGGTCTCGCGGCGGCCAGTTCCCTGGCGCGTCGCAGCAGTCGGCTCGCGCTGCGGACGGCGCTGCCCGGCTCGGTCTGCCAGCCATGCACGTAGACGTAGAGGTCGGTCGCCCGGTCGGGGATGCGTAGCAGACGGGCGAGGTGTTCGGAGAGTCGGTCAGGACGGACAGGGATGCGCGAGCCGGGCGCGCACAGCCGTCCCTTCTCGTCCAGGTTGACGACGCTCATGGGCGCGGGGGCGCTTTCGCAGGTCGTTGCGCGCGGCGAGCGTCGCTTCGAGGACGTCACAGAGCCGTCTCCAGCCTGCTGTCGATGCCGCAGTACAGCGAGTAGGCCAGTGCCAGCGGATTGTGGAAGTCGTCGGTGTATTCGCGGGCGAGCGCCATCGCGATCTCACCGGCCGTGCTGTCGCCGCCGAGGTAGCGGTCCAGGAAGGCGAGGGCGTATTCGGAGGCGAAGAGCTGGGGTATCTCGATCTGTGGTCCGAGGACTCCGTCCGCCCCGAGGTTCACCAGCACCCCGCCGAGGTGTTTGAGTCCCGGGCCCGGCGCCGTCTGCCCGGTGTGGCAGGCGTTGAGCAGGACGAAGGGGTGGAAGAGCGCGTCGGCGGACCCGCGGTGCCGGCGGCGCATGCGCAGTACCAGATCGCCGTCTATGGGTCGTTCGTCGGAGAGCCGGACCGCCAGGTGAGGGTGGGGCGAACCGTTGTCGACGAAGGCGCCGTGGCACCAGAAGTACATGACGTCGTCGGTCAGCAGGGGAGCGGCGAGATCGTCGAGCAGGGTCTCGGACTCGGTGCGTACGGTGAGTTGCGAACGCTCCTCCAGCAGCTTGCGGACATCGGCGGCCCGTCCCACGTTGTCGAGCGTGGAGTCGGTGTTGAGGCTGGTCGCGGGGAGGTGCCGGTCGATGGCGGAGGCCGGGGCTGCCGCCGGGTAGGCCGATGCGCCGGTCTGTTCGACCTGGTGGCGGTATCCGAGAAAGCCGTGGCGCGGATCGGCGCCGCCGGACAGTTCCACGGCGAGCATCGGCCAGGGCAGGTGCAGGTCCGAGTCGAAGGTGATGCGCAGCCCTTCCTCGCTGGCGAGGACGTTCATGAGGAAGGCCCGGAAAGAGGAGATTTGCTCGCCTGCTCCCGCGAGCAGTTCCTCCAGGAGGTGCTGTCCTTCGTCGGCGAGATCGTCCGTCAGCCGCTGTGAGGGCTTGGCATGAGCGGATAGGTCCACCGTGTCACTGAAGGGGTGAGCACCCAGCGGCATCCCATCCGCGTCGCACAGTTGGTGGCGTACCAGCCGGTCGCGCCAGACCGTGCGCAGCCGGGCCGCCTTCTGCAGAATGTCGTCGGCCGTGACGGTGAGGTAGGCGTGTGCTGTTCCGTTCTTCGGAGTGCGCCGGCCGGGGATGATGGCGGATATGTGCAGCAGTTTGTCGTGCTGACGGAGCATTACCACCAGGTCGAGGGGTTCCTTCGTACGGGCCGGGCTCTCCGGACGACGCTGACGCGGCGGAAGCGCAGTGAAGTCGAGCGAGGGATTCTGGATGACGTCCGCCACGAGCTCTTTGGACACCTGCTCAGTTCCTCCTGGGACCGGGGGCCTCACTGACAAGGGATGGAGCGCCGGGCGAGACATCGACGCTGGTCTCCAGGTCCTGGAGCACGACGCCGACATCGTGGTCGTACACGGTGAATCGCAGACGGTGCGCACCCGGTTCCGGCGCCATGAATGCGAAGACGACGGGTTCTTCTCCGGCGACGTACTCCGCGAGGGGCGGCTCGACCGTGGCGGCCGAGCGGGCCGCGGCGACGAGGAGGAGTGGGGGTAGTTCCGGGGTGGAGGGCGCAGGGTGCTCCCCGGGCTGCTCGAACTGGCCCGACTGCCCGGACTGCTCGATGCGAACCTCAATGCGCACGGTCTCTCCCGCCCGCACCTCGTCGTCGAGGAGCCGGAGCCGCAGTTTCCAGGAGGGTAGCAGCGTGGCTAGGCGCCGGCGGAGGTCCACGGCCCGGGGATGGTCGGGGCCGAGCAGCCGCTCCACGTCGGCGAGGAGGCCGGCCCCCGCGGCTGAAGCACCCGACACGTCACCCGCTGCGGCGCGCGCGAAGACCGCTCCGGTCAGGCTGTCCAAGGTGCCGGGGTGTGCCCCGCCGAGGGTCTGTTCCCGCCCTGAGGCGACCGCTTCGAACAGTGCCGTGGCGCGTTCGTGGTTGCCTGCGGCGCCATATGCCTGGGCGAGGGCGTCGATGGCGGTGGGGTGGCTGAGGTCCTGCATACGCTTCGAGTACGTCGCCACAGTCGGCAGGGCGCCCTGGCCTTGCTGGTGGGCGGCTGCGACTCCGCCCGAAGTGCCCGGGTGACCGCGGCCCAGAATCCGGGACCGGTCGGCGATGACTGCCTCGAAGAGAGCGATCGCCCGCCGACTGTCGCAGGCCCGCAGCCAGGCGTAGGCCAGACGCTCGCGACAGGCGAGGGTCTGTGCGTGGTCGGCGCCGAACACCCGGGTGTAGTCGGCCAGGATCGCCTCGCACAGGGGGACCACATGTTCGGGGGAACGAACCGGTATCGAGGCGAGCGCGAGAGAGCTCCGGGTGGACAAAGTGTCACCGTGATCCGGGCCCAGCACGCGAGTCCGGTCGGCGACGAGCTCCCGGTAGAGCTGTACTGCACGGGAGTGGTCGTCCGCATCGCGATAGGCGTAGGCCAGGTTGGCGCGGCTGGCCAGGGTCACGGGATGATCGGCGCCTTGGAGACGGGTGTGGTCGGAGACCAGCGCTTCCATCTCCTGTAGCGCCGACGTGTGGCGACCGACCAACTGCCATGCGTGCGCCAGTCCGTTGCGGCAGGACAATGCGTCGATGTGGTCCGTTCCTCGCACGCGCTTAAGATCCGCGAGTGCCGTCTCGTACTCGAGAATGGCCCGCGATAGATATCCGGCTTGCTTACAGCACCAGGCAAGCCACCGCCTGGTGTTATGGCTGTCCGGATGATCGGGGCCGAGCACCCTTGCACGGTCCGTGACCAAGGCCTCGTACTGAGCGACCGCTGAGTCATGGGCACCGGCATAGTTGTGGATGTCGGCGAGGTTCTGGCGCCTGCCGAGGGTGATGGGGTGGTCCGCACCGTGCGCCCGAATGCTGTCGGCGACGAGCTCTTCATAGAGCTGCACGGCACGGGTGTGGTCGCCCGCGCCCTGGCAGGCGACGGCCAGGTTGGACCGGCTGGTTAGAGTGTCGCGGTGGTCGTAGCCCTGGATGCGGGTGCGGTCGGCGACCAGCGTTTCCATGTCCCGCAGCGCCGTGGTGTGCTGGCCGGCCATTTGCCGTGCATATCCGAGGTTGTTGCGGCAGGCCAGGGTGTCGAGGTGGTCCGGTCCGCAGACGCGTAGGTAGTCACCGAGCAACTGCTCGTACAGGGCGATCGCACGCCGGTGGTCCCCGGCTGCTCGGACGGCCTCGGCCAGGTCGCTGCGCGTGCCCAGCACGTCCGGATGTTCCTGACCGTGGATTTCGGTGCGGTCGGCGACGAGCCGTTCGTAGAGGGACACAGCGAGGTTGTGGTCCCCTGCGCGCGAACAGACGAAGGCGGTGTTGGACCGGCTGATCAGCGTATTCGTGTGGGTCGGGCCCTGAATCCGGGTGCGGTCCGCGACGAGTGCGTCGTATTCCCGCCGAGCGTTGTGGTACCGCTTTTCGGCCAGCCAGGCACTCCCCAGAAGCTCCCGAGTGAGGAGTGTGCTCCAGTGATCCGGACCGTGTACGCGGTGCTGGTCGTCCCGTAGCTCTTCGTACAGCTGCACACCGCGGGCGTACTGCCGTGCCACGCAACAGGTATTGGCCAGCGCCCGGCGTCGGTCGAAGGTGGCGGGGTGGTCTGGGCCGTGCACGCGGGTGGTGTCGGCGATGAGCTCTTCGCAGAGGCGGATGGCACGGGTGAGGTCGCCCGCGTCGCGGCAGGCGTAGGCCAGGTTGGACCGGCTGGTTAAAGTGTCGCGGTGGTCGTAGCCCTGGATGCGGGTGCGGTCGGCGACCAGCGTTTCCATGTCCCGCAGCGCCGTGGTGTGCTGGCCGGCCATTTGCCGTGCATATCCGAGGTTGTTGCGGCAGGCCAGGGTGTCGAGGTGGTCCGGTCCGCAGACGCGTAGGTAGTCACCGAGCAACTGCTCGTACAGGGCGATCGCACGCCGGTGGTCCCCGGCTGCTCGGACGGCCTCGGCCAGGTCGCTGCGCGTGCCCAGCACGTCAAGGTGGTCAGCGCCCAGCACGGCGGTGCGCTCCGCGAGCACCTCTCCGAGCAGGTCGGCCGCCCGGCGGTGGTCGCCCTCGACCTCCCAGGCGAGGGCGAGCGAGTAGATGGTCGCGAGGACATCCGGGTGGCGCGGCCCCTGGACGCGGGTCCGGTCCTGGACGAGTTCCTCGTACAGCTCGATGGCTCGGTGGTGTGCTCCTGCGTGGCGGCAGGTTAGGGCCAGCCAGGACCGGACGTTCAGTACACCGAGATGGTCGGGACCATGAAGGCGGACGTAGTCCGCGAGCAGTTCCTCGAAACCGCGCACGGCCTCTGCTGGATTGCCCACGAGATCGTGGGCGTACGCGAGACTGATACGGGCGTTCAGCGTGTCGGGATGGTCCGGCCCCTGTACGCGGGTGCGGTCCTCGACGAGGGAGGCGAACTCCGCCAGGGCAACGGCGAACTGCTGCGCCAGCCGTCGGGTGGTCGCCAGCTGCTCGCGACTGGCGAGTGTGTCGGGATGCCAGGGGCCCAGCAATTCGATGGAGTCCGTGACAACGGGCTCGCACCAGGCGAGCGCCTGCGCGTGGTCGCCTGCGGCACGGTAGGCGTAGGCCACATTGTCACGAGCCTCGAGCGTGGCAGGGTGCCGGGGGCCCCGGGTCCGAGTGTGCCGCGACACCGAGGCCTGGAAGAGCCGGATGGCACGAGCATGTTCGCCAGCCGCCGAACAAGCGAAGGCGAGGCCGTTCCGGCAGTTCAGGGTCGCAGGATGGGACGGACCTTGGACGCGGACCCGGTCAGCCAGCACGGACTCGTAGAGGCTGATGGCGCGCCGGTGGTCGCCCATGGCCCGGCAAGCCGCCGCCAAGTCCTCGCGGGCGTCGAACGTCGCGGGGTGGTCGGCGCCCTGGACCCGTGAGCGGTCCGTGACGAGGCTGCTCAGATCCCGTACGGATGTGGCCGGGTCACCGGCCTTTTGGTGTGCGTACGCGAGATCGGCCCGGCTGTCGAAGGTGTTGGGGTGGTCGCTTCCCTGGAGCCGTGTGCGGTCCTCCACGATAGCCGCGAAGCCGTCGACGGCTGCGCGGTGATTCCGGGCCACCCGCTGGGCGTGTGCCAGCCATCCGCGGCTGGTCAGCGTGTCCGGGTGATCGGCTCCCAGAACCCGGGTGCGGTCCGTGATCGCCGCCTCGTACAGCGCTATGGCGCGCGGATAGTCGCCCGCGGTGCGACAAGCGTAGGCAAGGCTGTTGCGGCTGGTGAGGGTCGACGGATCATCGGCGCCGAAGAGCCGCGTCCGGTCGTCGACGACGGCCTGGTACTCCTGCACCGCAGCCTGGTGGGCACCAGCCATCTGGTGCGCGTAGGCGAGACCATCGCGGCTGTCGAGTGTGTCCCGGTGCTCCGGGCCGAGAGCACGGGCTCGGTCCGCCCCGACCGCCGCGAACTCCTGGACCGCGGTCCGATGCTCGCCCGCCTTGCGCAGCGCGTGCGCGTACGTGTGGCGACTGGCCAGCGTGGTGGGGTGGTCGGGACCGAACACGCGGGCGCGGTCGGCGACCAGGTCGCGGCACAACGCGACGGCCCGGTGCGGGTCACCGTCCCTGCTCTGCGCGTCGGCGAGGTCGTCGCGACTGTCGAGGGTGTCCGGGTGGTCATTCCCGTGGAGCAGACTGCGACCGTCGACCACGGCCTCCAGCAGGGGAATGGCAAGCACCTTCTGGTCGCGCTCGACCAGTTCCTGCGCCGCCCGCTCGTACAGCTTTACTGTGGCTTCGTCGGGCTGCACGCCGACGGGACGGGTGGCGGCCAACGCCTGGATGTGGGGCAGCAGTTCCTGCCAGCGAGTCTGCACCTCCCGCTCGGCGCGCGGGCCGTCGGGCAGGGCGCGGGCCATGACCGCCTCGGCCCACGCACGGACCGCCTGCGGAGAGGAACCGTCTGTCAGGGCAGGGGTGCGGAGCACGGTCTGCACGAGTCGGTGCACTGTGACCGTCTGCTCGGTGAGCGTGATCATGTTGTAGTCGGCGAGTAACCGCAGGGCGGCGTCGACGTCGAGGGTCGTACCGGCTCCTGGGCAGTCCTCGGAGGGCGTCGTCCGCACGTCGGCAAAGGCGGCGAGCGCATCGCGGGGCATCGCCTCGGGGGCGTACCAGGCCAGGGTGCGCAGCAGGGTGGCCGCCGACGGGTCGGTCTGGTCGACGGCACGCAGCGTGGCCCGCCAGATGCGGGCGATCGTACGGGTGGCGTCGCCGGTCGCTGCAGTGGTGTCGAGGACCGTGGCGGGGTTTTCCCTCAAAAGGCCGCGGTAGACGGCGAAGGGCGTGCTGGTCTGTCGCAGATAGGCGCCGGCCTGTGCCAGCGCCAGCGGTAAGTGTCCGAGCTCGCGTGCGAGTTCGACGGCCTGTCGCCGCTCCTCCTGGGTCGGTTCCCGGTGTGTTGGGTGGGGCAGCGCAAGGCCGCACAGCAGAGCAACCGACGACTCGGAAGCCAGCACATCGAGGGACAACGGCTGTGCGCTGGTATGCCAGCCGTCGGCGCGGCGGCTGGTGACGAGTTGGTGCCCGTGGCCGTGTAGTCGACCGAGGTAAGGGTTCAGGTCGGCGGGCGCCTCGGCGTTGTCGAAGATGAGGAGCCAGCCGCTGTGTGCCTGCAGCCACAGCAGCGCCCACTCCGTCTGCTGCTTCGGCAGGGCGGTCAGTGCCCAGCTCGGGTGGAGGAATACAGCGAGGTCGGCGAGGGCTGCGTCCACCTGTTCGCGACTGTCGGCAACAATCCACCAAATTACGCTGTACTCGTGACGATGCGTCAGCGCGTAGCGCAGCGCGAGCGCGGTCTTTCCGACACCGCCCAGTCCGTGCAGGGCCTGCGGCTGGGTGATGACGCCTTCCCCCGCACCGAGCGCCTGCCGAATGCTCCTGAGGTCGTCCGACCGGCCGACGAACACTTCGGTCGCACTCTGCGGCAGATTGTCCATGCCGGCCGGCGGTGCGATCGAGAGGGCGGCGGCCACGGCATGGGGAGGAACGCCGGCGCGCTCTTCGGTGTGCGGGTTACCGCTGACGTCGGTGGGCGAGTGCGTACGCCGCAGCTCGAGGGCGTCCGACTCGGAGTGTTTAGTGGCCTCCGGGCGGTGCAGTCGCTCTGCCGCAATCACCTCGGCCTCCCGCCCGTCCTCACGTGGGGGCCCCGGGGCCCCAACTTCCCTGTTCAGAATGGTAGTTCAGGCAGCGGCACCTGTCATGGGGATGGCAGGGCGCCGCGGCTTCACTTGAACTCAGCCGTCCAGCCGTCGTTGCTGTCGACCGGTGGGGTGAGGTGCATCTCGCCCTCGGTGCTGCGATGGGCGCCGGTGCCCCCAGTGACAACGTCCGTGACAAGACGTGCCTGAGGAGGAGAGTCGGAATCGGCTCCCGCCCCCGGCCGTCTCCCGGCCCCTGTGTTATCGCATCCAACCCGCATCCCATGCACAACCCTTGCGGGAGACGGTGGTTCGAGTCTGGGCAGTGGCCGGGGGCTCGCCTTCAACTCTACGGCGTGTACCTACGTAGAGGAGCCAAACTAACAACCGGCCATTCGGCACCCGTAATTCGCCAACGCTTTTCCGGTGGCCAGTTCGAGAAGCGAGATTCATATGACGGTGACTGAAACGCGAATAGGGGTATGCCTGCCCTTGGCGGCAGGCTTTGGGAGTACTGCCCTCCTGCGCTACATGGTCCTCCAATTGGCAGCCCGCCAGGGTGCGTCCAGCCCTGAGGACTGCGCCGACGGACTCGATGTAATCGTCGACAGTGGGGGTGTGAGGAGGTCGTTTTTGTACTCGACGGTGAGGGTGTCCGTGCCCTCGGGGAACAACAGGTCGGCCGCGTTATCACCCGCGCTTTCCGCGATGGCCCTGGTGGCGTCGGCGTGGAAGTACCCGTCCTGCTGGTGACTTTGGGCCGCGCGGGAAGCTGAGGTGTATGCGCCCCGAAGCCATGTGGGATGTGCGGGGACCGAGGTGGCGCATCAGCCCCTGCCTTCGAAACTTTCCGTGACGCGCTTGCGCACCTTAAGGCCAGCGGACCTGTCCTGACTCCGTTCTTTCCGTGCAGGTACTCTCCTTGCGATGGCTGTTAGTGGCTCGTCAAGCGGCCAGCTGTTGCACCAGCAGGAAGCCAACCACGACCTGCCGCCGGCAGTCGCGTTCCACATCCTCGACGCCACGAACCGCCTGACGACGCACTACCGCCCGATCCCACTCACCACGTCCTGATCCCCCTACGGGACGCGGTACTGGTCGGCGTACTCCTCCCCGGCGGGGACGACGGTGATGACGTCGATCAACACCCCGTCGGGAGCGGCAACGATGAAGTGCCGCTGCCCGAACTCCTCGGTACGCAGCGGCAGCACCTCACTCAGCCCCGCCTCGACGACGAGCCGCTGATACTCGGAATCCACATCATCCACTTCGAAGTTGAGCAGCAGCCCACCCCGAAGCGCGGCGCGATGCCCCTCGGGGACGGTCGGATGACCGGACTCCAGGAGAGCCAGCTCGTACTGCGGAGCATCGGCCCGACGCAGACTGACGTACCAGTCCGCCTCGAAGGTCACCTCGAACCCGAGGTGACGGGTGTAGAAGTCACGGGCGGCGGCGACGTCCAGGGTCGCGAGCACCGGATAAAAACCGCTGAGCTTGGCAGTGGCCATGGCTGCACATCCATTCGTCACGCCGGAAACCCCCCGCCTCACATACCCAGGGTATGTGAACGTTTCCCGCTAGCATACCCCCGGTACGCGAAATGAGAAGGGGCCGGTACGGCGGCGGGCCAGTACCCGAGACGGAAGGGCGGTGCGCGCGATGGCGGTCACCAGGGCGGAGCAACGGGCGGCCACGCGGCGGGCGCTGCTGGCCGAGGGGCGCCGCCAGTTCGCGGCGGACGGCTACCACCAGGTGGTCCTGGCTGAAGTGGCGCGGGCCGCCGGGGTCACCAAGGGGGCCGCCTACCACCACTTCGACAGCAAGGCGGGCCTGTTCCGGGCCGTCGTCTCCGAGGTCCAGCAGGAACTGGGCGAGCGGGTCGCGACGGCGGCCGAGCGCCACGAGGACCTCTGGGAACAGTTCAGGGCCGGCTGCCGGGAGTTCCTCGCCGCCGGGACGGACCCGGCGGTACGCCAGATCCTGCTGGTCGACGGGCCGGCGGTGCTGGGCTGGGACGAGTGGCGAACCCTGGACGAACAGTCCTCGGCCCGCCACCTCGCAGAGGCGCTGACGGCCCTCACCACAGCTGGCCTGATCGCCCCCGACCAGCCGGTGGAGCCCCTGACCCGCCTCCTCTCGGGAGCAATGAACGAGGCGACCCTCTGGATCGCCCGAGGCGGCACCCCCCAAGCAGCCGAACAAACCCTGGACCGCCTACTGACGGGCCTCCGCACCGATCCGCCCGCGCCGACATCCTGAGGCCGCGCGGACCACACGACGCCGGGGCAACGCTAGAGGCACAGCCCCTCGTACGCCTCACGAAGTTCCCGCGCCTCGGGAAGCCGGCGCGCCTCGACGGCTCGGACGATCTCCAGGACCCGCCAGTGATTCGCAGGCAGAAGACGCCCGGAAGAAATCGCTCTTGTGGCTGCGTCGGTGGCCTCATCGAGTCGGCCGAGGGACAGCAACGTCAGTGCGAGGTCGAGATGAGCGGTGACGATGCGGCGAGGCCACGCCGCCGAATCGGTGCCGGGGGGCAGGTGGCCGATCACCTCGCGCGCGGGCGCCTCGGCAGCGGGATCACCGATCCACGCCAAGGTGGTCGCCGCGTACGACGTCGCCTTGTCGGGGTCGTACTGGAAATGGTGCTCGGGCCGTGCCCTCATGACCATGGTCGACGCGAGCCGTTGCACGCGCTCTATGGCGCCGTACGCCGCTGCCTTCTCCCCGAGTCGTGCGCGTGCCCGCCCCTCCTGCGCCGTCGCCTGGACCGCGACGGAGCCGCCGCGAGGAGCAATGCCCTGGGCGGCTCGGGACAGCTCGACGGCTCGCTGATAGTCACCTGCGGTGAGGGCTCGCCACGCCTGGGTCTCGTACGCCCAGGCGCGGATCTCCGGGTGCTCCGCGTGCTGGGCGAGCAAGGCCGCAGTGCGGAGCCTGGACGTGGCGGCGCCAGCCTCTCTGAGATCGACGTGAAGCGTCGCCGCGAGCAAGGAGAGCCACCCGCCGAGGATGAGTAGACGGCGGTGTTCGCCGAGTGTCGTCCGTTCGTCCAGGAGTTTGGTCACGTACGCGGAGTGCCGGCGTACGTCCCGCAGGAGAGCGGACGGTTGAGCCGTCTGGTACGCCACGGCCATCCCGTCGAACGCCGCTTCCAGACACTCCAAGGTCTCCGTGCCGACATCGCTCGCCTCTACGCGGCGCGCGAGTTCCACGGCCTCCAAGTCGTCCTCCGAGCCGACCCCTTCACCTGGCGGCGGCTGCACCGGGCTGCTCCTCACCGGCCCACTGACCAACGCTGCCAGCGTGCCCTCTGCCTCTACGAGCTGATCGAGGCCGCGTGCCAGGTTCACGGAGGGTGCTTGCTTCCCGCTCAACACGCGGGACAGGTATGTGGGGTCAAAGTTGAGCGCACGGGCGGCTCGGCGCATCGACATTCCCCGTTCCGCGAGAGCGGCGCGGGCGCGGGTGGCGAACTCGGTCATGGGCTGCCTCCATACGAAGCGTTGACCGGACTGTCCACGGTAGTCAACGCCAGGCAACTCCTCTCCGGCGCGCGGCTGTCGAAGTATCGACCGATAGAGGGCCCCGGCGACTGTGCGACCGGCCCCCGGGGTGTGGCCGATCTGAATGGAACAGACCGACATGACGGACGACATCCGCACCCGCCCCCGCACCCCCAGCACAGACGGAACGGTGCCCGAGAGCACAGAGCGGTGCCCTATCGGCACGCTGGTCATCGACACCGCGAGACAGCGCCTTGGTCGCGTGATGGGACACGAAGGCCCCTACGTCCAGCTCCGCCCTCCGAGCGGCGGACGCGAGTGGGGCGCAGACCCCGCGCGCATCCGCCCCGCCGACGAGAACGAGATCCTACGCGTGAGCGTGGCCGCAGTGACCGGGACGCAGCAGGACCGGACACAATGACCTCCCAGTCCGAGGTGCCTCCGCTTCCCGATCCGAAGGCACTGAGCAATCTTCAACTGACGGAACAGGCCTGCGCACTCTGCGGCACACGCCTGTTCCACGACCGCCTGCTCGGCACAGTCACGTACCGGGACCACCTCGGCAGAAACTCCACCGCGCAACTGTGGGCGTGCGCCCCGGAGTGCCGCCCCTGACACCGCGCCGCGTTTCCGGGGCAACCTTTGGGCCCTGGAAACGAAGAGACCCCCACCTCAACCAGGTGGGGGTCTCTCCGCTGCCCTGGCTGGGGGGGGCAGCCGTCGGCGCGCCCATGCACAGGTGCACGGGGCGACTGTCAGGTGGAGCGGGTGGAGCCGCTACGGCCCTTGCGGTTGCGATGGTGTGGCCGGCGGTATCTTCCAGCGACTCGGGGTTGTCGCGCGGCCGCCCCGGCGGTACGGCGGCGGTGCTCCAGGACGGCGATCCACCATGCCAGTCGATCACTGGACTTTTCTGGGATGAGCAGCCGAAGGGCCCGGAGGCAGAAGTAGGCCAGGGTAGCGAATGCGACGACCAGGCAGGCTGCCCACCAAGGCAGGCCAGTGCCCATGGCCCCAAGGATCTCGATCACGACGTGAGTGCTTTCTGTCGACAGCGCAGAGGGACGAGGGACGTACGGCTGACTAGGTACGTCGCGAGCGAAGGCGGAGTGTGGCGCTTCCGAGCGTGATGGCGAGATTGTCGTGTGCCGACACCGTCCTGGCCCCGGGAATGCCGATGACCGAATCAGTCATTGCCGCGGCCAGGTCGTCTGGATAGGGGTATGAGTCCCATCGCAGCTCCCAGCTGTCACCGGCACCTTGTAGGTTCCGGTCTTCACCGAGGCTGCGGTCGTTGTCGAGCCAGCCGGGGCGCCGCAGAGGGTCATAGAACCAGTTGCCGATGGCCCACCCGCGGTGAGGGTCTCGTGCTGAGATGCGGCAGAAGACGCCAGCCAGAAGACACTGTGCGTGCTCAGTCATCGGAGGCACGCCGGCCAGCTGTTCGCGTTCGTCAGGGGTGAGCGGAGCGTCCACGGTGAAGAAGTCGACATAGGACTCACTTCGTGCGCCGGCAGGCTTTCCTGAGGGATTATTCGTGACTACGAACTGGGCGTTGGTAGGCAGATGGCGCATGACATAGGTGCCGTACCCACGGAGCTCCTCAACCCTCAGGCCCGGCAACCCGCCTACCCCATTCGGCTCCGGGAGCAGGTAGTCGACCACGTTATGGGGCACGTCAGTGATGAGCACCATGCGATGGAACCGTGGGGAAGCAGTGATGGTGTACGCGGAGAGGGTAGCCATGTGCCATCCGGCGGGAGTGCTGTAGTCATACCCGCGATTCAGCAAGCCGAGCGCGAGCAGTGCACGTAGTTTTCGTTGCCCTGGAGCACAGGCATCCAGCCCTGCGGAGTGGTCGCGGGCGATGCCTGCTTTGGCTGCGTCGAACCCCTCGCCGGTGTACAGCGAACGAGTACGCGCCGCCATTTTTCGCTGGCTTTCGGGCATGCTTCACCTCACCGCTGCCCGGTCAGCGCATCAGGGCCACATACCGTGTGAAACCAAGCTTCGTCTGCTGTTTCGCGGAGTAGGTGCTCCACACCCTGCACAGCTTCTGTGAGTACCGGGCTCACATACTTCTGCTGGCCAACCGGGCCTCCGCGGACCGGCATTCGCTTGCACTGTACATGATGTCTGCCTATTTCCGTGTTGAGTTGTAGGGGAGCCCTCAGATGTAGAGGTGGAGAGAAGGGCTGATGGGCGCTTGATGACGTGCCTCGGTGTGCATGCTCTCGACCGGAAGGCTCTGGAAGGCCCGCTCCGCCCGCGTCGGCACCTCGCCAGAGGCACGATGAAGCGTTGCCAACCCAGTGAGGGCCGTTACCCGAATCCGGGTAACGGCCCTCACTGGTCAAATCTGAACCACATCGGGAACTGGCTGGGCGGTGCACAAGCGGTGCACGAGGCGGTGGGAAACAGCCGGGAACCAGTCAGTCGACCCCGCGGTTTAGATGTCGAAGTACAGCTCGAACTCGTGCGGGTGCGGGCGCAGCTGGATCGGGGCGATCTCGTTCGTGCGCTTGTAGTCGATCCACGTCTCGATCAGGTCGGACGTGAAGACGCCGCCCGCCTGGAGGTACTCGTTGTCCGCCTCGAGGGCGTCGAGGACCGCGGGGAGGGACGTCGGGACCTGGGGGACGCCCGCGTGCTCCTCGGGGGCGAGCTCGTAGAGGTCCTTGTCGATCGGCTCGGCCGGCTCGATCTTGTTCTTGACGCCGTCGAGGCCCGCGAGGAGAAGGGCCGAGAAGGCGAGGTACGGGTTCGAGGACGGGTCCGGCGCGCGGAACTCGACGCGCTTGGCCTTCGGGTTCGAGCCCGTGATCGGGATACGCATGGCCGCGGAGCGGTTGCGCTGCGAGTAGACCAGGTTGACCGGGGCCTCGAAGCCGGGGACCAGGCGGTGGTACGAGTTGACCGTCGGGTTCGTGAAGGCCAGCAGCGACGGGGCGTGCTTGAGGATGCCGCCGATGTAGTAGCGCGCGGTGTCCGAGAGGCCCGCGTAACCCTGCTCGTCGTAGAAGAGCGGGTCGCCGTTCGCCCACAGCGACTGGTGGACGTGCATGCCCGAGCCGTTGTCGCCGAAGATCGGCTTCGGCATGAACGTCGCGGTCTTCTCGTTGCGCCAGGCGACGTTCTTCACGATGTACTTGAAGAGCATCAGGTCGTCGGCCGCGGCGAGCAGCGTGTTGAACTTGTAGTTGATCTCCGCCTGGCCGGCCGTGCCGACCTCGTGGTGCTGGCGCTCCACCTGGAGGCCGTTCTTGTCGAGTTCGAGGGAGATCTCGGCGCGGAGGTCGGCGAAGTGGTCGACCGGCGGGGCCGGGAAGTAACCACCCTTGTAGCGGACCTTGTAGCCGCGGTTGTTCTCGACCGCACCGGTGTTCCAGGCGCCGGCCTCGGAGTCGATGTGGTAGAAGCTCTCGTTCGCCGACGTCTGGAAGCGGACGTTGTCGAAGACGTAGAACTCCGCCTCGGGGCCGAAGTAGGCCGTGTCGGCGATGCCGGTGGAGGCCAGGTACGCCTCCGCCTTCTTCGCCACGTTCCGCGGGTCACGGCTGTACTGCTCGCCCGTGATCGGGTCGTGGATGAAGAAGTTGATGTTGACGGTCTTGTCGCGGCGGAAGGGGTCCACGCGAGCCGTCGACAGGTCGGCGCGGAGCGCCATGTCGGACTCGTGGATGGCCTGGAAGCCACGGATCGACGAACCGTCGAAGGCCAGCTCCTCGTCCGGGTCGAACGCCGCCGCCGGGATCGTGAAGTGCTGCATCACACCGGGCAGGTCGCAGAAGCGGACGTCGATGAACTTGACGTCCTCGTCCGCGATGTACTTCTTCGCGTCGTCGGCGTTCTGGAACAACATCCAACTCCTCCTACTCCCGCCCGGGGCGGGACGGGGTTGCAGCTCGGGTTGCAGCTCGTCGTGCGGCCAGTGCGGTGGCACACGCTGGGACCCGACCATAAGGACGGGGGATTTCTCAAGCATGACCCATTTGTTTCGTCGAAGTTAACCGGCGCGAGGGTGATGCCGTCACCGGCGCGAGTGCGGCATCCGGCACGCCTGTCCCGCGTCCGTGCCGCATCCGTCCCGCCCCGGCTCGCTTCCGACCCCGCCCGCCCCCGTGGAACAAGGGGCGCAGTACCTTTGACGGGTGGACAAGAGGCAAGCAATGGGATCGTGGTTGTCCGGCCCGCGCGCGGCCGCCGAGGACGCCGGTGTCGACTTCGGGTACCGGGGCCAGCAGCTCGGCCTGCCCGAGGAGGGGCCGGGAGCGATCGCGCGCCCCGGCCGCCGCATCGGCGCCATCGCCGTCGACTGGGGCCTGAGCATGCTCATCGCATACGGCCTGTTCGCTCGCGGTGACCAGCAGGCGATGGGCAACTGGGCCCTCGGGATCTTCTTCCTGATGAGCCTGTTGACCGTCGCCACGGTCGGCTGCACCCCGGGCAAGGTCCTCTTCCGGCTCCGCGTCATCGCCGAGAACGGCGGCCGGCTCGCCCCCGGGTGGGCCCTGGTCCGCAGCGTCCTGCTGTGCCTCGTCGTCCCGGCACTGATCTGGGACCGCGACGGCCGCGGCCTCCACGACCGCCTCTCCCGCTCCATTCAGATCCGCATCTGATCGAGCCCGAGCCCGAGCCCGAGCCCGAGCCCGAGCCCGAGCCCGAGCCTCGGCTCATCGGGTCATCGGGTCAGTCAGAGGAAACGGGCCGCTACTCGCAGGTCCGACACCAGCCCCGCGTACGCCTCGTCCCGGTCCTTCGCGCGCAGCACCGCCGAAGGGTGCACCGTGGCGAGGAAGCGGCGGCCGTCCTCGCCCTCGCCTTCGTCCGCGCGTTCGCTCCCGTCCGGGCCCGGCGCCAGTGGCAGCTCCGTTCCCGTCGGCAGCGTGAGCAGAGCCCCTCGCGCCTCCGTCACCTTGAAGGAACTGCCCAGCAAGGACTTGCCGGCCGTCGCGCCGAGGGCCACGACCAGCTCCGGGTTCACACGCTTCAGCTCCGCCGCGAGCCAGGGGCGGCACGCGGTCAGCTCGCCGAGGCTCGGCGCCTTGTGGATACGGCGTTTGCGGCCCTCGGTGACCGGCGCGAACTTGAAGTGCTTGACGGCGTTGGTGAAGTAGGCCTGGTCCTCTTCGAGCCCCGCCTCCTCCAGCGCCGAGCGAAGCAGGCGTCCCGCGGGGCCCACGAACGGCTCACCGGCCCGGTCCTCCTGGTCGCCCGGCTGCTCTCCGACCAGCATCAGCCGTGCGCGGGAGGGGCCGGCGCCGAACACGGTCTGCGTGGCGGCCGCGTACAGCGGGCAGCCGCGGCAGTCGGCGGCCGCGCGGCGGAGCGCGGGAATCCCGCCCCGCGCGGGCACGTAGGGAGACGCCCCGCCGGGTTCCTTCTCGCCCGTACGACCCGTACCGCCCGTGCTGCCCCCGCGGCCTGCACGATCCGCGTGGCCCGCGTGGCCCGCGTGGCCCGCGTGGCCCTCGCGGCCCTCGTGGTCCCTGCTCGGCATGGCGCCTCCCGCGGCGCGGCCAGCGTCTCACCGGGCGCCCGCACCGGCCAACGGGCGGCGGCGTCAGGGGGGACACGGGGGCCACCTGGCGGCGGCACGCGGAAGGCCCCGGACCCAAACGGGTCCGGGGCCTTCGTGAGAAGCGGATCGCTACTTCGTCTTCGGGCCGCCGCGAGGCATCCGCATGCCCTTCGGCATCGGCCCCTTCGGGAGCGGCATGTTCGACATCAGGTCGCCCATCGCGCGCAGCCGGTCGTTCGTCGCCGTGACCTGCGGGCCCGTGAGGACGCGGGGGAGCTTCAGGAGCGTCGTGCGCAGCTTCTTCAGCGAGACCGTGTCCTCGGTGGTGCCGACGATGACGTCGTGCACCGGGACGTCCGCCACGATGCGGGCCATCTTCCGCTTCTCGGCGGCCAGCAGCGCCTTCACGCGGTTCGGGTTGCCCTCCGCCACCAGGACGATGCCGGCCTTGCCGACGGTGCGGTGCACCACGTCCTGGCTGCGGTTCATCGCGACCGCGGGGGTCGTGGTCCAGCCGCGGCCGATCTTGTCGAGCACCGCGGCCGCCGCACCGGGCTGGCCCTCCATCTGCCCGAAAGCGGCACGCTCGGCCCTGCGTCCGAAGACGATCGCCATCGCGAGGAAGGCGAGCAGGAAGCCGAGAATGCCCAGGTAGATCGGGTGGCCGATCAAGAAGCCGATCGCGAGGAAGACACCGAAGGTGACAATTCCCACCGCCGCGATGATCAGGCCGATCTTGGAGTCGGCCCGCCGGGTCATCTTGTAGGTCAGAGCGATCTGCTTGAGTCGCCCTGGCTCCGCGGCCGCATCCGCCGCGGTGGTTTCCTTCCTCGCCATGCCGTGAAGTCTACGTGGCCCCGGAGGCAACTACGACGTGCGGGTTGTCGTCACAGTCTCTTCGAGTACGCGCAGTGCCTCGACCCGGTCCTTGGCGCGGCGCCGGTCCTCCAGCACGGAGGTCCAGGCGTTGCGCCGTGCTGTGCGCTGGCCGCCGCTCATCAGCAGCGACTCGACGGCGCGCAGGGCGGTGGAGACGGACGGGATGGCGGTGGCGCGAACGGGCGCGGCCTGCATGATGGGGCCCTCCTGGAGAGCGGCTCGGGTGGGGGGAGCGGCTATGGGTAAGGCTGTACGTGCGGTAGTACCAGGGTCACTGATTGGTGTTACCAGGGCGTGACCGGCCGGTCAAACACCGATGAAACCTTGACGCGGGGCCCCGAAACGCTGACGCGGCCCGTACGGTCCCGTTCACCTGCGGGGATCGTGCGGGCCGCGTCATTACGGCCAGTACTGGGCGGTAGTCGCTTGTGCGGCGATTCACACGGTCTGCGCCCGCACGGCGAGTGCCCGCGTCACACCGTCGACCGGACCTGCGGTCACACCGCCTGCGAGGCCACGTACGAACCGCGCTTCTCGATCGCCATCTGGTACAGGCGGCCGGCCCGGTACGAGGAGCGGACCAGCGGGCCCGACATCACGCCGGAGAAGCCGATCTGCTCGGCCTCGTCCTTCAGCTCCACGAACTCGGCGGGCTTCACCCAGCGCTCGACGGGGTGGTGGCGCGGCGTGGGACGCAGATACTGGGTGATCGTGACGAGCTCCGTGCCCGCCTCGTGCAGCTGGCGCAGCGCCTCGCTGACCTCTTCGCGGGTCTCGCCCATGCCCAGGATCAGGTTGGACTTGGTGACCAGGCCGGCCTCGCGGGCCTTCGTGATGACCTCGAGGGAGCGCTCGTACCGGAAGCCGGGACGGATGCGCTTGAAGATGCGCGGCACCGTCTCGACGTTGTGCCCGAGCACCTCGGGGCGCGAGGAGAAGACCTCGGCCAGCTGGTCCGGGTCGGCGTTGAAGTCGGGGATGAGCAGCTCGACCTTGGTATAGCCCTCGGCGCGCTCCGCCGTCATGGCGTGGATCTGGCGCACGGTCTCCGCGTACAGCCAGGCGCCGCCGTCCTCCAGGTCGTCGCGGGCGACGCCGGTGATCGTGGCGTAGTTCAGGTCCATCGTGACGACGGACTCGCCGACGCGGCGCGGCTCGTCGCGGTCGAGGGCCTGCGGCTTGCCGGTGTCGATCTGGCAGAAGTCACAGCGCCGCGTGCACTGGTCGCCGCCGATGAGGAACGTCGCCTCGCGGTCCTCCCAGCACTCGTAGATGTTCGGACAGCCCGCCTCCTGGCAGACCGTGTGCAGGCCCTCGCTCTTCACGAGTTTCTGCAGGGCGTTGTACTCGGGGCCCATCTTCGCCCGGGTCTTGATCCACTCGGGCTTGCGCTCGATGGGGGTCTGGGCATTCCGGACCTCCAGGCGCAGCATCTTGCGTCCGTCGGGTGCGACTGCGGACACATCGGCTCCCTGTAGCTTCGATTCTTCGGCGCACACCAGGGTACGCCCGTGATGTCGTTGGGCTTACTTCCGGCCAACCTCTGGCCAACGGGGTGCATTCCCCCTAGGCGCCGGCGGGCTCGGTCTGCTTCTCGACGACCCGCGGCTTCAGCTCCGCGTTCTCCAGCACCTCCCGCAGATGCCGCTCCGCGACGGGCAGCACGTCCGCGATGGTGATCTCGCGGTCCAGCTCGTACGAAAGGGACGTCACGCCCGCGTCGCGGATGCCGCACGGGATGATCCGGTCGAACCAGGTGTTGTCCGGGTTCACGTTCAGCGCGAAGCCGTGCATCGTGACGCCCTTGGCGACGCGGATGCCGATCGCGGCGATCTTGCGGTCCTCACGGCGCTGGCCCGCGTTGGACGGGGCGTACTCCGGGCCGTTGAACCGGGCGTCGAACTCGTCGTCCTGGAGGCGCGGGTCGAAGTCGAGGGAGAGCCCGCCGAGCGCGGGGCGCTGCTCCACCGGGTCGCCCAGGACCCAGACGCCGCTGCGGCCCTCCACGCGCGTGGTCTCCAGGCCGAACTCCGCACACGTACGGATGAGCGCCTCTTCCAGGCGGCGCACGTGCGCCACGACGTCCACCGGGCGCGGCAGCTTCTGGATCGGGTAGCCCACCAGCTGGCCCGGCCCGTGCCAGGTGATCTTGCCGCCGCGGTCCACGTCGACGACGGGGGTGCCGTCCAGCGGGCGCTCGCTGTCCTCGGTGCGGCGGCCCGCGGTGTAGACCGGCGGGTGCTCCAGGAGCAGACAGGTGTCCGGCACCTCGTCGGCGAAGCGGGCGGCGTGCACGCGGCGCTGCTCGTCCCACGCCTCCTGGTACTCCACGGAGTCCGGGCCGAAGCCCAGCCGGACGAACCGAAACTCACTCACGGCAGGTGCCTCCCTGAACGTTCACCGTGCACATATCGCGCCCCAGCCACTGTACGGGCCCCCTCCGGCGGCAACCTCGGCCCGGGTTCCTCACACGATCGGATGAATGACCGAGGAAGGCGCCTCCACGGCCTGTGATGGCCGTTACATTCGCGCCGTTCACGAGGCCATAAGGGCTGCTCAAGGCAGGCCCGAAAGGCAGGAGACCGCACAGCCGATGACGGAACGACCCCCGCAGCGCACCCCCAACCGCCAGCTAGCCGCGCTCATCTCGGAAGCCGGGTTCTCCAATGCGGGCCTCGCCCGCCGCGTCGACCAACTGGGCCTGGAGCACGGCCTGGACCTGCGTTACGACAAGACATCCGTGACCCGCTGGCTCCGCGGCCAGCAGCCCAGGGGCACCACACCCGCGCTGATCGCCGAGGTCTTCACGAGACGGCTCGGCCGGCGCCTGTCCGCCCAGGACCTCGGACTCGACGCGTGCGCTCCGGTGTACGCGGGGCTGGAGTTCGCGGCCACTCCCGAGGAGGCCGTCGACATCGTCGGCGGACTGTGGCGCAAGGACTCCGGAAGCCACGCGGAGCTCCGGAAGATCGCGTTCACCCCGGCCGGGCTCGTGGTGCCCAGCCGGGACTGGCTGATCGGCCGCGCCGACGAACGCGTCGGGCGCGGAGACGTGGATCCGTCCCACGTGCGCGTGCCCGCACAGGGACGCCCCGCCGTGCCCAGACAGCGGCAGGGACCCGAGCGCGGCCCCGGGCAGCGGGTCAGCAGCGGGGACATCGCCGCGCTGCGCTCCGTGGGCGAGCTCTTCCGCGCCCTCGACCACGCGTACGGCGGCGGGCACGCCCGCCAGGCCCTGGTCCGCTACCTGGAGCACGAGGCGGAGCCGATGCTCCGCGGTGTCTACGGAGAACAGGCCGGGCGGCGGCTCTTCGCGGCGGCCGCCGACCTGACCCGCCTCGCGGGCTGGACGTCGTACGACATCGCGGCCCACGGCCTCGCCCAGCGGTACTACGTCCAGGCGCTGCGCCTCGCGCAGGCGGCGGGCGATCGCGCGTACGGCTCGTACGTCCTGGTCACGATGAGCCGCCAGGCCGTCTACCTCGGCCATGGCCGCGAGGCCGTGCAGCTCGCACGCGTCGCCCAGCAGGGCGTCGGTTCCGCGGCGCCGCACGTCGTGCAGTCCCTGCTGTACGCCGCGGAGGCGCGCGGGCACGGGGTCCTAGGCGAGGTACGGGCCTGCACCGCGGCGATCGGGCGGGCCGAGCGGTCGCTGGAGGCGGCGCGGCCCGGCGACGAAGTGCCGCACTGGGCGCGGTTCTTCGACGAGGCGCAGCTGGCGGACGAGCAGGCGCACAGCTACCGCGACCTGCAGCAGTACCGCGCCGCGGCCCAGTACGCCGAGCGCTCGCTCCAGCTGCGCGCCCCCGCCTTCGCGCGCAGCCGCCTCTTCTGCCGGGTCGTCCTCGCCACCGCGCGGCTCGGCCTCGGTGAGCTGGAGCAGGCCTGCCAGCTGGGCGCCGAGGCCGCGCAGGCGGCGGGTGAGATGCGGTCCGCGCGGGCGCACGAGTACGTACGCGAATTCGAGCGCCGCCTGGAGCCCTACCGGGACGCCGCTCCGGTGCGGGGATACCGGGACAGGGTCGCGGCGCTGGGGTGAGCGCGGGCCCCGCCGGGATCGCTCAGCCCAGGCGGGCGATCCCGGCGGGGCTCAACGCCTCGTCCCACGTGACCAGTTCGTCCAGGTCGCCCCGCAGGCTCGCCTTCTCCGTGCCGATGGAGCGCAGCGGGAGCGGGATCGACGCGTCGACGGCGCCGACCCGCTTCCCGTCGGCGTACAGGGCCGTGTGACCCGGTGTGGCCACCCAGGTCAGCCGGGTCCAGCGGTCCAGCGGCAGCGTGTGGCCGAAGCTGTGGTCCGCCTCGCCGTAGCGCGTGAAGCCGACCTCGCCCGTGCCGTGCTGCATCAGCTTCAGCGCGCCCGCCGCCGAGCTGAGCAGGACCTGGTCGCCGGTCCTGGCCGTCGCGCGGACACGCACCGACACCGTCCACGGCTCGGCGACGTCCAGACCGCCGAAGCCCACGCCGTCCCGGTCGGAGTCGAAGCGCCACGCCCGGCCGCGCACGCCGGGCACCGGGGTGGGGTTGTCGATGATGTACGAGGTGCCGGGCAGGTTCCCGGCCCTGTCCTCGGCGTAGAGGGTGTTGCCGGGGCTGCCCGCCCACGTCCAACCGCTCGGGTACGACGCGTCGTCGAAGGTCCAGTGGTGGCTCGGGCGCCCCTCGACGCGCGGCGGCACCGGGGCGGGTGTGGTGCCCGGAGGGTCGCCGATGCGGGTGGCGCGGGTCCGGAAGGCGGTGAGCGTGTCCGGTGTCGCCGAGCTGTTCCATGCGCGGTCGGCGAGGATCGCGCGGGGGCCCGCCATGTGCTGCTCGAAGTAGCCGTCGTCGGCCCAGAAGTTGTAGTCGGCCCAGTTCGTGACGCCGGAGCCGAGCATGTCGGGGGCGCTGCTCGGGGCCCAGCCGTCGTACATCCAGGGCTCGTCCGGGTACAGGTGGTGGTAGTTGTTCGGGGTGTTGTAGAACGGCCCGATCGCGATCTCGTCGTGGCCGGGGATCTCCGGCTCGGCGCCCGTGCCCTCCCAGGTGAGGAAGACGACCGGGGCGTGGACCTTCTGCCGCGGTGCGGGCAGATGCTCGGAGCCGTTGTAGACGGCGGTGCGCTTGCCGTGCGAAGTGACCACGTCGTCAAGGGTGTTGATGTAGCGGTTGAGGAGGTCGCCGAGGGTGGAGACGTCGGGGTCGGACGCCAGGCGGTCCTTCACGCGCGGGCAGTCGGCGAGCTGACCGGGGACCTCCTCCGCGCCGATGGAGAACAGCGGCGCGTCGAACCAGTCCGCGAACTCCGCCACGATCTCCTTCGACTTCGCGACGGCCCTGTCGCTGGTCATGTCGATGATCCAGTCGGGCGTGAGGTGGGAGTGCGTGTGGGCCGCCGTGCACGGGGACGGGCCCGAGCCGAAGCCGATGCCGAAGGTCTCGCTGATCACCGTGGCGTGCCCGGGGAGTTCGAGGCCGGGCATCAGCTGGACGTGGTGGCGGGCGGCGAACGCCTTCAGGTGCTCGATGTCGGCGCGGCTGTAGCTGTGCTCCGGGTCGGCGAGGCCGGGGAACCTCGGGCTGTCGAGGCGGAAGCCCTCGGACTCGGAGAGGTGCAGCAGGAGCGTGTTGAGCTTCTGGTCGCCCATCCGGCGGATCAGGTTCTCCAGGTAGGGCATCCGCCAGTACTTGCGGCCCGCGTCCAGGTGGACCATGCGGATCGCCTGCGCGGGCCGGTCGTCGGCCGTGGCGCGGGGGACCTCGCGGCGGTCGTCGGCGGTGGCACGCAGGAGCTGCAGGAGGGTGCGGGTGCCGTAGAAGAGGCCGTGGGTGGAGGCGGCCTCGACACGGATGGGCCCTCTGCTGTCGAACCGGTATCCCTCCGCGCCCGGCGCGCCCTTGCCGGTGAGCGTGAGCACGATGTCGCCGGGCGCCGGGTCGCGGTCACCGGTGACGCGCGGGGCGATGCCGGTGACCTCCTCGATCTCCGTACGCAGCCGGGTGGCGAGCCCGCGCACGGACTGCCGGGCGGGGCCGGGGAGTTCGGCGCGTCCGGCGGGGAGCGCGGTGGCGGACGCGGCGCGCGGGTCGATGAGGATGCGGGTGGCGCGGGTGAGCGCGGTGCGGCCCTCGAAGGCCGTCCAGCCGGTGGGCCGGGGGATGACGGAGGGCGGCGCGGCGTCTTGGCCGACGGGCTCTTGGCGGGGCGCGTCGGCTCGGGCGGTGGGCAAGGCCAGAGCTCCCATGAATAGGCCGAGGATGAGCGATATCACCGGCAAGGTGCGACGCACTTCGGTCCTCCCCCTGCTTGGCGGTCCGGCTGGGACCGTAACCGCGTACTAACCGTGTGGCAAGGGAAGTTGCAGGGATTCGCGAGGGAAGAAGCCCCTGCGTGGGGGGCGCAGGGGCTTCCGGGGGAGCAGGACCAGAGATCGGATGGGTCA
Source organism: Streptomyces sp. NPDC093510 (assembly GCF_040683555.1). Lineage (NCBI taxonomy): Bacteria > Bacillati > Actinomycetota > Actinomycetes > Kitasatosporales > Streptomycetaceae > Streptomyces > Streptomyces sp. NPDC093510. The sequence continues at coordinate 30,297 of NZ_JBFBEE010000040.1, forward strand.
GGCCGCTGTGGGCAGCGATTCCTGGGCGGATGAAGAGGCGATGCCGAAGTCGGTGAGGACGGCGTGGGCCGCGCGCCGGCCCGAGTGCAGGGCGCCCTGGACGGTGCTGGTGTCCCGGTGGTCCCCGCACACGTACAGCCCGGAGAGCAGACGCACCGGGCGGCGCAGGTCGTGCGGGGGCGGCATCGCGGGCACGGCTTCGCGGGTGTGGTGGACGGCCAGCGGCTCCCAGCGGTGGGTGGGCGTTCCGTACAGGGCGGCGAGGTGCGCGAGGACGGCGGACTGCTCCGGCGGCGGCCCGAGGATGGTCGAGGAGACGAGGACGCGGTCGGCGGGTGCGCGCGAGGGGTCGACGTGGCTGACGACCGCGGTGTGGGCGACCGGGCCCGCGCGGTCCGCGTCCAGGAGCAGCGCGGGCCCGTCGAGCGGCGGCTCGGGCGCCGTGTGGTGGACCACCGTCATCTCGTGGAAGGGCGGCACGCGCAGGCCGGGGAGCAGGTCGGCGGCGGCGCGCGCGTCGGTGGCCAGCAGGACGGCGCGGCACGGGATCTCGCCATGCTCGGCGGTCCTGACGGAGCTGGTGGAGACCGAGGTGACCCGTACGCCGGTGCGTACCGTGCCGGCCGGGAGGGCGGTGGCGAGGAGTTCCGGCACGGCCTCGGCGCCGCCCTCGGGCAGACAGAGGCGGCCGCGCGCGAAGGCGTGCAGGGCGAGGTCCGCGCACCGGCTGGAGGTGGTCAGGCCCGGGTCGCAGAGGAGCGCGGAGAGCAGCGGACGCAGGAAGCCGTCGATGGTGCGGGAGGGCAGGCCGCGGGCGCAGAGGGCGGCCGCCGCCGGGAGCTCGGGCCGGGACAGGAGACGCTCGACGGGGGTCGCGCCGATGCGGGCGAGGGCGGCGCCGAGCCGGGCCTGGTCGAGGGGGGCGCTCGTCAGGGCGCGCGCCGCCGTGAGTGCGCCCCTCGCGCTCCGTCCGGGCAGGCGCTCGGCGGCGCGGTGGTGGCGGCCCTCGCTGTGCACGAGGAGGCCGGGCGCGAAGGGGCGCAGGACGAGGGAGTCGAGCCCTGGTGTCCGACGCAGTTCCGGATATGAGGTGGTCAGGAGCTGTCCGATTCTGTCGAGCCGGAACCCGTCGACCTTCTCCGTGGCCATCCGGCCGCCGACGTAAGGGGCGGCTTCCAGGACTACGGTCGTTACACCGGCGCTGGTCAGCCGATGCGCTGCCGAGAGCCCGGCGGCCCCGGCTCCCACGATGACGACGTCCGCATGGTGCGCATGCTCTGGCACGTGCCCCTCCCGAGGTCGCGCGGCTGCTGGGGTGCTCATGCCCCCGACAGGGCTCCGGAATACCCGAGTTCGACACGAGGGTAGGAGCGGTTCCGGTCGGAAGGAGTCGCGCGTCGACCGGGCACGGTCGCACGCCGGTCGCACAGCGGTCACGTGACGGAAGGCGAGCGGTCCACTTCTGTCATAGGCGTACGCCGGGCACATCGCCCCCGGCGTACGCCTCGGCGCGGCCGGGCCAGATCACTCCGGCGGGGCCAGATCACTCCGGCCGGGCCAGGTGACTCCGGCCGGCCCGCACCCCTCAGCGCAGCGCCGCCCGGATCGCCTCGTCGATACCGGGGAACGCGAAGGAGAAGCCCGACTCCAGGAGCCGCGTCGGCAGCACCCGCTGGCTGCCGAGAACGTCCCCCGCCATCTCCCCGAGCACCACACGCAGCGCGGGCGCGGGCGCCGGGAAGAGCGTGGGCCGGCGCAGCACCCGCCCCATCGCCGCCGTCACCTCACGGTTGGTCACCGGCTCGGGCGCCGTCAGGTTGAACGGCCCCGACAGCGTCTCCGTGTCGATCAGATGCCGCAGCGCGGCCACCTCGTCGTGCAGGGAGATGTGGCTCCAGTACTGCCGGCCGTTGCCGAGGCGTCCGCCGAGCCCCGCCTTGAAGAGCGGGAAGAGACGGCCCCAGGCGCCGCCCTCGCGGCCGACCACGAGCCCGTTGCGGGCGAAGACGGTGCGGATGCCCGCCTGCTGCGCGGCCGCCGCGGAGGCTTCCCACTCCACGCACAGCGACGGCAGGAAGCCCTCCCCGGCCGGGGCGCTCTCGTCCACCGCGCGCTGACCGGTGTCTCCGTAGTAGCCGATCGCGCTGGCGTTCACGAACACCCGCGGCGGCTCGTCCAGCGAGGCCACGGCGGCGGCGAGCGTGCCGGTGCCGAGGACCCTGCTGTCCCTGAGCTCCCGCTTGTAGGCGGCCGTCCAACGGTGGTCGCCGATGCCCGCGCCCGCCAGATTGACGACCGCGGTACAGCCCGCGAGCCCGGCCTTGTCGACGTACCCCTCCTTGGGGTCCCAGCGCACCTCGTCCTTGGCACGTGGAGCCCTGCGCACCAGCCGCACCACGTCGTGCCCGTCGGCGGCGAGGGAGCGCGTGAGTGCCGTACCTACGAGCCCGGAGGCGCCGGTCACGGCGACGCGCGACTGTGTGGTTTCCATGGCTTCCATCCTGCCCCGGAAAACCGGGAGTCCGCCCGCCCGGTGAAGCCGAGGTGGCGCGCCACCCGTCCGCCGTACAGTTGCGCCATGCCGGACATGCACATACGTACCGCACTGCCCGAGGACGACGACGCGCTCGCCCGTCTCGACCGCGCCACCTGGTCCACGCTGCACGCGGTCCAGCCCCGCCCCCAGCCTCCCTACGAGCCCTTCTTCAACGACCGCTTCGGGCCCCACGACCACCTCGTCGCCGAGCTGGACGGGCGGATCGTCGGCTATGTGAAGCTCGGCTTCCCCACCCCGCTCCTCGTCAACGCGCACGTCCGTCAGATCCAGGGCTTCGTCGTCGCCGAGGAGGTGCGCGGCCGGGGCCTCGGCAGGCGGCTGCTCCGGGCGGCCATGGACGAGGCCCGCCGCCAGGGCGCGGTACGCATCACCCTGCGCGTCCTCGGGCACAACACACCCGCCCGCAAGCTCTACGAGGCGGAGGGCTTCGTCATCGAGGGCGTACTGCCCGGCGAGTTCCTGCTGGACGGTGCCTACGTGGACGACATCCTCATGGGCCGCCCCCTCTGACCGGCGAATGACCCGACGGACCGGCCCGGCGTGCGAGGGCGCCGCACCCGTAGGAGCGTGAAGGGATGATCAGGGCTGCGGCCAGACGGCGAGACGCGGAACAGCGCGACTGGCTGCTGCGTGGCACACCGCCCCCGCCCTGGGTGCGCTGGCCCCCGCCGCTGCTCCTCCTCGCGATCGTCCTCGTCCAGCTGGTCACCCCGAAGACGCTCGACCTCAGCTTCCTGGTCGCGGCCGTCCCGCCGCTGGCCGCCCTGTCGTACGGGCCCGCCGCCACGGCCCTCGTCGGGGGTGTCGTGGTCCTGCTGCTCTCCCTGCCGCACTTCGGCCTCGGCCACCCGGGCAACAGCGACGCGCTGACGATCACCTTCATCGCGGTGCTCAGCGTGGTCTTCGCCTGGGTGCGCAGCCGCCGCGAGGCCCAGCTCGTCACGGTCCGCACGGTCGCCGAGGCGGCCCAGTTCGCGGTCCTGCCGCCGCTGCCGGAACGCGTCGGCCGGGTGCGGTTCGCGGGCCTGTACCAGGCGGCCAAGCACGAATCGCTGGTCGGCGGCGACTTCTTCGACGTACGCAGGGGACCCCACGGGGTGCGCGCCCTGATCGGCGACGTGCAGGGCCACGGGCTCGCGGCGGTCGGCACGGTCGCCGCGCTGCTCGGCGCGTTCCGCGAGGCGGTCATCGACAAGCCGGACCTGGAGGGGGTCGCCGCCCAGCTCGACCGCAGGCTGGTCGTGGACTCGGCGGGGCAGGAGCACGCCGAGCTGTTCGCGACGGCGGTGCTCCTGGAGTTCCCCGACGACGCCTCCGTCGTACGCGTCGTCTCCTGCGGGCACCCGCCGCCCCTGCTGCTGCGCGGCCCCGAGGTCACCGAACTGGACGTGGACTCCGGCGCTCCGCTCGGCCTGGGCATCGCGGGCGTCGCCCCGCCCGGGGGTCTCACGGTGCCGCTGCTCGCCGGCGACCTGCTGTTCGGCCTGACCGACGGCGTGAGCGAGGCGCGGGACGCGTCCGGCGTGTTCTACCCGCTGCCCGAGCGCCTCACCGCGCTGCTCAAGACGGACGCGGCGCTCCAGGACGACCCGGCCGCGCTCGTCGAGCGGGTGTGGGAGGACGTGGTGCGGTACGCGGGGCGCGTGCGGGACGACGTGACGATGATGGTGTTCGCGCCGGGGCCGGGGCCGGGGCCGGGGCCGGGGCCAGGGCCAGGGCCAGGGTCGGGGCCAGGACCGGAGCAGGATCAGGGGCGGGAGGCGGGTCCGGGGGAAGCCTGACGGCCGCGCGGCAGTCCCGTCCCGCCCATGAGCTCCCGCAGGCACCGCGCCGCGAGCTCCGCGGGGGAGCCCGGACCCGTGACGTCCGCGTCCGTCTCCGCCCACGTCTCCAGGGCGATCCGGATCGCGTCGGTCGCCGCCGCCGCGGCGAGCCGGATGTCCAGCGGCCCCGCGCCCTCGCCCGCGAGCTCGGCGACGACGGGCCGCAGCCGTTCCTCGGACTCCTGGTTCACGCGGTACCAGACCGCCCGCAGTGCCGGGTCGTCGGCGGCCGCGCGAAGCAGCCCGCGCGCCTGTCGCAGCCCGACGGCGGCGGCCTCGTCCGGCGCGTCGAGCACCTTGGCGACCGCGCCCGCCAGGGCGTCGGGGAGCGCCGCGCCCGGCTCGCTCGCGGCCAGCAGCGCCCGCCACCGTTCCCCGCCGACGGCGAGCAGCGGGCCCACCGCGTCCTGCTTGCTGCGGAAGTACCGGTAGAAGGTGCGCAGCGCGACCCCGGCCCGGTCCGCGATGGCCTCGGCCGTGGTGCCGCCCGGCCCGTGCGCGGTGAAGAGCTCGGCCGCGGCGTGCGCGATCTCCAGCTGGGTGGCCAGCTTGCGGCGCTCCGTGAGGGAGAGGGGCCGGGTGGAGGACTGGGGGCTCATCCGTCGAAGCCTACGTCGAACACGACAGGTGGGCGCGAAGGGTCAATGTGGCACATTGTGCCACCTGGGCGTAACGTGTATCGCGAAAGCTCGACCGGAACGAGAGTGGGAGTACGCCATGCAGAGCGCCGCACAGACCCTGAACCGCTACGAAGGGCGCCGCGCCCTGGTCACCGGCGGCGGCTCCGGCATCGGCCAGGCGACCGTCCTGCGCATGCTGGCCGAGGGCGGCAGGGTCGTCGCAGCCGACGTCAGCGAGGACGGCCTCGAGGACACCGCGGCCAAGGCGGGCGCCGACGCGGAACACCTCACCACCGTGGTCGTGAACATCGCCGACGAGACCTCCGTCCGGGCGGGCGTCGCCGCCGCGACCGCCGCCCTCGGCGGCCTGGACGTCCTGGTGAACGCCGCGGGCATCCTGCGCTCCTCGCACACCCACGAGACCACCCTCGACGCCTTCAACCAGGTCATCGGCGTCAACCTCACCGGCACCTTCCTGATGATCCGTGAGGCGATCCCGGCGCTGCTGCGGGGCGAAGGGCCGGCCGTGGTCAACTTCAGCTCGACGTCCGCGATGTTCGCCCACCCGTACATGGCGGCGTACGCGGCGAGCAAGGGCGGCATCCAGTCCATGACGCACGCCCTCGCGGCGGAGTACGGAAAGCAGGGCATCCGCTTCACCGCCGTGCAGCCCGGCTCCATCTCCTCCGGGATGACGGACGGCTCAGGCGCCAGCAGGCAGAGCGTCGGCCCCGGGCTGCCCGAGGACGCCGACATGAGCCTGTTCGTGAAGCTCGCGCCCGCCCTCGGCCAGGGCTTCGCGGGCCCCGAGACCGTCGCCTCCGTCGTCGCGATGCTCGCCTCGGACGACGGCCGCTTCATCACCGGCACGGAGATCCGCATCGACGGCGGCACGCACTTCTGACGACCGCACCTCTGACGATCGCACCTCTGACGATCGCGCTTCTGACGATCGCGCTTCTGGCGATCGGACCCCGGTCGGGCCTCAGTCGGCCATGAAGCGGTCCCACAGCTTCGGATACCGGCGGGCCATCAGCGCCTCGTCCTCGAAGTCGAGCGGGGTGCCCTCCGGTTCGGCCGGGGAGGGAGGGATGCCGAGGTCAGGGGCGTCCACACCGGTCAGCTGCTCGTACGCCTCGTCCGCCGCGTAACCGAGCTCCTCGCCGTCCCCGTCGAGCTCCTCGTCGAAGTCGTCCAGGAGCTCGGCGAGCGCGTCCGGGTCGTGCACCGCGCCCTCGTAGACCGCCCGGCCCTGCCCGATCAGCCAGCACCGGAAGTAGTCGAAGGCGTCGTCGCCCGCGCCGCCGAGCAGCACCGAGGCCGCGCCCCACAGGTCCCAGCGGTAGGCGCGGTTGTAGCGGGCCTCGAAGTGCCGGGCGAAGTCGAGGACGGAGTCCGGGTCGTACTGCAGCAGTCTCTCGACGAGCAGCTCGGCGTGGTCCTCGGGGTCGCCGCCGGCGGCCTCGCGGGTACTGTCCACGATCTCCCAGAACTCCGTCTCGTCCATCACGGGTCAAGCATCGGTCCTGGGGAGTGGGGGCGCACGTGGAGTGCGCCGGAATGCGGCTGTCTCGTTATCCGTGCACATGCCCGTGGAAAGACCGACAGGAGATGTCCGCTTTTGGTGGCAGCCTCACGGGCATGGACACCACGCAACCCCTGACCGGAAAGATCGCCCTCGTCGCGGGCGCCACCCGTGGCGCGGGCCGCGCCATGGCGGTGGAGCTCGGCCGCGCCGGAGCCACCGTGTACGTGACGGGCCGGACCACCCGCAGGCACACCAGTGAGATCGGCCGGAGCGCCGAGACCGTCGAGGGGACCGCCGAACTGGTCGACGCCGCCGGCGGCAAGGGCATCGCCGTACCCACCGACCACCTGGAACCCGCCCAGGTCGAGGCGCTCGTCGAGCGGATCGACCGGGAGCAGGGCCGCCTGGACATCCTCGTCAACGACATCTGGGGCGGCGACGTCCACGTCGAGTGGGACAAGAAGATGTGGGAGCACGACCTCGACAAGGGGCTGCGCATCCTGCGCCTCGGCATCGAGACCCACATCGTCACCAGCCGGTACGCGCTGCCGCTCCTCATCAGGAACCCCGGCGGCCTCGTCGTCGAGGTCACCGACGGCACCGAGGAGTACAACGGCGCCAACTACCGCAAGCCCTTCTACTACGACCTCGCCAAGGCGGCCCCGCTGCGCATGGCGCGCGATCTCGCCGAGGAGGTCGAGGAGTACGGCTGCACGGCGCTCTGCCTCACCCCCGGCTGGCTGCGCTCCGAAGCCATGCTCGACACCCACTTCAAGGTGACCGAGGACGACTGGCGGGCGGGCTGCGAGCAGAACCCGCACTTCGCGATCTCCGAGACGCCGACGTTCGTGGGGCGGGCGCTCGTCGCCCTCGCCGCCGACCCCGAGGTGGCGCGCCACAACGGCACGTCGCTCTCCAGCGGCGGCCTCGCCAAGGAGTACGGCTTCACGGACGTGGACGGCTCCGCGCCGGACGCCTGGCGGTACATCACGGAGGTCGACCAGGAGAGCCCCACGGCGGACGTCACCGGCTACCGGTAGAGCACCACCGGTAGAGCACCACCGGTAGAGCATCACCGGTAGAGCGCAGCCGAGCGCGCCGCCGCGGCCGCGAACCGCTCGCGCAACCCGGCGGGCTCCAGCACCTCCGCCTCCGGGCCGAGCGCCATGAGCTGCGTGTACGCCACGTCCTCGTTCTCGACGGGCAGGGTGACCGTCACCCGGCCCGTCGCGTCCGGCTCGCCCGCCGACTCCATCGCCTCGCGCGCGACCGCGCGGTCGGTGACGTACGGCAGCTGCCGCACACCCGCTCCGGAGAGCCGCACCACGACCTCGGCCCGCAGGATCGCCCGCGCGAACTGCGCCGCCCGCTCCTCCCAGAAGCCCGGCAGGTCGAACTCCTCGTCCCGTACGAACCGTTCCTCACCGGCGTCCACCGCCGTGAACCGGTCGATGCGGTACACGCGGAACGACCCGGAGTCGGGCACCCGCGCGCACAGGTACCAGACGCCCGCCTTGAGGACGAGGCCGTAGGGCTCCAACTCCCGCTCCACCTCGGCCTCCTGGCGGCGGTAGCGGGCCGTCACGCACCGGTCGTCCCACACCGCCTCCGCGACGGCGGGCAGCAGATCGGGGGCGGGCGTCTCCTGGAACCAGCCCGGCGCGTCCAGATGGAACCGCTGCGAGGCCGTCTGCGAGGCGTCCCGCAGCGACGGCATGAGCGCGGCCGACACCTTGAGCCGGGCCGCCGACGCCGCGTCCGCGAGACCCATCTCGCGCAGCGCGCCCGGCACCCCGGACAGGAACAGCGCCTCCGCCTCGTCGCGGCCGAGCCCTGTGAGGCGGGTGCGGTAGCCGCCGATCAGCCGGTACCCGCCGGTGCGGCCCCGGTCCGCGTAGACGGGGACGCCCGCCTCGGACAGCGCCTGCGCGTCACGCGTGATGGTCCGCTCGGACACCTCGAGCTCGGCGGCCAGCTCGGCGGCGGTCATGGAGGGCCGTGCCTGGAGCAGCAGCACCATCTTGATGAGGCGGGCAGCGCGCATGGCCCCATGATGCCGTCACGCACACATGGGTGTGGGCCCCTGCCGACGGCAGGGGCCCACACCCATGTGGAACAGGAGTTCCTACAGGCCGTACTTGGCCCGGGCCTCCTTCACCGCGGAGGCGGGCACCTCGCCGCGGCGGGCGAGCTGCGCCAGCGCGGCGACGACGATCGACTCCGCGTCGATGCCGAAGTGGCGGCGCGCGGCGTCACGCGTGTCGGAGAGGCCGAAGCCGTCCGCGCCGAGCGAGGAGTAGTCCTGCTCGACCCACTGCGCGATCTGGTCGGGGACCTGACGCATGTAGTCGGAGACGGCCAGGACCGGGCCCTGGGCGCCCTCCAGCGCCGTACGGATGAACGGGGTGCGCTCCTCGCCGCGCAGGATGGCCTCGTCGGCCTCCAGAGCGTCGCGGCGCAGCTCGGTCCAGGACGTCGCGGACCACACGTCGGCGGCCACGCCCCACTCCTCGGAGAGCATCTTCTGGGCCTTCAGGGTCCAGTGGATGGCCGTGCCGGAGCCGAGCAGCTGGATGCGCGCGGCGTTGGCCGCAGGGGAGAGGCCCGCGGACTCCGCCGTGTTGAAGCGGTACAGGCCCTTGACGATGCCCTCGTCGACACCCGCGGGCTTCGCGGGCTGCGGCATGGGCTCGTTGTAGACGGTGAGGTAGTAGAAGACGTTCTGGTCCTCGCCCTCGTGGGCCTCGCCGTACATGCGGCGCAGACCCTCCTTGACGATCGCGGCGATCTCGTACGCGAACGCCGGGTCGTAGGAGAGGGCCGCCGGGTTGGTCGCGGCGATGACCGGCGAGTGACCGTCCGCGTGCTGCAGACCCTCACCCGTCAGCGTCGTACGACCGGCCGTCGCGCCGACGAGGAAGCCGCGGCCGAGCTGGTCGCCGAGCTGCCACATCTGGTCGGCGGTCCGCTGCCAGCCGAACATCGAGTAGAAGATGTAGAAGGGGATCATCGCTTCGCCGTGCGTGGCGTACGCGGTGGACGCGGCGATGAAGTCCGCCATGGAGCCGGCCTCGGTGATCCCCTCGTTGAGGATCTGGCCGTCCTTGGCCTCCTTGTAGTACATCAGCTGGTCGCGGTCGACCGGCTCGTACGTCTGGCCCTTCGGCGAGTAGATGCCGAGCGACGGGAAGAGCGACTCCATGCCGAAGGTGCGCGCCTCGTCGGGGACGATCGGCACCCAGCGCTTGCCGGTCTCCTTGTCGCGTACGAGGTCCTTCACCAGGCGTACGAACGCCATGGTCGTCGCCACCGACTGCGAGCCGGAGCCCTTGTCGAAGGAGGCGAACGTCTTGTCCGCGGCGGCGGGCAGCGGCGCCAGCGGCTGCGTGCGGCGGGCCGGGGCCGGGCCGCCGAGGGCCGCGCGGCGCTCCTGGAGGTAGCGGACCTCGGGGGAGTCGGCGCCGGGGTGGCCGTAGGGCACCTGGCCGTCGGCGAAGGCGCTGTCCGGGATCGGCAGCTCAAGGAGGTCCCGCATGTCCTTGAACTCGTCCACCGTCAGCTTCTTCATCTGGTGGTTGGCGTTCTTGGACTCGAAGCCCTTGCCGAGGGTGAAGCCCTTGACCGTCTGCGCGAGGATCACGGTCGGCGCACCCTTGTGGGTGAGCGCCGCACGGTAGGCCGCGTAGACCTTGCGGGCCTCGTGGCCGCCGCGCGAGAGGTGGAAGCACTCGCTGATCTTGTCGTCGCTGAGCAGCTTGCCGAGCTCGACGAGCGCGGGCTCGGAGCCGAAGAAGTGCTCGCGGATGTACGCGGCGTCGCGCGTCGCGTACGTCTGGAACTGCGCGTCCGGCACCTCGCGGAGGCGGCGGACCAGGGCGCCGGTGGTGTCGAGCTGGAACAGCTCGTCCCAGGCGTTGCCCCACAGGACCTTGATGACGTTCCAGCCGGCGCCGCGGAACTGGGCCTCCAGCTCCTGCACCACGCGGAAGTTGGCGCGGACCGGGCCGTCGAGGCGCTGCAGGTTGCAGTTGATGACGTACGTGAGGTTGTCGAGGCCCTCACGCGCGGCCAGTGCGAGGGCCGCCGTCGACTCGGGCTCGTCCATCTCGCCGTCACCGAGGAACGCCCACACGTGCGAGGCGGAGACGTCCTTGATGCCGCGGTTGGTGAGGTACCGGTTGAAGCGCGCCTGGTAGATGGCGGAGAGCGGGCCGAGCCCCATGGAGACGGTCGGGAACTCCCACAGCCAGGGCAGGCGGCGCGGGTGCGGGTAGGAGGGCAGGCCGTTGCCGCCGGCCTCCTGGCGGAAGTTGTCGAGCTGCGCCTCGTTCAGGCGGCCGTCCAGGAACGCGCGGGCGTAGATGCCGGGGGAGGCGTGGCCCTGGATGTAGAGCTGGTCACCGGAGCCGGGGGCGTCCTCGGATTCCTTGCCCTTGAAGAAGTGGTTGAAGCCGGTCTCGTACAGCCAGGCCGCGGACGCGAAGGTCGCGATGTGGCCGCCGACGCCGTACTTGGAGCCGCGGCTGACCATGGCGGCCGCGTTCCAGCGGTTCCACGCCGTGATCTTGCGCTCCATCTCCTCGTCACCGTCGACGGACGGCTCGGCGGAGGTGGGGATGGTGTTGACGTAGTCCGTCTCGAGCAGCTTGGGCAGCGCCAGGCCCGCGCCCTCGGCGCGCTCCAGCGTGCGGCGCATCAGGTATGCGGCACGATGCGGCCCGGCCGCCTCGGTGACGGCGTCCAGGGAGGCCTGCCATTCGGCGGTCTCCTCGGGGTCGCGGTCCGGGAGCTGGTCGAGCTCGCTCGGCTGGATTGCGGAGGGGTCGGTCATGTCGCCGCCTTCCTGAGTCGGAGGGGGTCCCCTGTTCGGTAAGGGGTGGGGGTGCCCGGTGCTTGGCAGGACAGGGCGTGAAGCTCTGGTCTGAGCCCGTCGGAGACTGTAACTCCGTGATCGATGATCGATCAAAGGGTTGAAGGGGAAAACTCCTTCATACCGGGAAAGTAGGCATCCGGTGCCAGCAAAGCGGGCACGCGGTGCCTTCGATTTGAAGGATTTACGCAGGTGGGAGCACGTTTGGCGGCAAGGCGCCACGGATGAGCGCGGGTGTCACGGGCGCGGCGCGCAGCCCAGCACGTGGGACTTGACCAGGTCCGCGATGGCCGGGTCACGGCGCCGGAAGGCGGAGACGAGGGTCTCGTGCTCCTCCGCGTACGACTGCTGGACCGTGCCCAGCCAGCGGATCGACAGGGCCGTGAACACCTCGATGCCGAGGCCCTCCCAGGTGTGCAGCAGGACGGAGTTGTCCGCCGCACGCACCAGCTCCCGGTGGAATCCGACGGTGTGCCGCACCTGGGCCGTGCCGTCGGCGGCCCGGTCCGCCTCGTAGAGGGCCGCGACGTGCGGCTCCAGGGCCGAGCAGTCATCGGCGAGCCGCTCCGCCGCGAGCTCGGCGGCGATGGCCTCCAGGCCCGCCCGCACCGGGTAGCTCTCCTCCAGGTCGGCGGCCGTCAAGTTGCGTACGCGTACGCCCTTGTTGGGTGCCGACTCGATCAGCCGCAGCGTCTCCAGCTCGCGCAGCGCCTCACGGACCGGGGTCTGGGAGACCTCCAGCTCCACCGCGATCCGGCGCTCCACGATGCGCTCGCCCGGCTTCCAGCGCCCGCTGACGATCCCCTCCACGATGTGCTCGCGGATCTGTTCGCGCAGCGAGTGAACGACGGGCGCGGTCATGTGGGCTCCTCCGGCGGGGGCAGCGCCCCAGGGCGTTGTGACCCCTAGACAATACGGCGACGCCCCCGCCCGGAGGACTCCGGACGGGGGCGTACGCGCTGATGAGACGAGTGTTACAGACGCACGGGGCGCTGTGACTACAGGCCGAGCTCGACCTCGAACTCGCCCGCCTCCAGGATCGCCTTGACCGCGGTCAGGTAGCGGGCGGCGTCCGCGCCGTCCACCAGACGGTGGTCGTAGGAGAGCGACAGGTACGTCATGTCCCGCACCGCGATGGTCTCGCCGAGGTCGGGGTGGTTGATGACGACCGGACGCTTGACCGTGGCACCGATGCCGAGGATCGCGGCCTGGTTCGGCGGCACGATGACCGTGTCGAACAGGGCGCCGCGCGAACCGGTGTTGGAGATCGTGAAGGTGGCGCCGGACATGTCGTCCGGGGTGAGGCCACCGCCACGGGCCTTGCCGGCCAGCTCGGCGGTCTTCTTCGAGATACCGGCGATGTTCAGGTCGCCCGCACCCTTGATGACCGGCGTCATCAGACCCTTCTCGGCGTCCACGGCGATGCCGATGTTCTCCGAGTCGAAGTACGTGATGGTGCCTTCGTCGTCGTTGATCCGGGCGTTGATGACCGGGTGGGCCTTCAGCGCCTGGGCGGCGGCCTTGACGAAGAACGGCATCGGCGAGAGCTTGACGCCCTCGCGGGCCGCGAAGGAGTCCTTCGCCTTGGCGCGCAGCTTCATCAGCTTGGTGATGTCGACCTCGACGACCGAGGTCAGCTGGGCCTGCGAGTGCAGGGCCTTCATCATGTTGTCGCCGATGACCTTGCGCATGCGGGTCATCTTGACCGTCTGGCCGCGGAGGGGAGAGACCTCCAGGGCCGGGGTCTTCGGCGCGGCGGCAGGAGCGGCGGCGGCGGGGGCCGGGGCCGACTTCTTGGCCTCGGCGGCGGCGATGACGTCCTGCTTGCGGATGCGGCCGCCGACACCGGAACCGGTGACCTCGGAGAGGTTCACACCGTTCTCGGAGGCGAGCTTGCGCACCAGCGGGGTGACGTAGGCACCGTCGTCGGCCGGGGTGGCCTGCGCCGGGGCGGCGGGGGCCGGCTTGGCCGGGGCCGCGGGCTGCGCCGGAGCCGGGGCGGCAGCGGCGGGCTGCGCCGGGGCGGCCGGAGCCGCGGCCGGGGCGGCGGGCTGGGCCGGGGCGGGGGCCGGGGCCTCCTGCTTCGGCGCCTCCTGCTTCGGGGCCTCGGGCTGCGCGGGGGCGGCCGGGGCCTCCTCCTTGGCCGGGGCCGGGGCGGCACCGGGCGCACCGATGACGGCGAGCTTGGCGCCGACCTCGGCGGTCTCGTCCTCACCGACGACGATCTCGAGCAGCACGCCCGCGACCGGCGACGGGATCTCGGTGTCGACCTTGTCCGTCGAGACCTCCAGGAGGGGCTCGTCGGCCGCGACCTCCTCGCCGACCTCCTTCAGCCAGCGGGTGACGGTGCCCTCGGTGACGGACTCGCCGAGCGCGGGCAGGGTGACCTCGGTGCCCTCGGCGGAACCGCCGGACTGGGCCGGGGCCGCCTGCTGCTGGGGGGCCTCCTCCTGCGCGGGGGCGGCCGGGGCCTCCTCCTGCGCGGGAGCGGCGGGGGCCTCCTCCTGCGCCGGGGCGGCCGAACCGCCCGCGTCGCCCGAGCCGTCGTCGATGACGGCGAGCTCGGCGCCGACCTCGACGGTCTCGTCCTCGGCGACCTTGATGGACGCCAGGATGCCGGCGGCGGGGGAGGGGATCTCGGTGTCGACCTTGTCGGTCGAGACCTCGAGCAGCGGCTCGTCGGCCTCGACGCGCTCGCCCTCGGCCTTCAGCCAACGGGTGACAGTGCCCTCGGTGACGCTCTCGCCGAGCGCCGGAAGGGATACGGAAACCGCCATGGTTTCAGTTGCTCCTTACGGATGGGGACTCCCCTGCTCGAGCGAAGTCGAGAGCTTGGGGAATGCGGAAAGTCTGGTCGTCGCGCCCGTGTGACCGAAGGTCAGTCGTGGGAGTGCAGCGGCTTGCCCGCCAGGGCCAGGTGGGCCTCGCCGAGCGCCTCGTTCTGGGTCGGGTGGGCGTGGATGAGCTGGGCCACCTCGGCCGGCAGCGCTTCCCAGTTGTAGATCAGCTGGGCTTCGCCGACCTGCTCGCCCATGCGGTCGCCGACCATGTGGACGCCGACCACGGCACCGTCCTTGACCTGGACGAGCTTGATCTCGCCCGCGGTCTTGAGGATCTTGCTCTTGCCGTTGCCCGCGAGGTTGTACTTGAGGGCGACGACCTTGTCCGCGCCGTAGATCTCCTTGGCCTTGGCCTCGGTGATGCCCACGGAGGCGACCTCGGGGTGGCAGTACGTCACCCGGGGCACGCCGTCGTAGTCGACCGGGACGGTCTTGAGACCGGCCAGGCGCTCCGCCACCAGCATGCCCTCGGCGAAGCCGACGTGCGCGAGCTGGAGGGTCGGCACCAGGTCGCCCACGGCCGAGATGGTCGGGACGTTGGTCTGCATGTACTCGTCGACGAGGACGTAGCCGCGGTCCATCGCGACGCCCTGCTCCTCGTACCCGAGGCCCTGCGAGACCGGGCCGCGGCCGATGGCGACCAGGAGGACCTCGGCCTCGAAGGTCTTGCCGTCGGCGAGGGTCACCCGCACGCCGTCCTGCGTGTACTCGGCCTTGTCGAAGAAGGTGCCGAGGTTGAACTTGATCCCGCGCTTGCGGAACGCGCGCTCGAGAAGCTTGGAGCTGTTCTCGTCCTCGACGGGCACGAGGTGCTTGAGGCCCTCGATGACCGTGACGTCGGCCCCGAAGGACTTCCACGCCGAGGCGAACTCGACGCCGATGACGCCGCCGCCCAGGATGATCGCGGACTTCGGCACGCGGTCCAGGGTCAGGCCGTGGTCCGAGGAGATGATGCGGTTGCCGTCGATCTCCAGGCCCGGCAGCGACTTCGGCACGGAGCCGGTCGCGAGGAGGACGTGGCGGCCCTGGACACGCTGGCCGTTCACGTCCACGGAGGTCGGCGACGACAGCTTGCCCTCGCCCTCGATGTACGTCACCTTGCGGGAGGCGACGAGACCCTGCAGGCCCTTGTACAGGCCCGAGATCACGTCGTCCTTGTACTTGTGGACGGCCGCCATGTCGATGCCCTCGAAGGTGGCCTTCACGCCGAACTGGTCGGCCTCGCGCGCCTGGTCGGCGATCTCGCCGGCGTGCAGCAGCGCCTTCGTGGGGATGCAGCCGTTGTGCAGGCAGGTGCCGCCGAGCTTGTTCTTCTCGATCAGTGCGACGTCCAGGCCCAGCTGCGCTCCGCGCAGCGCCGCGGCGTAACCGCCGCTACCGCCGCCGAGGATCACTAGGTCGAAAACGGTGCTGGCGTCGTTCGCCACGTCACGTCCTCCATGCATGTGCGCCGTACGCCGGACCCCTTTTCGCGGGGGACGACCGGTCGGTCGGCTGGTATTCGGCCGCTCTTGTTTCGGCCCTTTGGTGGGGGCCCTGTCCTGCCGAGAACCCATCTTCGCACTTGTCGCCGACAGACGGGACGCCGGGCCAGGCTGTGAGACGTCGGATCGACCGTCCCCAGGGCCTTCTCTTGCGTACGAACGTACGGATTTCGTCGAGGGCGAAATCACACAGGGGCCCCGGACACCAGACGGGTCCGGGGCCCTCGGCACGTCCGGGGTCAGCCCAGGTCGCCCGCGGCGGTGTGCTCGGCCAGCCGGACCAGGGTGCGGACCGCGGAGCCGGTGCCGCCCTTGGGGGTGTAGCCGAAGGGGGCGCCCTCGTGGAAGGCCGGGCCCGCGATGTCGAGGTGGGCCCAGGTGATGCCCTCGCCGACGAACTCCTGGAGGAAGAGACCGGCGACCAGGCCGCCGCCCATGCGCTCGCCCATGTTGGCGATGTCGGCGGTGGGGGAGTCCATGCCCTTGCGCAGGTCGGCGGGGAGCGGCATCGGCCAGGACGGCTCGCCGGCCTCCTCGGCGATCTCGTGGACCGACGTACGGAAGGCGTCGTCGTTGGCCATGATGCCGAAGGTGCGGTTGCCGAGCGCCATCATCATGGCGCCGGTGAGCGTCGCCACGTCGACGATCGCGTCGGGCTGGTCCTCGGAGGCCTTGGCGATCGCGTCGGCCAGGACGAGACGGCCCTCGGCGTCGGTGTTGAGGACCTCGACGGTCTTGCCGCTGTACATGCGCAGGACGTCGCCGGGGCGGGTCGCGGAGCCGGACGGCATGTTCTCGGCGAGCGCCAGCCAGCCGGTGACGTTCACCTCCAGGCCGAGGCGCGCGGCGGCGACGACGGCGGCGAACACCGCGGCGGCGCCGGCCATGTCGCACTTCATGGTCTCGTTGTGACCGGCGGGCTTCAGCGAGATGCCGCCCGAGTCGTACGTGATGCCCTTGCCGACGTAGGCGAGGTGCTTCTTCGCCTTGGAGCTCGTGTACGAGAGCTTCACCAGGCGCGGCGGGGCGTCCGATCCTGCGCCGACGCCGAGGATGCCGCCGTAGCCGCCCTTGGCGAGGGCCTTCTCGTCGAACACCTGGACCTTGATGCCGTGCTCCTTGGCCGCGGCCTGGGCGACGGCGGCGAAGGCCTCGGGGCTGAGGTCGTTCGGCGGGGTGTTGACCAGGTCGCGGGCGCGGTTCAGCTCCTGCGCGACGGCGGTGGCGCGGTCGACCGCGGCCTTGTACGCCTTGTCGCGGGGCTTGGCGCCGAGCAGGGCGACCTCGGCCAGCGGGGCCTTGGCGTCCTTGCCGTTCTTCTTCTCCTTGGCGTCGGCCTGGCCCTTGTACGCGTCGAAGGAGTACGAGCCGAGGAGGGCACCCTCCGCGATGGCGCCGGCGTCGTCGGCGTCCTCGACGGGCAGCGCGAACGCGGCCTTCTTCGAACCGGTCAGGGCGCGGGCGGCGACACCGGCGGCACGGCGCAGCGCGTCCGTGCCGTACGTCTCGTCCTTGTCCGGGACCTCGCCGAGACCGACCGCGACGACGACCGGCGCCTTGCAGCCGGACGGCGCGGGGAGCTTCGTCACCTCACCCTCGCCGCCCGAGGCGCCGAGGGTCTCCAGGACGGACGCGAGCTTGCCGTCGTACGCCTTGTCCACGGCCTCGGCGCCGGGGGCGACGACCAGGCCCCCCTTGGATCCAGCGCCCTTCGCGACACCGACGACGATCGCGTCGGCGCGCAGGCCGGTCGCGGCGGCGGTGCTGAGAGTCAGAGCAGTCACGGTGGTGAGGTCCTCTTTCGGTGAGTTTCGTCGGGCTGCGGGGTGGTGAGCCCGTCGCGAGCCTACGCCCGTGAGCGCTGCGGTGCGCCTCACTGTGTGTGTCCGGCGCGGTGTCAGCCCAGGGCGAGGCGGTGTCAGCCCAGGGCGAGCACGATCAGGGCACCGGTCGCCGCCGTCTCCGCGAGGCCGCCGAAGACGTCTCCGGTGACCCCGCCGAACCGCCGTACGCAGTGCCGCAGCAGCAACTCGGCGGCGCCGAGCGCCAGTACGACGGCCGCCGCGCCCCGCACGACGCCGGCCGTACCGAACGGCACGCCCGCGGCCGCGGCCGCGCACACGACGACGGCGGCGACGCCCCACGCGCGGCCGCGCGGGACCACCCCGGCGACGGCGGCGCCGAGCCCCTCGGGGCGGGCGGGCGGCACCCCGTCACGGGCGGCCAGGGTGAGGGCGAGGCGCGCGGTGGTCGCCGAGACGACCGCGGCGAAGGCACCGCGGGCCCACGAGGCCTCGTACAGCTGGAAGAGCACGGCCACCTGGGCGAGCAGCACGAAGAGCAAGGTGATGACCCCGAAGGGGCCGATGTCGGACTGCTTCATGATGCGCAGCGCGTCCTCGGCGGGCTTGGCGCTGCCGAGACCGTCCGCGGTGTCCGCGAGCCCGTCGAGGTGCAGGCCGCGGGTGAGGGCGGCGGGGGTCGCGGCGGTCGCGGTGGCGGCGAGGAGCGGGCCCGCGCCGAGGAGCGCCAGGACGCCGCCGACGCCCGCCGCGCAGAGGCCGATCACCAGCCCGGCGAGGGGGGCGCACTGCATGCCGCCGCGCGCGGCCTCGCGGTCCCAGCGGGTGACCCTGACGGGGAGCGCGGTGAGGGTGCCGAAGGCGAAACGTATGCCGTCGGCGGGGGAGGTTCCGGTCACCGCGGAAGGCTACCCCGCGGCGACGGCCCGCCCTGCGGATCACTCTCCGGAGACGGAGGATGGGCGCATGAACGCCTGGCGGGCCGCATGAACGACTGGTGGTACCGGAACATCGTCGAGCCGGGGAAGCTGCCGCTGCTGCTCGCGCTGCTCTCGTTCGTCGGGTCGTTCCTGGTCACCCGGACCATCACGCGGCTGATCCGGGCGGGCAGGGGGCCGTTCCGGAACATCAGCACCGGTGACGTGCACGTCCACCACGTCGTGCCGGGGATCTTCCTCATGCTGGTCGGCGGGTTCTGGGCGGTGGCCGCGGGACGGCACGGCGCCGGGCCGCTGTACGCCGCCGTCATCTTCGGGCTCGGCGCGGGCCTCGTGCTCGACGAGTTCGCGCTGATCCTCCATCTCGACGACGTCTACTGGAGCGAGCAGGGCCGCAAGAGCGTGGAGGTCGTCATGCTCACGGCCGCCCTGGTGGTGCTCGTGCTCACCGGCTTCACGCCGCTCGGGGTCAACGACCTGACGCCCGTCGAGCGGCAGAACCGGGCCCTGTTCGCGCTGAACGTCGGCGTCAACTGTGCCTTCGCCGTGATCGCGCTCCTCAAGGGCAAGCTGCGCACGGCTCTGATCGGGATGGTGGTCCCGCTCGTCGCGCTGGTCGGCGCGGTCCGGCTCGCCCGGCCGGGGTCGGCGTGGGCGCGGCGGTTCTACCGCAACCGGCACCGGGCACGCGCGCGTGCGGGGCTGCGGGCCTTCCGGCACGACCGCCGATGGACCGGTCCGCGCCGCAGGCTTCAGGACTGGATCGGCGGCTTCACGCCGGGCCCCTCGCCCTCCGGGCCGGAACCGTCCGAGGACCCGTCGGAGCGTGTGCCGCCGCGCCGGTGACGTACCGCCTCGATCGCGCACAGCACGAGCACGGCGGCGATGGCGGCCAGGTGCTCCTTGCCCGCGAGGTTGTTCTTGACCAGCACCTCGACGACCATCAGGACGGTGACCAGGGCGGCGGTGAAGTACGCCCGGTAGCGCCAGCACACGAGGACGGCGAGGCCGACGACGGCGGCGGACGGGCCGGTGTCGACGACCTGCGCGTCGGACGCCGGCAGACCGATCGGGTTGCCGGGGCCCAACTCGATGCCCACGCGCGCGTAGAGCGTGCCGGCGAGTGTGGCCGTGTACGCGACGAGCAGCGTGCGCCACCGGCCCAGGCAGATCTCCGCGATTCCGAAGACGATCAGGAGTTGCGCGAGCGCGCCCCACACGGGCAGGTCGAGGGCGGGCACGAAGAGGGAGAGCGGCGTGCGGAGCAGGGCCAGCCAGAGAGGGTCCTCGGCGCGTACGCAGCCGATGTCCTGGACGAATCGAAAGCCCCAGGGCTGGTTCTGCACGTACTGGAAGACAGCCGTGAGACAGACCGCCGCCAGGGTCATGGGCACGGCCCGCCAGCGCCGGGCGGCGAGCGCGTCGCGCACGGTGGAGAAGAGCGGCCCCCACTCGGCGCGTGCGTAGCGGGCCAGGGCACTCATCGTCTCGACTCCAGGTGTTTGCGGTGCAGCCACTTCGGCAGGCCCGGCGCTTCGAGGAAGCCCTCCGCCCGACCGGAGGCGACGCCGATGCGCAGGAGGTCGGAGCTCTTCTCGAAGAGGAGGAAGCGGGGTTCCCAGATCGGCCGGTACTTGGCGTTGGCCCGGTAGAGGGACTCGATCTGCCACCACCGGGAGAAGAAGCTGAGCAGCGACCGCCACAGGCGCAGGACCGGGCCCGCGCCGAGCCGTGAGCCGCGTTCGAAGACCGACCTGAACATCGCGAAGTTGAGCGACACCTGAGTGATCTTGATCTCGGGGGCGTGCTGCAGGAGTTCGATGACCATGAACTCCATCAGGCCGTTCTCGGAGTCGCGGTCACGCCGCATCAGGTCCAGGGAGAGCCCGTGCGGCCCCCACGGGACGAAGGAGAGCACCGCTCGCAACACGCCGTCGACGTCCGTGCATTCGACCATCACGCACTGCCCGTCCGCCGGGTCGCCGAGCCGCCCGAGCGCCATGGAGAAGCCGCGTTCGGTGGCTCCGTCGCGCCAGTCGTCGGCGCGCTCCAGGAGGGCCGCCATCTCCTCGGCGGGGATGTCCTCGTGCCGGCGGATGCGGACCGTGTACCCGGCGCGCTTCACACGGTTGTACGCCTGCCGGACGGTACGCATGGCCCGCCCCTCAAGGGTGAAGTGTTCTTTGGAGGCTGCGCCTCGGGCCGCGATCTCCACGATGGCTTCGTCGCCCAGCTCCAGGGCGTCCAGGCCGTGCCGCGCGTAGATCGTGCCCGCCTCCTCGCTCGCGCCCATCACGGCGGGGATCCAGCCGTGCTCGCGGGCCTCGGCGAGCCACGGTTCGATCGCGCCGGGCCAGGCCTCCGGGTCGCCGATGGGATCACCGGAGGCCAGCGAGACACCGCCGACGACGCGGTACGCGACCGCCGCCTTGCCGGTCGGAGACCATACGACGCTCTTCTCGCGGCGCAGCGAGAAGTACCCGAGGGAGTCGCGGTCGCCGTGCCGGTCCAGCAGCGCGCGCAGCCTCTCCTCGTCGTCCTCGGTGAGCGGATCGACGACCCTGCGGGAGCGGAACGCCGCGTACAGCACGGCGCAGAGCAGCAGTGCGCTCAGGACGTTGATGGCGACGTCGACCCAGCCGGGCGTGGCGAGGCCCTCGAAGTGCTCGTCGTCGGCGGCCAGCGAGACGAGGCGCATGGTGCCGTAGCGCCAGCGGTCCAGGAAGGTCGAACGGCTCTCGTCGTGGGCGTTGTTGGTGGCGGTGACCAGCAGCGCCGCGATCAGCGAGGTCACCAGGAGCCCGCCGGCCGCGACGGCCGACGCCAGCTTGGGGTTGGAGCGGTCGCCCTTGGCGTAGAACTCGCGGCGGCCGGCGATCAGAGCCGCGACGAAGGCGGCGGTCAGCACCAGCGAGATCCAGTTCTGCGCGTGTGCGCGCATCTCAGGGAGGACCATCGCGAGGGCGAAGAGCAGCAGGAAGAGGCCGCTGAGCACGGAGTTGAGAATCCACGCGGCGCGTTTGCGGCGCCGCATGGTGATCGCAAGGAACAGCGTGAACGCCCCCGACGCGAAGCCGGCGGTCAGCAGATACGGGGTGAAGAAGTCCTCCGTGTTGTGCTGCCGCAGGTCCTGCCCGAGGGAGACCCAGACCGCGCTCAGGAAGTTGATGAAGGTGACGGCCCGGAGATACCAGACGGCGAACCCGGCGGCGCGGCGCTGTATGACGGTGCGTGATTCCTGTCGCCCGGCGACGACCTGCTCATCTCCCATGAAAAGGGATCATATGGGTCCCGGGCCATGGGGGATGATCTAGGTGATCCAGGGGTTCTGTCCGAATTGGCCCCGCCGGGCCCGCGCCGCAGCGGCTAGCTCTCGTCCTCGATGGTCGACTCGGGCTTCTCGTCCTCCGCGGCGGCGGCCCGCTCGGGCAGCTCCGCCGAGAGCGCCGCGGCGGCCTGCACCAGCGGCAGTGCCAGGAGCGCCCCGGCACCCTCGCCGACCTTGACCCCATGGTTCAGGAGCGGTTCGAGCGCCATCCGGTCGAGCGCCTTGGCCTGGGCCGGCTCCCCGCTGTCGTGCCCCGCCAGCCACCAGTCCGGCGACCGGAACGCGACCCGCTGGGCCACCAGCGCCGCCGCCGACGCCACGACGCCGTCGAGGATCACCGGCGTACGCCGCACCGCGCACTGCAGCAGGAAACCCGTCATCGCGGCCACATCGGCGCCGCCCACCGCGGCGAGCAGCTCCAGCTGGTCGCCGAGCACAGGCCGGGCCCGCCGCAGCGCGTCCCGCACCGCCGCGCACTTGCGCATCCACGCCAGGTCGTCGATGGGCTCCCCGCCCCGCCCCGTCACCACGGACGCGTCGGTCCCGCACAACGCGGCGACCAGCGTCGCCGCGGGCGTCGTACCGCCCACGCTCACATCGCCGAGCACGACCAGATCGGTGCCCGAGTCCGCTTCCTCGTCGGCCACGGCCATGCCCGCGCGGAGCGCCTGCTCCGCCTCCTCGGCGGTCAGCGCGTCCTCGATGTCGATACGGCCCGAGCCGCGCCGCACCCGGTGCCCCGCGACCTCGGCCGGCAGCTCGCCCGGGTCGCAGTCCAGCGCCATGTCGACGACCCGCACGGGCACGTCGAGGCGGCGGGCGAGCACGGCGGCCGGGCTCTCACCGGCCAGTACGGAACGTACGAGATCGGCGGCGCTCCCCGCGGGCCGCGCCGAGACACCGAGCTCGGCGACCCCGTGGTCGCCCGCGAACAGCACCACGCGCGGCCGCTCGACCGGCCGCACCGGCACCGCCGACTGGGCCGCCGCGAGCCACTCGCCGAGTTCGTCGAGGCGGCCCAGCGAGCCGGGCGGCACGGTCTGCCGCTCCCTGCGTTCCTCGGCGTCGCGGCGCACCCCGCCGTCGGGCCGCTCGATCAGGTCGGTGAAGTCGTCGAGATTCAGCGAGCTCATTCGCCGAACAGTACCGGGAGCGGTGCAGGCGCCGCTCGAACGCCCCTACGGACCACACCATGCGTAGCGTCACTACTTATGCGGGAATGATCCCTTACGTCCCTGTTTGTCCCGGCTTCCTCCAGGAGTACGACCATGACCACGGATGCCGCACGCCAGGTCGCCGCACGGCGCCCCGTCTACCTCGCCGAACTCGCCCAGGGCACCGAGCGGTTCCACGAGCCCCGCCGTACGGACTGCCCCTGGTGCGGCTCCGGGCGGCTGCGGACGAGGCTGCGCACCACCGACCTGATCCAGCGCAAGCCGGGCAGCTTCAGGGTCGACCGGTGCGGCGACTGCGGCCACTGCTTCCAGAACCCCCGCCTCACCCCGGAGGGCCGGGACTTCTACCGCAGGGACTTGCGCGGCGGCATCGGCGGGCGGGGCGCTTTCGGCGGCTTCGGCGGTGCGGGCGCCAAGCGCCGCCTCTCCGGTGCCCGCGCCCTGGGTGCCTTCGACGAGCCCGAGTGCTGGCTGGACGTCGACACCGGTGCCGCGCACTTCCCCGCCCTGGCCAAGCAGGTGCTGCCGTACACGTCCTTCGACGGCATCGACCGGGGCCGCGGCGTCGCGGAGGGCGTACGGCGCGGCCGCATCGAGGAGGGCCACCGCGGCACCCTCACGCAGCTCGCGGACTCCCTCGCGGGCCGGTACGACGCGATGAGCATGTTCCACTGCCTGCCGCGCACCCCGGACCCCCGCGCGGAACTCGCGGCCGCGAGAACCGTGCTGCGCCCCGGCGGACACCTCCTCATCGAGGCCCCCGACCCCGAGTGCCGCTACGCGGGGCTGCTCGGCAAGTGGTGGCTCTCGTACTTCCAGCCGCAGCACCTGCACCTCATGCCGCTCGCCAACCTCCGCGCGGCGCTGGAGGAACTCGGCTTCACGGTCGTCGCCGTCGAACGCCGCGCGGCGCACGTCCCGATCGACCTGACCGCGGCGGTCGCGCTCTTCCTCGGCTGCCGCATGCCCGAGCCCGACGTCCCGTGGCGGGCCAGGCCGGCCTCCCCGCTCCGGCTGAGGCTGCGGCAGGCGGCACGCTGGGCGTCCCTGCCCCCGGTGGCGCTCGCCCGCGTCCTCGACATGCTCCTGTCGCCCCTGCTCACCCGCACCGGCTTCGCCAACACCTACCGGATCGTCGCCCGCCGAGGTGCCTCATGAACGGAGCGGGGTGAGGACACAGACTGACTCTCAGCCGCGCAGCGCCAGGGCCTGGCCCGCCACGACGAGCAGCACGTGCTCGCACTCGCCGGCGAACGCCGTGTTGAGGCGGCCCAGTTCGTCGCGGTAGCGGCGGCCCGACGCGGTCGCGGGGACGATGCCCGAGCCGACCTCGTTCGAGACGGCGACGACCGTGCGCCGGGTGGCCCGCACCGCCTCCGCGAGTTCGGTGACGCGCTCCCGCAGCGCCCGCTCCCCGCCGCCCGCCCACTCGGCGTCGTCCCACGCCTTCACCTCGTCCATGACGTGGGTCAGCCACAGCGACAGGCAGTCGATGAGCAGCGGCGGCCCGTCCTCGGCGAGCAGCGGCACCAGGTCGCAGGTCTCGGCGGTCCGCCAGGAACCGGGACGCCGCTCGCGGTGCAGGCTCACCCGACGGGCCCACTCGGTGTCACCGCTCCTGGTCCCGCCGGTCGCCACGTACAGCACGTCCGGGAAGGCCTCCAGACGCCGCTCGGCCTCCACCGACTTGCCCGAGCGCGCGCCGCCAAGGACAAGGGTGCGGCGCGGCACGTCCGGTACGTCCTCGTAGGCGCCGACCACCAGCGTCGAACCGTCCGGCACGGCCCGCGCCCCCACGGCGGCGAGCCGGCGCGTCAGCTCACGGCCGGGCGGCGCCTCGTGGCCGATGTGCACCGCGAGCACGTCGGTGGTCGGCCCGACGGCCCCGGCCGCGCGCAGCCGGGCGAGCCCGTCGGGACGCCCGAGGACATCGGCGAGGACCATCTCGTACGTCACGTGCCCGCCGTTGCCGCCATGGCCGCCATGCCCGCCGTTGCCGCCGTTGCCCGCGGCCCCGTTCCCCTCGGCGAGTCCCGCGGGCGCCCCGCCCGGCGGCAGGTACAGCAGCCGCTCCCCGTCGGGCCCCGTCACCTCGTACCCGGTACCGGGCGCGTCCAGCGCCACCGCGCGCACCCGGTGCCCGGTGAGCAGCGCCAACTCCCGCCCGTCGGCGACCCGCCCGGGCTGCGGCAGCCCCGCGGGCACCTCGACCGGAGGCCCGTCGTGCGGATGCGAGAGAAGGACCTGACGGACTCCGCTGAGCGAGTGCCCCGCGCGGGCGGCCGCGAAGGCCGCTCCGGGGGTGAGGTCGAGGAGCAGTACGCCGTCCACGAGGAGCGCGGTCGCGGCGCGCGCCGCGTCGCCTAGCGCGGTCGCGCAGGCCGCGCAGGGACAGTCGGGGAGGGGCAGTCCGCCGGGGGCGCCGGTGCCGAGCAGAGTGAGTTCCACACGAAGATCCTCCCGCGTCGGGTCGAGCGCCGCGCGCCCGGATAGGCTTCAAGCGGATTCAGGCGGTTCTCACACCGCCACGGGACCTCGGGAGGCTGACATGGCGGCATGGACGTGGCGGTTCGAGAAGGCGGACGGGACGGAGGTCCAGCCCGCGGTGCAGCCCGAGGAGTTCACCACGCAGGGCGACGCCGAGTCCTGGGTCGGTGAGTACTGGAAGCCGCTCGCCGAGGGCGGCGCCGACCAGGTGACGCTCTTCGAGGACGCGAACAAGATCTACGGGCCGATGAGCCTGCACATGGAGGACGAGCCGGAGGACGCGGACGCGTCGGCCTAGAGGCTCTCGACACCGGCCCCGGGCGCGAGCGCCCGGTCACCCGGGCCACCACGGGAGGCGGCAGCCGGACCACGACCGCCGCCTCCCGCACCTCTGCCTCCCCGGGCCGCGCCTGCGGCTTCCCGGGCCGTGCCTGTGGCTTCCCGGGCCGCGCCTGTGGCTTTCCGGGCCGCGCCCCCGGCTCCGGGGCCGCGCCCCCGGCTCCCGGGCCGCGCCCCCGGCCCACGCCCACGCCCCCGGCTACATCTCGCCGAGCGTGACGTCCGTCGTCCTCTCGTCCCCGTCCCGCACGTACGTCACCCGCGTCTTCTGGCCCGGCCGCGCCGACGCGAGCGCCTCCGAGAGTGAGTTGATCGTGGTGACCTCGTCGTCGCCGAGCCGGGTGATGATGTCCCCGGCCGCCATGCCCGCGTCCGCCGCGGCGCCGCCCTTCCCGGCCTCGACGACGGCCACGCCCGCGGGCCGGTAGTCGTCGCCGAGGACGGTGCGGCCGGTGATGCCGAGGGCGGCCCGGCCCGAGTCGGTCACCCTGCCGCTCTCGATGATCTGGTCGGCGACGGTCTTCACCATCGAGGACGGGATCGCGAAGCCGATGCCCGGCGCGGCGCTGTCGCCCATGTCCGGGTCGCTCGCGGCGAGCGTCGGGATGCCGATGACCTGCCCTTCGAGGTCGACGAGCGCGCCGCCGCTGTTGCCCGGGTTGATGGCGGCCGAGGTCTGCACCATGTTGGCGATGGTGGCCCCGGTCCCGCCGCCGGAGCGGCCCTCGCTGACGGTGCGCCCGGTCGCCGACACGATGCCCTGGGTGACGCTGGACGACAGGCCGAGCGGGGAGCCCATGGCCAGCACGATCTGTCCGACCTCGGCCTTGGTGGAGTCGCCGAACTTCGCGGCCTTCAGCCCGTTCGGCACGTCGCCCAGCTTGACGACGGCGAGGTCCTGCTCCGGATAGGTGGCGACCAGCTCGGCGGTCAGCGCCTGCTCGCCGGTCGCGGTGGTCACCTTGAACCGCTTCTCCTTGCCCACGACGTGGGCGTTGGTGACGATGTGCCCCTTGCCGTCGTAGACGACTCCGGAGCCGAGGCCCTCCGCGGCTTCGATCTGGACGACGGACGGCAGAACGTCCTTGATCACCTTCTGGTACTCGTCCTGCAGACCGCTCGCGGCGGCGGGCGCGGCCTGCGTGGTGGACCCGCCGGAGTCACGGGATCCGGATCCGGACCCTGAGGAGCAGCCGCTGACGAGCGAGGCGGCGGTGAGGACGGCGAGAAGGGGCAGGACGGAGGACGACACGGCACGCGTACGAGAGACACTCATGTCCCGAGTGTCGGTTTCGTCGTACGGCGTCGCCCTGACTTAGAGGGCCGATCAGGCGTCGCCGACCCCCCGAGCCCGTACCTCTAGTCCCGCACTCCGCAGAGATGCAGCAGCGCCGCGACCCGCCGGTACGGATCGGTGCGCCCCGCCCGCTCCTCGGCGGCGAGCAGTGCCTCGAGCTCCCACTCCGGAGGAATCGCCGCTTCGTCGGCCGCGGTGTCCGTGAAGACCCGCACCCCGTACCAGACCTGCAGCGGCGCCGCGATCCCCGCCAGCGCCGAGGTCAGCGCGTCGAGCCGGTCCGCGCGGGCGTCGACCCCGAGCCGGTTGCGGTACGTGACGGAGTCGAAGGAGGCGAGCGCCCCCGCCCAGTCCCCGGCCATGCCCGGCCGCATGGCCAGCGCCTCCGCGTTGCGCACCAGCAGCGAGAGCAGCCCGCCGGGCGCCAGCATCCGGGCCAGCCCGGCGAGGAGCGCGTCGGGCTCCTCCACGTACATCAGAACGCCGTGGCACAGCACCACGTCGAAGCTGCCGGGCAGGAAGTGCACCCCGGTCTGGTGCCC
The DNA here is from genome assembly GCF_040683555.1 of Streptomyces sp. NPDC093510. NCBI lineage: Bacteria > Bacillati > Actinomycetota > Actinomycetes > Kitasatosporales > Streptomycetaceae > Streptomyces > Streptomyces sp. NPDC093510. Next base: position 57,927 of record NZ_JBFBEE010000040.1, read on the forward strand.
GTCGCCCTCGACGATCCGCACCCGCCCCTGGATGCCCTCGGGCTCCTCGGCGAGCGCCGCACGCGCGGCGGCGATCATGGCGGGGTCCTGCTCGACGCCCGTCACCTTGTGTCCGGCGCGGGCGAGCCGCAGCGCCTGCGTGCCCTGCCCCATGCCGACGTCGAGCACCCGCAGGCGCTGCCCCACGGGGAAGCGCCCCGCTATCTGCTCGTCGAGCTGCCGGGCCACCAGCTCCTGTCGAACGGCGTTGCGCAGGCCACCCAGCTTCTCCAGCCAGGCCCCGGCTCCGCCGGTGAATCCGCTCAGGGCCGTTCTCCGCGCTTGACCTGCGGCTTCGGCAGCCGGAGACGGCGCATCTGGAGCGTGCGCATCAGGGCGTACGCGACAGCGCCCTTCTTGTTCTGGTCCGGGAACCGCTCGTTCAGGCGCTTCTTCAGACGGAACACGGTGGCGACCGAGTCGACGACGATCAGGACGATCACGAAGAGCCAGAGCAGCAGGGCGATGTTCTGCAGCTGGGGCACGCGGACCATGCTCAGGACGAGGATGATCACCGCGAGCGGCAGGAAGAACTCGGCGATGCAGAAGCGCGAGTCCACGAAGTCGCGCGCGAACTTGCGCACGGGACCCTTGTCACGGGCGGGCAGGAACCGCTCGTCACCGCTCGCCAGCGCCTCGCGCTGCTTCGCCATCTGGGCGCGGCGCTCGTCGCGCTGCCGCTTGGCGGCCTCCTTGCGCGTCGTCGGCGTGTTCGTCACGCTGCGACGCTGCGACTGCGCCATGGCGCGCTTGGGGGTGGGGCGGCCCTTGGGGGCCTGCGGGTCACGGGGCTGGTTGGAGTCGGTCACCGGCGCCTGCGCGGCCGGGGCCTTCTCTTCCTTGGATCGGCTACGGAACACAAAAGCCAAGGGTACGGGGTGCGGGGACATGGACGTCCGCCAGGCGGGGAACGATCCGGCAACACCGGGCGTCTTGATTTATGTGCCTAAGGGGACGTAGCAGGCGGTATGCGGCCGGTTCGGCGGCGGCTGCCCCGAGGGCATCGGGGTCGGTTCACAGGGGTGCACCTACTCCTTACGCCGGATCGGCGCCGGACGCAGTCGTCCTTGGGGATGAGCGCATCAGCACGCGAACAGTGCGGTAATGGATGCAGGGCCCGTACTGTGGTTCTGAGCAGGTACCTGGAGCTGGAAGTCCGTCAGAAGGGGGCGCGCGAAGCCCATGAGCGGTGTCATGAAGCGTATGGGGATGATCTTCCGCGCGAAGGCGAACAAGGCCCTCGACAGGGCCGAGGACCCGCGCGAAACCCTCGATTACTCGTACCAGAAGCAGCTGGAGCTGTTGCAGAAGGTGCGCCGCGGCGTCGCCGACGTGGCGACCTCACGCAAGCGCCTCGAACTGCAGCTCACCCAGCTCCAGAAGCAGTCCTCGACCCTGGAGGACCAGGGGCGCAAGGCGCTGGCGCTCGGCCGCGAGGACCTGGCCCGTGAGGCCCTGTCGCGCCGCGCCGCGCTCCAGCAGCAGGTGACGGACCTGGAGACGCAGCACCAGACGCTCCAGGGCGAGGAGGAGAAGCTCACCCTCGCGGCCCAGCGGCTTCAGGCCAAGGTCGACGCCTTCCGCACCAAGAAGGAGACGATCAAGGCCACGTACACCGCGGCCCAGGCGCAGACCCGCATCGGCGAGGCCTTCTCCGGCATCTCCGAGGAGATGGGCGACGTCGGCATGGCGATCCAGCGCGCCGAGGACAAGACCGCGCAGCTCCAGGCGCGGGCCGGCGCGATCGACGAACTGCTCGCGTCCGGTGCGCTCGACGACTCCTCCGGACTCGCCAAGGACGACATCCAGACCGAGCTCGACCGCCTCTCCGGTGGTACAGATGTAGAGCTGGAACTGCAGCGCATGAAGGCGGAGCTCGCCGGGGGCTCCAGCAGCGGGCAGCAGGCGATCGAGGGCGGCCAGGGCCGCACCCAGTCGCAGCAGCCCCAGGACACCCCGCGCTTCGACAAGCAGTAGCCCTACGCAGGTATCACGCGGTACCGCTCACGTCCGAGGAGGACGACATGATCGTACGGATCATGGGGGAGGGGCAGGTGAAGCTGGCGGACAGCCACTTCGCCGAACTCAACAAGCTGGACGACGAACTGCTCGAGGAGATGGAGGGCGGCGACGCCGTCGGCTTCCGTCACACGCTCCACGCGCTCCTGGACAAGGTCCGGGAGCTCGGCGTCCCCCTCCCGGACGACGCCCTGGAACCCTCGGAACTGATCCTCCCCTCCCCGGACGCCACACTGGACGAGGTCCGCGACATGCTGAGCGACGACGGCCTGATCCCAGGCTGACGCCCCGCGGCAGGGAGCGCCCCGCGGGGAGCGCTTTCCAGGGGCGCGGGCGGTGACATGTGCGGCTCCGCCGCGTGGCCGCGCCCAGCCACAACGACCCCGCAGCCAGAACCGATGCCGCAGTTCTGGTCAAGGCCTACGGCCGACCCCCGTACCGTTTAGCACGTGACCACTCTCGTACGAGGCCGCGGCTGGGCCAGAACACACCCGGTGGCGGTGGACGCGGTGCTCGCCTTCGCCGTCCTCGTCTGTATGGTCGTCGGTTCCTTCGCCGAGCCCTACGGAGAACACGGCCCCAACTGGGGCACCCGCACCCCTGACGCGCCGAGCCTGCTCCTGATGGCGCTCGGCGCGCTCGCCCTGATCTTCCGGCGCCGCGCCCCCTGGTCCGTGCTGGCCGCGACGTGCGCCGCCTCCATCGTCGAGCTGCTCACCGGCGAACCCCGCGCCCCCGTCGTGATGTGCGCCGTCATCGCGCTGTTCACCGTCGCCGCCAACACGGACCGCTCCACGACGTGGCGGATCGGCCTCGTCACCATGGCGGGCCTCACCGGCGTCGCGATGCTCTCGGGCCCCCTGCCCTGGTACGCGCAGGAAAACCTCGGCATCTTCGCGTGGACCGGGATGGCCGCCGCCGCGGGCGACGCGGTGCGCAGCCGCCGCGCCTTCGTGGACGCCATAAGGGAGCGCGCCGAGCGGGCTGAGCGCACGCGGGAGGAGGAGGCCAGGCGCCGCGTCGCCGAGGAGCGGCTGCGCATCGCCCGCGATCTGCACGACGTGGTCGCCCACCACATCGCCCTGGTCAACGTGCAGGCCGGTGTCGCCGCGCACGTCATGGACAAGCGGCCCGACCAGGCGAAGGAGGCCCTTTCGCACGTACGGGACGCCAGTCGCTCCGCGCTCAACGAACTCCGCGCCACCGTCGGCCTGTTGCGGCAGACCGGCGACCCCGAGGCGCCCACCGAGCCGGCCCCGGGCCTGCACCGCCTCGACGAGCTCGTGGAGACGTTCCGCAACGCCGGTCTGCCCGTGGAGGTGGCGCTCGGCCAGGTCGGCCTCGACCTGGCGGCCGCCGTCGACCTCGCCGCGTTCCGGATCATCCAGGAGGCGCTGACCAACGTGCAGAAGCACGCGGGGAAGGACGCCAAGGCGGAGGTGAGCGTCGTCCGCGTCGGCCCGAACGTGGAGGTCACCGTCATCGACGACGGCCCCGGCCCCGGCAAGGACGGTGGAGAGAACACCGACGGCGGCGGCCACGGCCTGCTCGGCATGCGCGAGCGCGTCACCGCGCTCGGCGGCAGCTGCTCGGCGGGCCCCCGCTACGGAGGCGGCTTCCGCGTCCATGCGATCCTTCCCGTCACCACGGCAAAGGGAGGGACGGCGTGACGATCCGCGTACTGCTCGCCGACGACCAGGCGCTGCTGCGCAGCGCGTTCAAGGTGCTCGTCGACTCCGAGCCCGACATGGAGGTGGTCGGCGAGGCGTCCGACGGGGCGGAGGCGGTCGCGCTCGCCACGTCGGAGCGGGCCGACGTGGTCCTCATGGACATCCGGATGCCCGGCACCGACGGACTCGCCGCCACCCGTCTGATCAGCGCCGACCCGTCCCTGGCCCATGTGCGCGTGGTGATGCTGACGACGTTCGAGGTCGACGAGTACGTGGTGCAGTCGCTGCGCGCCGGTGCCTCCGGGTTCCTCGGCAAGGGCGCGGAGCCCGACGAGCTGCTCGGCGCCATCCGCATCGCGGCTGCGGGCGAGGCACTGCTCTCCCCGGTGGCCACGAAGGGGCTGATCGCCAAGTTCCTCGCGCAGGGCGAGGGCCTCGACGGGGACGCGCCCGTGGGCGGCGAGCGGCTCGACGCGCTCACCGGCCGCGAGCGTGAGGTCCTCGTGCAGGTCGCGGGCGGCCACTCGAACGACGAGATCGCCGAGCGCCTCGAGGTCAGCCCGCTCACCGTGAAGACCCATGTGAACAGGGCCATGGCGAAGCTCGGCGCGCGCGACCGGGCTCAACTCGTCGTCATCGCGTACGAATCGGGCCTGGTACGTCCAAGGGTGGAGTGACTCCTCCCATGCGTAAGGGGCGCCCGCAATAGCGGGCGCCCCTTACGCGCGAGAAAAGGAGGACTACGGAAGCGCCAGCATCCGCTCCAGGGCCAGCTTGGCGAACTGCTCGGTCTCCCGGTCCACCTCGATCTGGTTGACGAGGCTGCCCTCGGCGAGGGACTCCAGGGTCCAGACCAGGTGCGGCAGGTCGATGCGGTTCATGGTCGAACAGAAGCAGACCGTCTTGTCGAGGAAGACGATCTCCTTGTCCTCGGCGGCGAAACGATTCGCCAGACGGCGTACGAGGTTCAGTTCGGTCCCGATGGCCCACTTGGAGCCCGCCGGCGCCGCCTCCAGGGTCTTGATGATGTGCTCCGTGGAGCCCACGTAGTCGGCCGCGGCGACGACCTCGTGCTTGCACTCGGGGTGCACCAGGACGTTCACGCCCGGAATGCGGGCGCGCACGTCCTCCACGCTCTCCAGCGAGAAGCGCCCGTGCACCGAGCAGTGCCCGCGCCACAGGATCATCTTCGCGGCGCGCAGCTGCTCGACGGTCAGGCCGCCGTTCGGCTTGTGCGGGTTGTAGACCACGCAGTCGTCGAGCGAGAAGCCCATGTCCCGCACGGCGGTGTTGCGGCCGAGGTGCTGGTCGGGCAGGAACAGCACCTTTGTCGACGACTGGGAGGCGCCCTGCTCGAAGGCCCACTCCAGGGCGCGCTTGGCGTTCGACGACGTGCAGATCGTGCCGCCGTGCTTGCCGGTGAAGGCCTTGATGTCGGCCGACGAGTTCATGTACGAGACGGGGACGACCTGCTCGGCTATCCCGGCCTCGGTCAGCACGTCCCAGCACTCGGCGACCTGCTCGGCGGTGGCCATGTCGGCCATCGAGCAGCCGGCGGCCAGGTCGGGCAGGACGACCTTCTGGTCGTCCGTCGTCAGGATGTCCGCGGACTCGGCCATGAAGTGCACACCGCAGAAGACGATGTACTCGGCGTCCGGCCGCGCGGCGGCGTCCCGCGCCAGCTTGAAGGAGTCGCCGGTGACGTCGGCGAACTGGATGACCTCGTCGCGCTGGTAGTGGTGGCCGAGGACGAAGACCTTGCTCCCGAGCTTCTCCTTGGCGGCGCGGGCGCGCTCCACCAGGTCGGGGTCGGAGGGGGACGGCAGGTCGCCGGGGCAATCCACGCCGCGCTCGCTCTTCGGGTCGGCTTCGCGGCCGAGCAGCAGCAGCGCGAGAGGCGTCGGCTGGACGTCGAGGTCCACGAGGTCCGCGGAAGGCTGGGCGGTGGTCACGGCACGCACCTTTTCTGATCTGACAGACGAACCTTTTCGTCTAATTGACGTTATCTATCATAGCTGCTTCACGTCAGTTTGACGATGGCCATAGTGTCGATGTGACGCATTCGCCGTTCCCTGGTCCGCTCTCTCCTCCGGCCCAATGTGCGAGCATGAAGGGGCAAGGACGTAAGCGCTCGGCCCGGAATGAATCCGCGGCCCCGCCGGTTGCAACCGTCGGCAAGCAGTCTCCGTACAACCCGGGAGAGAAGCAGATGTCCGTATCGGACGAGACCACCACCGTGAGCGACGGCATCCTCCTGTCGGACGCCGCCGCGGCCAAGGTGAAGGGCCTCCTTGAGCAGGAGGGCCGGGACGACCTGGCGCTGCGCGTCGCCGTTCAGCCCGGCGGCTGCTCGGGCCTGCGCTACCAGCTGTTCTTCGACGAGCGCTCGCTCGACGGCGATGTCGTCAAGGACTTCGACGGCGTCAAGGTCGTCACCGACCGCATGAGCGCTCCTTACCTGGGCGGCGCCTCCATCGACTTCGTGGACACCATCGAGAAGCAGGGCTTCACGATCGACAACCCGAACGCCACCGGCTCCTGCGCCTGCGGCGACTCCTTCAGCTGAGCCTGTAAGCACCCACGTCGAAGGCGGCGGCCCCCTGAACCTTCAGGGGGCCGCCGCCTTCGTGTGTGCGCTTCGTGGGTGCGCGTTACTTCCGCTTCACCGTCTCGCCCCCGGCGTCGACGACCTTGCGGTCGCCCAGCGGCTTGTCGAGGGTGACCGTCTCCTTGAGCTCCTTGGCCACCATGATGCAGACGTCGCCCTTGCGCGCGGTCTCGGTGACCGTGACCGTCACGCGGTCGCCGTCCTCCCGCGCGGACGCGGAGTACTCACTGCACGCGCCGCCCCAGAAGTGCACGGTCAGCGACTTCCCGTCGGCGCTGTAGGACTCGACGCGCGCCTTGTCCGCGGAGCCGCTGCCGCCCTTGTCGCCCTTGCCCGGCTTCTCGGTGGGTGTGGGCGTGCCCGGAGTGCTCGGCGACGTCAGGTACTTGGGGGCGACCGCCGGGTGCGTCACCGTGAAGGTGTCGCGCGCGCCCTGCGGCTTCATGTCGAACAGCCAGGACGGTACGAGGGTCTGCCTGCCGTCCACGAAGTGCGTCGCGAGCCCGAACGTGGCGCCCTCGACGGCGACCGGCCGTGGCTTCGGAGGCGTCGACGACGGCTCGCAGGGCGCCTGCTTCGATCCGCCGCCCTCCGTCTTCGTACTGTCGTCCATGTGCGGCACCGGGGTCGCACAGCCGCCGATGCCGACGCCGCCGTCACCACTCGACTTGTTCAGCTGGTCCAGGGTCTCCCGGGCGCCGATCACCGGATACGTCGCGCCCTTCTCCGGCGCCTTCAACTGGCCGCTGCCGCCGACCACTTCGCCGCCCGGGCCGACCTGGATGCCGGTCGACCAGCCGTAGGTCGGCAGGCCGCCGATCCTCGGGTCGGCGTTCACGACGCGGACGGCGCCCATGAGCTGGCGGGCGTCCAGCTTCGCGTCGTCCTGGCCGAGCGCCTTCAGGACGGGTGCGGCGGCGTCCTTGGCGGCCTTCTCGCCCACCGCGTCGCCCATCTCGCCGTTCGGCGCTGTGGAGGAACTGGAACAGGGCTTGCCCTTGGGGCAGTTGTCGGTGCCGCCGACGCCGTGCCGGGCGTAGGTCCAGGTGCCGGGCGCCTGCTTGTTCACCTGAAGCGAGGGCCCCGAACCGTCGTTGTCCTGGCCGACCTTCCAGGCGCCGTCCCGCGACATCGGCTTCCCGGCCACTCCGAGCGCCTTGGCCAGCCCGGTCACTTCGGACAGGGTGACCTCGCCGCGCGAGTGGTACACCGACGCGGACTTCGGGCCCTTGGGCAGCGTGCCGGTCGCCTTGTACGTGGCGCCGCTCGGGTCGGGCTCGCCCGGGGCGATGCCGCCGGTGCCGCCCGTGCTGCCGGTGCCGTTGCTGCCGTCGCCCTGCCGGTCGCCGGCCGGATAGCCGTCCAGGGCGAGCGGCGGCGGACCGCCGTCCCCCACGGGGGCCCCGTCGCTGCCGCCGTCGCCGCCGTCGGACGCGGTCGACGCGAAGTACGCGCCACCGCCGCCGACCAGCAGCACGGTGGCCGCGACCGAGACGACGGCCAGGCGGGACCGTCGCCGCTGCGGCTCGGCCGCCTCATGAACGGATCGCTCGGTGCTCACCGCATCGCTCCTTCGCTGCACTGCTGTCCCTGAGATCCCACGGGGGCTTCCCACGGGCGGGCTTCGTCGTATCCCACTTCCCCTTTACGGGGGACGGCGATGGGACGCAGCGGGGGAGCGCACGGTTCCCTGTACGGGCGCCGGGGCCCCGGAGTCAGTCTCCCTCAGTCCCCGTACTCGGACATTTCGGAGAGCAGGCGGGCCGAGCCGGGCGGGACGGTGACCCCGTGGATCAGGGAGGGCGGCACAGGGGCGGTCGCGGTGGTGGCCGGTGCCACCCAGTGCGGCGCCATGCGGGCGCAGTCCCCGCGCAGCGTCTCCATGCTCTCCGGGGCCTCCGAGGAGGGTGCGGCACGATACTGCGGAACGACATCCTTCGGGACAACGGTCATAAAGGCACCGTATGCATCAGGCCGCCCACGAAAAAAGCCCTACTATCGGGTAGTTTTGCCACTTCAGGGACGGTGCCTCTACGGCACCTCGACCCGGTAGCGTGAACTGTCAATCCCACCTCTCCTCCACAGGAGCACCCAGCCGTGCGTATTGCAGTCACCGGCTCCATCGCCACCGACCACCTGATGACCTTCCCCGGCCGCTTCGCCGACCAGCTGGTCGCCGATCAGTTGCACACGGTCTCCCTCTCCTTCCTCGTCGACGCCCTCGATGTGCGCAGGGGCGGCGTCGCCGCCAACATCACCTTCGGCATGGGGCAGCTCGGCACCCGTCCGATCCTGGTCGGGGCCGCCGGCTCCGACTTCGACGAGTACCGGGCCTGGCTCGACCGGCACGGCGTGGACACCGCCTCGGTCCGGATCTCCGAGACCCTGCACACCGCGCGCTTCGTCTGCACCACGGACGCCGACCACAACCAGATCGGCTCCTTCTACACGGGCGCGATGAGCGAGGCCCGCCTCATCGAGCTGAAGACGGTGGCCGACCGCGTCGGCGGCCTCGACCTCGTCCTGATCGGCGCCGACGACCCCGAGGCGATGCTCCGCCACACCGAGGAGTGCCGCACCCGCGAGATCCCCTTCGCCGCCGACTTCTCGCAGCAGATCGCGCGCATGGAGGGCGAGGAGATCCGCACACTCCTCGACGGCGCGACGTACCTCTTCTCCAACGAGTACGAGAAGGGGCTCATCGAGTCCAAGACGGGCTGGACCGACGCCGAGATCCTCTCCAAGGTCGGCCACCGCGTGACGACCCTCGGCTCGCGAGGCGTCCGCATAGAGTCCGTGGGCCAGGACCCGATCGAGGTCGGCGTCCCGGAGGAGGAGGCGAAGGTCGAGCCGACCGGCGTCGGCGACGCGTTCCGCGCGGGCTTCCTGTCGGGCCTCGCCTGGGGCGTCTCCCACGAGCGCGCGGCCCAGGTCGGCTGCATGCTCGCCACCCTCGTCATCGAGACCGTCGGCACGCAGGAGTACGAGCTGCGCCGCAGCAACTTCATGGACCGCTTCACCAAGGCGTACGGCCACGCGGCCGCCGCTGAGGTCCAGCCGCACCTGGTCTAGCGCGTCACGAGCTCCGGCGGACCACGTACGCGACACCGCGGTCCGCCGGCCGCTCACCCACGTACTCCTGGCCCTGCGTCCAGCACCACGCCGGGATGTCCACCGCCGCGACCTCGTCGTCGGCGAGCACGGTGACGGTGCCGCCCACCCGCACCCCGCCGATCGCCTTGGCCAGCTCGATGACCGGCAGCGGGCAGCTCATCCCGAGCGCGTCGACCGTCACCGCCTCGGCCTCCCCGCTGCCGCCCCCGGCCGGCGCCCCCAAGGTCTCCCGCACGCCGCGCACCACCCCGGGCAGCACATCGAGGAACCGCTCGACATCCGCCTCGTCGGCCCCGAGCGGCAGCGAGACCCGTACGTTCCCCTCGCTGACCACCCCCATGGCGCGCAGCACATGGCTCGGCGTCAGCGTCGAGCTCGTGCACGAGGAACCCGACGACACGGAGAAACCGGCCCGGTCCAGCTCGTGCAGCACTGTCTCTCCGTCGACATAGAGACAGGAGAAGGTGACGAGGTGCGGAAGGCGCCGCACCGGATCGCCCACCACCTCCACGTCCGGCACGAGCCCGGGCACCCGCGCCCGGATCCGCTCCGTCAGCTCCCGCAGCCGCGCCGCCTCCGCGACGGCCTCGGCCCGCACCGCCCGCAGCGAGGCGGCCGCCGCCACGATCGCCGGAATGTTCTCGAACCCCGCGGCGCGCCCGGACTCCCGCTCGTCGACGGGACCCTGCGCGGCGAAGCGCACCCCTTTACGTACGACAAGAAACCCGACACCTGCCGGACCACCCCATTTATGGGCGCTCCCGGTCAGCAGCGACCAGCCCCCGTCGACACGCCCCCAGGGCAGCGACTGCGCGGCGTCCACCAGGAGCGGCACCCCGGCGGCCCGGCACACCGCCGCCACCTCGGCGACCGGCTGCTCGGTGCCGACCTCGTGGTTGGCGGACTGCAGACAGGCGAGCGCGGTGTCCTCGCGCAGCGCGGCGGCGTACGCCTCTGGGGCCACCGCCCCGCCGCGGTCCACCGCCACCTCGGTGACCGCCCCGCCGTCGGACGCGTGGGCCGCCGCCGAATGGAGCACCGACGAGTGTTCGACGGCCGACACGATCAGGTGGCGTCCGACGCGCCGACGCGCCGCGAGCGCTCCCGCGATTCCGGAGTGCACGGCGCGGGTGCCGGAGGTGGTGAAGACCAGCTCGTCCGGACGGCAGCCGACCGCTTCGGCGGCCGCTTCCCGCGCGGCGTCCAGCAGCAGCCTGGCCCGCCGCCCCTCCCGGTAGAGCCGCGAGGGATCGGCCCACCCCTCGTCGAGCGAGGCCTGCAGAGCCTGCCGGGCAACGGGATGAAGGGGAGCGGAGGAAGCAACATCGAAGTAGGCCACGCCCCCACGCTAAGACGTCGGCTGACCGGGTAGCTCCAGGGAGCGCCCTGAGGGAACGCCCCGAAGGGGCGCGCCTCAGGGGCGCGGGGAACTGCGCGACAAGCCCCCACCGGCCCGCACCCGCGGACCAACAGATTCCGCCGAGCCGGTGGGCGCCCCAAAGCCCCGTCAGAAACCGGTGGACGGGGGCCCGTCCCACCCTTCGGAGTGACCCGCGGCGCGTTAGGCACCCTCCCCGCGCGACCCCAAATAGCGTCCAGTAGGGTTTGGTCCGCATAAACATCCAAACCCCTGCCCGACGCAGGGCGGCGACCTACCAGCGTGAAGGCCGCAGCCGACCGCGCGGGCGAGACTCTCGGGAAGGCGCTACGTGAGTCCCAACGGCTCCGACCGCTCGTCGCGGCGCCCGATGCGGCGGAAGCTGCCGCAGGTGCTGACTGCGGGCCTGATCCTGGCAACCGCCACCGGTTGCACATACAAGGATTTCCCCCGCCTTGGAATGCCCACCCCGGTAACGGAAGAGGCTCCGCGGATTCTCTCCCTCTGGCAGGGCTCGTGGGCGGCAGCGCTCGCCACGGGCGTCCTGGTCTGGGGTCTGATCCTGTGGAGCGTCGTCTTCCACCGGCGCAGCCGCACCAAGGTGGAAGTACCGCCGCAGACGCGTTACAACATGCCCATCGAGGCGCTGTACACGGTGGTGCCTCTCATCATCGTCTCGGTGCTCTTCTACTTCACGGCACGTGATGAGTCGAAGCTCCTCGAACTCGACGACAAGCCGGCCCACACGGTCAACGTGGTCGGCTTCCAGTGGAGCTGGGGCTTCAACTACGTCGAGGACGTCAAGGGTTCCGACAAGGACGACGCCAAGACGTCCAAGGACCTGGACGCCATTCCGGACCGTTTCCGCAAGGACTTCCCGGCCAACGCCGGCGGTGTCTACGACGTCGGCACGCCCGGCGAGCGGAACCCCCAGAACGGCAACCCCGGACCGACCCTCTGGCTCCCCAAGGGCGAGAAGGTCCGTTTCGTTCTGACTTCGCGTGACGTCATCCACTCCTTCTGGGTGGTGCCGTTCCTCATGAAGCAGGACGTCATCCCGGGCCACACCAACGCCTTCGAGGTGACTCCCAACAAGGAGGGCACCTTCATGGGCAAGTGCGCCGAGCTCTGCGGCGTCGACCACTCCCGGATGCTCTTCAACGTCAAGGTCGTCTCTCCCGAGCGCTACAAGCAGCACCTCGAGGACCTCGCGAAGAAGAACCAGACCGGTTACATCCCGGCCGGCATTGAGCAGACGGGCCCTGAGAAGAACCGGGAGACGAACAACCTGTGAGCATCCTCAACGAACCCCAGGGTGCCGCGGCAGCAGAAGACTCGTACGAGGACGAGCTGCCGGTCAGGCGCAAGCAGCCGGGAAACGTCGTCATCAAGTGGCTGACCACCACTGACCACAAGACGATCGGCACGCTCTATCTGGTCACGTCGTTCGCGTTCTTCTGCATCGGCGGTGTGATGG
>NZ_JBFBEE010000041.1:0-67748 GCF_040683555.1 Streptomyces sp. NPDC093510
GTATTTCGTGTTTCCAACCTTACCAGATCCGTTTTCCGTTCCGTTCCCGGTTCGGATTTCATTTCCGGTGGCCGTTGGAGGGCCTTTGCCTTTCGACTGATCCGACTTTATCAGAAGTTTTCGGCCGGTCTTACCGGCTTCGGATTCCGATTCATCGGGGGTGGCTTCTCGTTTAATGAAATTCGAGAAGCAGCTAGATCTTAACTGCCGCCGTCGGACTTTGTCCAACTGTAGGCAACTGTTCGAATCTACCTCCCCAGTCCTTCCGTGTCAACGGTTTTTCCGGGGCGATGAGGAGACTAGCAGGTCAGATGGGCCGTATGCACATCACGCTGCGAGGGGGACGGAGGCGCTGCGTTCGTCCTGATCCAGGTCTCCGGTCTCGCCGGCGCGGGCCGCTCTGCCGCCGAGCACGTAGACGTAGGCGAGGAATGCCAGTTCAGCGCCGATTCCGATGGCGATCCGGGCCCATGTCGGGAGGCCTGACGGGGTCACGAAGCCTTCGATGGCGCCCGAGATGAAGAGGACCAGGGCGAGGCCGATGGCCATGCCGAGGGCTGCGCGGCCCTCCTCCGCCAGGGCGGTGCGGCGGGTGCGCGGACCCGGGTCGATGACGGTCCACCCGAGGCGTAGACCCGTACCGGCGGCTACGAAGACTGCGGTCAGCTCCAGGAGGCCGTGCGGCAGGATCAGGCCGAGGAAGGTGTCGAGGCGGCCGGCCGAGGACATCAGGCCGATGCCCACGCCGACGTTGAGCATGTTCTGGAAGAGGATCCAGACGACAGGGAAGCAGAGGAAGGCTCCCAGGACCAGGCACATCGCGGCTGCCTGGGCGTTGTTCGTCCAGACCTGGGCGGCGAAGGAGGCCGCGGGGTGGCTGGAGTAGTACGTCTCGTACTGGCCGCCGGGGCGGGTCATCTCCCGGAGCTCACTGGGGGCGCCGATCGACGACTGGACTTCGGGGTGTGCGGCGATCCACCAGCCGATGACTGCCGCGAGGACCGTCGAGAGCAGGGCGGTGGGGATCCACCAGCGGCGTGATCGGTAGACCGCTGCGGGGAAACCGTGTGTCAGGAAGCGTGTGACATCACGCCAGGAAGCGCGTCTTGTGCCGGTCACGGCGCTGCGCGCGCGTGCCACCAGGTGTGTGAGGCGTCCGGTCAGCTGCGGGTCGGGTGCGCTGGACTGGATCAGGGAGAGGTGGGTGGCGGTGCGTTGGTAGAGAGCGACCAGTTCGTCGGCCTCGGCTCCGGTGAGGCGGCGCCCGCGGCGCAGCAGGGCGTCCAGTCGGTCCCACTCGGCTCGGTGGGCGGACACGAAGACGTCGAGGTCCATCGGTTGACTGCTCCTCGTAGCTCCTCGTACTGCGGCGCGTGATTCATCAGCTTGGCAGACTGGCCAGTCCGACGGCAGGGCAGGGAAGGGTGGCTGGCGTGAGTGAGCTTGTGACGGGCGAGGCGGTGGCACTGGAGCTGCGTCCCGCGAAGCTGCCGAGCCGGGCGCTGGCCGTGCTGATCGACCTGGTCGTGGCATGGGCGGTGTACCTGGCTGTGACTCTCGGGATTCTCGCGTCGACCGCTTCTCTGGACGAGGCGGCGGCTGCCGCGGTCGCGGTCGCCGGTTTCGTGCTTCTTCTGGTCGGTGGGCCCATCGCCGTGGAGACGCTCAGCCACGGGCGGTCGCTCGGGAAGCTGGCGTGCGGGCTGCGGGTGGTGCGGGACGACGGGGGGCCGATCCGGTTCCGGCATGCGCTGGTGCGGGGGGCCATCGGGGTCGTAGAGATCCTGCTGACGTTCGGGGTCGTCGCGTGTATCGCGTCGTTGGTGTCGGCGCGGGGGCGACGGCTCGGGGACGTGTTCGCGGGGACGCTGGTCGTACGTGAGCGGGTGCCCGCCGGGCAGGCGGCGTTCGTGCCTCCGCCGCCGCCCTGGCTCGTGGGGCGGTTCTCCGGGCTGGATCTGTCCGGTGTGCCCGAGGGGCTGTGGTTGGCGATACGCCAGTACCTGACGCGGATGCAGCAACTGGATCCACAGGTGGGCTGGGCGATGGCGGAACGGCTTGCCGGTGATCTGGCGGAGCGGACCGGGGCGCCGGCGCCGCACGGGGTTCCGCCGGCCGCGTATCTGGCGGCTGTGGTGCACGAGCGGCAGGCGCGGGACGCGCGGCGGGCTGCCGGTGTCGCCGCCTCGGCTTCCGTGAGTCCCATGGGTGCGTTCAGGGCTGAGAGGCCGGTGGGTGCTTCTCAGGGCGGCTCTGGGCATGCCCCCGAGGGTGGTCACGTCCCCGTGGACGGTGCTCGGCCTGGTGCTTCTGGCTCTCCTTCCATACACCACGGGCCGGGAGGGCCGGGAGGGCCGGGGGCGGAGGCGGACCGGCCGGCGACCGGGTTTCAGCCGCCTGCCTGATCAGGCGTCAGGGCTCAGGTCTCAGGCGTCAGGCGAAGACCGACGGTGGGGTTTCGAGGTGTTCCAGCTCGATGCCGGGGGCCGCGAGGACGACGTCGCCGGTGATGTGGACGGCGTGCTGTTCGCCGGTGTCCAGGGCTGTGACCTGGTATTCGTCGACGATCAGGGGGCCGTTGTCAGTGGCGTGTGCTTCGCTTTTCAGCAGGGCCCAGGACTGGTCGAGAGTGCGGGGGGCGAGGACCGGGTCCGTGAAGGCGACCAGGCGGATCCGGGTCGCGGGGGAAGCGGAGGTCAGGCGCAGGAGCCGGGCCGTCGCGATGAGGAAGGCGGGGGATGTCCCGGTGAAGGCGTGGGCGGGGGCGTTGTCTTCGGTGGCGTGTGCGCCCGTGGGGTCGGTGCGGACCCAGGTGACACCGTTGAGAGCCCCGGCGCGGACCTGCCAGTCGCCGGCGTGGAGTTCGAGGCGGATGGGGCGGCCGCGGTCGTCGAGTGCGAGGTCGACGGAGCCTGTGGGGGTGCCTGAGGGAGTGGTGCGTTGGGAGACGTAGCGCCAGCCGGAGGGGCCGGGTGCGCAGTGGAAGTGTTCTTCGCCGAGGGGGGTGTGGTCGTGCGTGTCGTGGAGCGAATATCGGCCGCGGGGCATGGGCTTGGTCCTGGTCCTCGGTCGGTTCCTGCGCTGAGCTGTTGGTGGCGGGGGCGGGGGCTGTAGCGGTAGCGGTAGCGGTGCCCATGCTGGTGCCGGGGGCGGTGGGGGTTGCCGTACCGGTGGGGGGCGGGGGTGCCGGTATCAGTGTCCATGGCGGGGGCGGTGCCCGTCGCGGGGACGGATGCCCGTGGCGGGGGCTGGGGGTCCGGGGGCAGGCGGGTCGATGGGGCTGTGGTCGACGGGGCTGTGCCGGGTGGTCGGGCGGTCTCCTGTCGCGTCACCGCTCAAAGGGGCAGGCCCCCGCCGCGGGGGCGAGGGCCTGCTGAGGTCGAGGGGACCGGGGTCGGTCGGGCCTCAGTAGCGGTAGGGGTCCGGTCAGTAGCGGTAGTGGTCCGGCTTGAAGGGGCCCTCCACCTCGACACCGATGTACGAGGCCTGCTCGGGGCGGAGCTTCGTGAGCTTCACGCCGAGCGCGTCGAGGTGCAGGCGGGCGACCTTCTCGTCCAGGTGCTTGGGGAGCACGTAGACGTCGGTCGGGTACTCCTCCTGCTTGGTGAACAGCTCGATCTGGGCCAGCGTCTGGTCCGCGAAGGAGTTGGACATGACGAAGGAGGGGTGGCCGGTGGCGTTGCCCAGGTTCAGCAGGCGGCCCTCGGAGAGCACGATCAGGACCTTGCCCTCGGGGAACGTCCAGGTGTGGACCTGCGGCTTGACCTCGTCCTTGACGATGCCCGGGATCGCGGCCAGGCCGGCCATGTCGATCTCGTTGTCGAAGTGGCCGATGTTGCCGACGATGGCCTGGTGCTTCATCTTGGCCATGTCCGCGGCCATGATGATGTCCTTGTTGCCCGTCGTGGTGACGAAGATGTCGGCCGTCTCGACGACCTCGTCCAGGGTGGTCACCTGGTAGCCGTCCATCGCCGCCTGGAGCGCGCAGATCGGGTCGATCTCGGTGATGATCACACGGGCGCCCTGGCCGCGCAGGGACTCCGCGCAGCCCTTGCCCACGTCGCCGTAGCCGCACACGACGGCGGTCTTGCCGCCGATGAGGACGTCGGTGGCGCGGTTGATGCCGTCGATCAGGGAGTGGCGGCAGCCGTACTTGTTGTCGAACTTCGACTTCGTGACGGCGTCGTTCACGTTGATCGCCGGGAAGAGGAGCTGGCCGTCACGCTGCATCTCGTAGAGACGGTGGACGCCGGTGGTGGTCTCCTCGGTCACGCCGCGGATCTCCGAGGCGAGCTGGGTCCACTTCTGCGAGCCCTCGGTGATGGTGCGGTTGAGGAGCTGCAGGATGACGCGGTGCTCGTCGTTCTCGGCGGTGTCGACGGAGGGGACCTTGCCGGCCTTCTCGTACTCGACGCCCTTGTGGACGAGGAGGGTGGCGTCGCCACCGTCGTCCAGGATCATGTTCGGGCCGCCGGTGGGGGTGTTCGGCCAGGTCAGCGCCTGCTCCGTGCACCACCAGTACTCCTCCAGGGTCTCGCCCTTCCAGGCGAAGACCGGGATGCCCTGCGGGTCCTCGGGCGTGCCGTTCGGACCGACCGCGATGGCCGCGGCGGCGTGGTCCTGGGTGGAGAAGATGTTGCAGGAGACCCAGCGGACCTCGGCGCCGAGGGCGACCAGGGTCTCGATGAGGACGGCGGTCTGCACGGTCATGTGCAGGGAGCCCATGATGCGGGCGCCGGCCAGCGGCTGGCTGGCGGCGAACTCCTTGCGGATCGACATCAGGCCGGGCATCTCGTGCTCGGCGAGAGTGATCTCCTTGCGGCCGAAGGCCGCGAGGGAGAGGTCGGCGACCTTGAAGTCCTTGCCGTTGATAAGAGTCATGAGTGAGCTGCTCCTCGTGGGTCGATCGAGGGATGGACATGGCTGACCTGCGGCGTCGGGCACACGGGTGCTCAGACGCGCGCAGCGCAGTCCGTCGGAGGCCCTCTCTCCCTCGGACAGTCCGTGCGTGGACCGCCCGACCGCCATCAGCAGCGACGTCTGGCTCGGTCACCAAGCTACACCGATTGGCCCAGCAAGCCCCAGCCCGCCTTGAGGTACTTCATCTCCGGCGGATAGGCCGCCAGACCCGGACGATATGGGATCTTTGCGCTTTTGATCCTGCGGTTATGTGTTGCAGGATGCCTTGAGATCGGGAACATATGCGCGATCTTGTGTGGCCAAAGGCGTTAGGAGATCCACGTGACCAGTCCGGCCGATCCCCCCACAGGCGGGGGCAGCGGCGAGCAGCGGAGGCCGAAGCTGCTCGCCGTCACCGCCTGCCCGACCGGTATCGCTCACACGTACATGGCGGCGGAGAAGCTCTCGCAGGCGGCGGAGCGCCTCGGCGTCGACATGAAGGTGGAGACGCAAGGCTCAATCGGGGCCGAGAACGTCTTGACTGACAACGATGTCAGAGACGCCGACGGCATCATCATCGCAGCTGACAAGGATGTGGACCGCAGCAGGTTCGCCGGGAAACGTGTGCTGTCCGTGGGGGTGTCCGAGGGCATCAGCCACCCGGAGCAGCTGATCGAGCAGGTGAGGAACGCGCCCGTCCACGGCGAGGGTGAGGGCGGAGGCGGGGGTTCCGCCGAGGCTTCCACCGGAGGCGGAGGCGGAGGAGGTGGCCGGGAGCGGAGCGTCGCGTACAAGGCGCTGATGAACGGCGTCTCGTACATGATCCCGTTCGTCGTGGTCGGCGGGCTGCTGATCGCGATCTCGCTGGCGCTGGGCGGTGACGCCACGTCCAAGGGCTATGTGATCCCGGAAGGAACCTTCTGGGCGCACGTCAACGCCATCGGGGTCATCGGCTTCACGTTGATGGTGCCGATCCTGTCGGGCTACATCGCGTACGCGATCGGGGACCGGCCCGCGCTGGTGCCGGGCATGATCGGCGGGTGGATCGCCAATACCGGGGAGCTGTACGACTCCAAGGCCGGTGCGGGGTTCATCGGGGCCATCGTGACCGGCTTCCTGGCCGGGTATCTGGTGGTGTGGATCAAGAAGGTCAAGGTCCCGAAGTTCGTCCAGCCGATCATGCCGATCATCGTGATCCCGATCGTGGCGACCACGACTCTCGGGCTGTTCTTCATCTACGTCATCGGCAAGCCGATCTCCTGGGTGTTCGAGCATCTGACCAGCTGGCTCAGCGGCATGACGGGCACCAGCGCGATCCTGCTCGGGGCGATCCTCGGCCTCATGATCGCGTTCGACATGGGCGGTCCCGTCAACAAGACAGCGTTCCTCTTCGGCACCGGGCTCATCGCGACCGGCAACCAGACCGTCATGGGCATGTGCGCGGCGGCCATTCCCGTGATGCCGCTCGGTCAGGGCCTCGCCACGCTGATCCGGCGCAAGCTGTACTCGCAGCAGGAGCGCGAGACCGGCATGGCGTCGCTCTTCATGGGCTTCTTCGGGATCTCCGAGGGCGCCATTCCGTTCGCCGCGGCACGGCCCGCGCAGGTCATCCCCGCCAACATGCTCGGTGGCGCCGTCGCGGGTGCCGTCGCCGGCATGGCGAGCGTGAAGGACGCGGTGCCGCACGGTGGCCCGATCGTGGCGCTGCTGGGCGCGGTCGGCGGCGTACCCATGTTCTTCGTGGCCATCGCCATCGGTGCGGTCGTCACGGCGCTCACGACCGTGACGCTGGTCGACCTCAGTGAGCGCAAGCGGCGCGGGGCTCCCCTGGTCGACGCCCCGGGCGCGTCCGGCGGGCCCGAGCCGGTGCTCGCCGGGGTCGGAGCCACCGCAAGCGGTGCGGCGGTCGTCGCCGGGACGCCGCAGAAGGCACCGTCGGCCTCCGCCGCTCCTGCCGCTCCCGCCTCCCCCACCTCTCCTGCCTCCTCCACCGCTCCTGCCTCCCCCTCCTCTCCCGAATCGGAGCAGACCGAGCAGGCCGAGCAGGCCGAGTCACCGGACGAGGTTCTCTCCGGGTACCTCACCCGGCAGACCGTGAAAGTCCGGCTCGACGCGGGCGACAAGGACGCCGCCATCCGCGAGATGGCCGCGCTGCTCGCCTCCACCGGCAAGGTCAACGACGTGGAGGAGCTGGTGCGGACCGCGCTGCGGCGCGAGGAGCAGGGCACCACGGGGCTCGGCGAGGAGATCGCCATTCCGCATGCCAAGACCGATGCCGTGGACTCGCCGGTCGTCGGGTTCGCGCGGTCGTCGGAGGGCATCGAGTGGGGTTCGCTCGACGGTACGAAGGCCAAGTTGATCTTCATGATCTCCGTGCCGGAGGCGGCCGCCGGGGACGAGCATCTGCGCATTCTCGCCCTGCTCTCCCGGAAGCTGATGGCCCCGGACTTCCGGGAGCGGCTGGAGGCGGCGCCTGACGACGCCGCGGTCCTCGACGTGCTGCGCGAGGTGCGGTAGCGGTCGGATCTTCCCGGAAAGCACCAGGCAGGCTCCCTGGAGCCTTCCCGGATACGTCGATGGGGCCCCGCACCGAGCATGGTGCGGGGCCCCATCGACGTACGAACGAAACAGGCTCAGTGGCCGCCGGGTGACTTCGCCGGGTTCTCGCCCGCGACGGCCGCCGACTCGTCGTAGATGTCCGGTTCGAGGTAGATCACGCGGGCGATCGGGACCGCGACGCGGATGCGCTCCTCCGCGGCGTTGATCGCGGCGGCGACCTCGGCGGCCGTGTTGTCGTGCCGGACGGCGACCTTGGCGGCGACGAGCAGTTCCTCCGGGCCAAGGTGGAGCGTGCGCATGTGGATGACCTTGGTGACCGTGTCGCCGTCGACCAGGGCCTTCTCGATCTTGCCGACCTCTTCCATGCCCGCGGCCTCGCCGAGCAGCAGGGACTTGGTCTCCGCGGCGAGGACGATCGCGATCACGATGAGCAGGACGCCGATGCAGAGCGTGCCGATGCCGTCCCAGACGCCGTCACCGGTGGCCAGCGCGAGGCTGACGCCGACGAGGGCGAGGATCAGGCCGACGAGCGCGCCGAGGTCCTCCAGGAGGACGACGGGCAGCTCGGGGGCCTTGGCGCGGCGCACGAACTGCGTCCAGGTGAGCTTGCCGCGCGTCAGGTTGGATTCCTTGATGGCCGTCCGGAAGGAGAAGCTCTCCGCGATGATCGCGAAGACCAGGACCCCGACGGGCCAGTACCAGTGCTCGATCTCGTGCGGGTCCTTGATCTTCTCGTAGCCCTCGTAGATCGCGAACATGCCGCCGACCGAGAAGAGGACGATGGAGACGAGGAAGGCGTAGATGTAGCGCTCGCGGCCGTAGCCGAACGGGTGCTGCGGGGTCGCCTCGCGCTGCGCCTTCTTGCCGCCGAGGAGCAGCAGGCCCTGGTTGCCGGAGTCGGCGAGGGAGTGGACGCTCTCGGCGAGCATCGAGGACGAGCCACTGAAGATGAACGCGACGAACTTCGCCACCGCGATCGCGAGGTTCGCCGCCAGTGCCGCGACAATCGCCTTTGTTCCGCCTGACGCGCTCATGAGTGCGGGGTTCCCTTTCGCCTTCGTACGTATCGACTTCGTACGTATCGACCACGTTGCGGCGGTGCTTTGCCCGCCCTTTGCGGTGGGTCATTGTTGCAGCACGGGACGGCTGTGGTGCGTCAGGCCACCACGGTGGCTCGGAAAACCGTGCCGGTGCCGGACACTTCGGCCTTTTCGCCGACGGGGACGAATGCGGACTGGCCGGGCGTCAGGGTCAGTTCGCCCGCGCGGACCGTGCCCGCCGTGCAGAGCAGGATCTGCGGGGTGGCGGTGGTGAGGTCGTGCGGGGCGGCGCTCTCGGGCAGGACGAAGCGGGAGAGGCGGAACTCGTCGATCGGGGTTTCGTAGACCTCTTCCCCGGTGGGGGACGCTTCCGGGCGCAGGACGCCGGGGTCCGTGGCCTCGAAGCGGACGATGCGCAGGAGTTCGGGGACGTCGACGTGCTTGGGGGTGAGTCCGCAGCGCAGGACGTTGTCGCTGTTGGCCATGATCTCGACGCCGAGGCCGTCGAGGTAGGCGTGCGGGACGCCGGCGCCGAGGAACAGGGCTTCGCCGGGCTGCAGTTGTACGTGGTTGAGGAGCATGGCGGCGATGACGCCGGGGTCGCCGGGGTAGTGGTGGGCGATGCCCGCGTACGGCTCGTAGGCGCCGCCGAGGCGTCGCGCGGCGGCCGTGACCTCGGAGACCGTCTCGGCCATCTGCTCGGGGTCGGCGCTCAGCACGGCCGTCAGGACCTCGCGCAGGGCGGCCTCTTCGGGCTGGGCGCGCAGCAGGTCGACGTACGGCTTGAGGGAGTCGACCTCCAGGGCTTCGAGGAGGTCGGCGGTCTCGGCGGGGGCGCGGAAGCCGCACAGGCCGTCGAACGGCGTCAGGGCGCAGATCAGTTCGGGCTTGTGGTTGGCGTCCTTGTAGTTGCGGTGCGGGGCGTCGACCGGGACGCCGCGGCGCTCCTCGTCCGCGTACCCCTCCTTCGCCTGGGCGAGGTCGGGGTGCACCTGGAGGGAGAGCGGGGCGCCCGCGGCGAGGATCTTGAGGAGGAAGGGCAGGCGCGGGCCGAACTTGGCGGCGGCCGCCTCGCCGAGCTCGCGCTCCGGGGCCGCGTCGATGACCTCGTTCAGCGCGCCGCGCTCGGTGCGCGAGGGCGCGCCCGGGTGGGCGCCCATCCACATCTCGGCCTGCGGTTCGCCGCTCGGCTCGGCGCCGATGAGCTCCGCGATGGCGGTGGTGGAACCCCAGGCGTAGGGGCGGATGGTGTTGGTGAGGCGATCCACGGAGGGGCTCTCCCTTACTGGGTGCTACTGCGTACTAACCGGGTACTTCTGCGTACGCGCATGCTGGGCTTCGGCGGTGACCGGCGCTGTGGTCATGATCCGGCCCCCGAGGCGAGCGCCAGGTAAACGGCGGCGAAATCCGTGACGGCGATCAGCTCGGCGAGCGCTTCCAGTTCGTCGCCGTCCTCCGGTTCGAGCTCGCTGAGCGCGATGTCGTGGCCGTGCGCCAGTTCGCGGGCGGCGGGGGCCGCGGTGAGGCCGCCGGCGTCCACGGGCCGGTCGCGGAGCAGCACCACGCGGGCGCGGAGGGCCGCGGGGTCGTCGACGCGGTCGCGGAAGAAGTCGTCGGTGTCGCCACCGCTGCCGCCCGTGGGGCTGCCGGCGAGGACGGCGCCGTGCGCGGGCAGCGCCTCGGGCAGTTCGGCGGCGAGCGCGGCGTGCCCGGCCTGCTCGGCGAGGGTGGCGGCGAAGCGGCGGCCCGCGGCTCCCGCGGACTGTCCCTCGGTCCAGATCAGCGGGAGCGAGTCGGCCAGCTCGGCGGCGAGGGTCTTGGCGGGGTTGCTGTACGTGGCGATGGCGGGGCCGCAGCGTTCCGCGACGCGGTCGAGGCGGTCGGCGACCTTCTGCAGGGTGTCGGCGGGGGCGGTGACCAGTCCTGTGCGGTCGAGGAGCACGAGCAGCGGGACGAGGAGGGCCCAGAGGGTGCAGGGGGCGCCGGGTGCGGCTTCGTCCTCGACGCGGCGGGCCTCGTACGAGGCGGAGCCGCGGGTGGCGTCGTCGTGCGCGCCTTCGTACGCGCCGTACGGGGAGGTGGCCATGGGGACGGTGAGGCCGTGGCTGCCCTCGACGCTCTCGGCCAGCGGGGTGCGCGCGGGGGCGACGGCGACGACCGTGCAGCCGCGGCGGTACGCCTGGTCGGCGAGGAGGGAGAGGCCCGGTTCGGTGCCGTCGGGGGTGGCGATGAGGAGCAGGTCGACGGGGCCGACCCAGCCGGGCAGGGTCCAGCGCAGGGCGCCCGCGGCGGGGGCGACACCGCTCGGGGTGAGCCGGATGACGGGGCAGCCGGTCCCCACGAGGCCGTCGAGGAGGTCGGCGACGCAGGCGGCGGCGGTGCCCGGTCCCGCGATCAGGACGGCGCGCGGGCGGCCGTCGGGCTTGAGTTCCGTCAGACCCGCCTCCGCGGCGTGCCGGGCCGCGGTGCGGACGCGGGCGCCCGCTTCCGCCGCGCCGCGCAGCAGTCCGCGACGGTCGGCGCGTGCGAGCGCCTCGGGGTCGTCGAGCAGCGACTCGTCGAGCATGGGGTCAGGTCTCCGATCGCGGGGCGCGGCTTCCTGCGGGTGCCGGGGCCGTGTCCGGCGGGTGGCGCTACGCGGGGCGGCGTGCCTCGTCGACCAGGAGGACGGGGATGCCGTCGCGCAGCGGGTAGGCGAGGCCGCATTCCTTGGTGTCCGCCGTGCAGATCAGCTCGGTGTCCGTCTCCTTGAGGGGGGCGTGACAGGCCGGGCAGGCGAGGATCTCCAGGAGGCCGGCTTCGAGCGGCATTGGGTGGGTCCCTTCGAGCGGATGCGGTGGGTGGTGCGCTGCTGTGGCGCGCGGGATGCGGCCTGGTCAGCCTACCTCCGTGCGGGGCGGTGCGCGGGGGGTCGGGAAGGTCGCGGCCGGGCGGCCGCGGCCTTCCCGTTGTGGCCGGTGTCCGCGTGTGCGGACGTCAGCCGCGGATGATCGCGAGGGCCTCGTCGCGCACCTTGGCCATGGTCGCCTCGTCGCGCGCCTCGACGTTCAGGCGCAGGAGGGGTTCCGTGTTCGACGCGCGTACGTTGAACCACCAGTCGGCGGCGGTCACGGTGAGGCCGTCCATCTCGTCGAGGGTCACGCCGTCCGTGCCGTCGTACGCCGTCTTGATCGCGGCGAGGCGGGCGGTCTGGTCGTCGACCGTGGAGTTGATCTCTCCGGAGCCCGCGTACCGGTCGTACTGGGCGACGAGTGCGGAGAGCGGGCCGTCCTGGCCGCCCAGGGCCGCGAGGACGTGGAGGGCGGCGAGCATGCCCGTGTCCGCGTTCCAGAAGTCCTTGAAGTAGTAGTGCGCGGAGTGCTCGCCGCCGAAGATGGCGCCGGTCCGCGCCATCTCGGCCTTGATGAAGGAGTGGCCCACGCGCGTGCGGACCGGTGTGCCGCCGTTCTCCTTCACGACCTCCGGGACCGACCAGGAGGTGATGAGGTTGTGGATGACCGTGCCCTTGCCGCCGTGCTTGGCGAGCTCGCGGGAGGCGACCAGGGCGGTGACGGCCGACGGGGAGACCGGGTCGCCGTTCTCGTCGACGACGAAGCAGCGGTCCGCGTCGCCGTCGAAGGCGATGCCGAGGTCGGCGCCCTCTTCGCGCACCCGCTGCTGCAGGTCCACGATGTTGGCCGGGTCCAGGGGGTTGGCCTCGTGGTTGGGGAAGGTGCCGTCGAGTTCGAAGTACATCGGCACCAGTTCGAGGGGCAGGCCCTCGAAGACGGTGGGGACCGTGTGTCCGCCCATGCCGTTGCCCGCGTCGACGACGACCTTGAGGGGGCGGATGGCGGTCAGGTCGACGAGGCCGCGCAGGTGGGCGGCGTAGTCGGTGAGGGTGTCGCGCTCGGTGAGGGTGCCGGGGGTCGCGGCGCTCTCGGGGGCACCGGACTCGCGCCAGCGCTCCACGAGGGCGCGGATGTCGGCGAGGCCGGTGTCCTGGCCGACCGGGGCGGCGCCCGCGCGGCACATCTTGATGCCGTTGTACTGGGCGGGGTTGTGCGACGCGGTGAACATCGCGCCCGGCAGGTCCAGCGCGCCCGACGCGTAGTACAGCTGGTCCGTCGAGCACAGGCCGATCTGTGTCACGTCCACGCCGAGGGCGGCGGCGCCGCGTGCGAAGGCGCGCGAGAGGCCGGGTGACGAGGGGCGCATGTCGTGTCCGACCACGATCGCGTCCGCCTCCGTGACCTTTGCGAACGCCGCCCCGAACAGCTCGGCGAGCGACTCGTCCCACTGGTCGGGGACCACCCCGCGGACGTCGTACGCCTTCACGATCTGGGACAGATCAGCAGTCACGGCCAACCCTCTCTGCAGGTTCTGCGAGTTCAGCGAGTACGGAGAGCCCTCCGCGGTCACCCCAAAAGTACCCGCTGTGACCGACAGCAGGCCGCGTCTCCGGAGAGCGCGCTCAAGGCAGCATCCAGCCGAGCACCGCCGTGCTCTGCCCGACGACGATCAGGCACATCACGAGGAGCAGGCCGAGACTCCAGGGCAGCACCTTGCGCAGCAGGTCGCCCTCCTTGCCCGCGAGTCCGACGGCGGCGCACGCGATCGTCAGGTTCTGCGGGGAGATCATCTTGCCGAGGACGCCGCCGGAGCTGTTGGCGGCCGCGAGGAGTTCCGGCGACAGGCCGGACTGCTGAGCGGCCGTCACCTGGAGGGCGCCGAAGAGCGCGTTGGCCGAGGTGTCGGAGCCGGTCACCGCGACGCCGAACCAGCCGAGCACCGGCGACAGGAAGGCGAGTCCCGCGCCGGCGGCCGCTACGTAGTGGCCGATCGTGGCGGCCTGGCCGGAGAGGTTCATGACGTACGCGAGGGCGAGGACGGACGTCACGGTGAGGATGGCGTACCGGAGTTCGTGGACGGTGGCGGCCCATTCCCGTACCGCCACGCGCGCGTGCACCCCGATGACGGCCGCGGTGCCCACTCCGGCGAGCAGCACGAGCGTCCCGCCGGTCGCCACGAGCGGCAGGGAGAAGACGTTGCCGCCGACCGGTTCCCCCGAAGGGTCGCCGACGTTCAGGAAGGGCCAGTCGAAGGTGCGCGTCGCCTTCGCGAGGAGGTCCTTGACGGCCGGGATCTGGGCGAGGGAGAAGACGGTGACGATCAGGGCGTACGGGGCGTAGGCGCGCAGCACTTCGGAGCGCGGGTCGTCGTGGTCGAGGTCCTCGCTGCGTACGCCGGTGAGGACCGTGGCGCGGACGGGCTCGGTGGCGGGCCTGCGCGCCTGTGGCACCGCCATCAGGGCGCCCGCGCCCGCCAGTGCGGCGCCGATGTCGGCGAGTTGCGCGGAGACGTAGTTGGATGCCGCGAACTGTGCGACGGCGAAGGCGAACCCGCAGGCCAGTGCGGGCACCCAGGTCTCGCGCAGCCCGCGCCGCCCGTCCACGAGCACCACGAGGAGCAGCGGTACGACGAGGGCGAGCAGGGGTGTCTGGCGGCCGACGACCGTGGCGACGGTGTCCAGTGGGAGGCCCGTCACCTGAGCCAGTGTCAGTACGGGCGTGCCCATCGCTCCGAAGGCGACGGGTGCGGTGTTGGCGACGAGGGCGACGACCGCGGCGCGCACCGGGTCGAAGCCGAGGGCGACGAGCATGACCGCGCTGATCGCGACGGGCGCTCCGAAGCCGGCGAGTGCCTCCAGGAGCGCTCCGAAGCAGAAGGCCACTACGAGGGCCTGGATGCGCGGGTCGTCGGAGAGCCTGCCGAAGGAGCGGCGCAGGATGTCGAAGTGCCGGGTGCGGACCGTCATGCGGTACACCCACAGGGCGTTGACGACGATCCACAGGATGGGGAAGAGCCCGAAGAGGGCTCCCTGTGCGGCGCTGGAGGCGGTCTGGCCGAGCGGCATGCCGTACGCGAGCCAGGCGACCAGGACGGCGACGGCGAGGCCGATGAGCCCCGCCCGGTGCGCTTTCATGCGGACGGCGCCGAGGAGGACGAGGACGGTCAGGAGGGGCAGGGTCGCGACGAGTGCGGACAGGCCGAGCGAGTCGGCCACGGGCTCCAGTTGCTGCACGAACACAGGACGCCTCCCGGCTGTGGGGTGGCGAAATCGTCATGTCCCCGACGAACGGACGTCAACGTTCCGGACGGCGAAGATCCCGTGAAGGGTGCGGCGGGGGCGAGGGGCGCGCTGTGGGCGTCGCGTGGTTCAGGCGCGCGGTTCAGGCGCGTGGTTCAGGCGCGCGGTTCAGGAGTCCGGGGAGCGCAGCACCCGGAGGTGGCCGCGGCGTGCGACCTCCATCGGGTCCGCCCTGCGTGCCCCGCCGCCTGCCTCGGCCGCGCGCTCCTGCGGGCGGGCCGCCTCGCGCACGGCGTTGGCGAGCGCTTCGAGATCGTCGCCGGAGGGGCGGGCGGGACCCGAGGCGTCGGCGAGCCGGACTACGTCCCAGCCGCGGGGTGCGGTGAGGCGCTCGGAGTGCTCGGCGCACAGGTCGTAGCAGTGGGGTTCGGCGTAGGTGGCGAGGGGGCCGAGGACCGCGGTCGAGTCGGCGTAGACGTACGTCAGCGTCGCGACGGCGGGACGGCCGCAAGCGGTGCGCGAACAGCGACGTACAGGGCTCACGATGTTGGACGGTACCGCACTCTTGAGCGGGCCGCGACGACTCTCCATGAGGTCACTCCACCGTGTCGTGCCCTGGCCCACGCACCGACGCACCGCGCGGACACCTCGCTGACCTGCGCAGACGCCAGTGACCGCAAGGGCGGACGGTATCGATTCCGGTCACCACATGGCGTGGATCACGTCATTCGGTGCGAGATCGACGGTCCAGGAGAGATACGGAATTGAGTCCGAGTCCGGCAGGAACGGTCAGGAAAGGACATGTCGCGTGCCGCAAGGAAAGGGAGATCTCGGGGACTACGCTTCGTCAGTGATGGACGACCCCGTACAGCCTCGCCCCGCGGAACCGAGGCCCCGCCGCCGCGATCGCCACGGCAGGGGCATGCGCGGCCCTGTGGCGCCCCCTCAGGTGCCGCTCTCGGCCAGCCGCGGCGAGGCCTTCACCGACCTCGTGCAGGACTCGGTGGAGCGCCTCGAACGGCGCTGGCCGCAGCTCACGGAGATCGAGTTCATGGTGCTCGAGGTGCCGCCGCTGGGCCGGGCGGACGGGGAGTGGCAGGACGAGGTGGTGCCACTGGGCGGCACGATCACGGCGTCCGAGGGGCGGCCTGCCCGCGTCGTCATCTACCGCCGCCCCGTGGAGATCCGCACCAAGGGGCGCGACGAGCGCGCGCATCTCGTGCACGAGGTCGTCGTCGAGCAGGTCGCGGAACTGCTCGGCCTGTCCCCGGAGTCGGTCGACCCGCGCTACGGGGACGAGGACTGAGCCCACCGCCCCGCGCGCGGGATGTCCCTCGGCGCGGCACCACCCTCCCCTCACTTCTGAAGGACGGCTTCACTTCTGAAGGACGGCCAGGTCTCGCTCGGCCTTCGGCACGGCGACCGTGCCCCGGTCGTCCGGCAGCGTCTGGACGGTGAACATCGGGATGCCGTTCTCCGGCGCCGACAGCGTCCGCGCCGCGTGGACCGGGCCGCCGGACACCGGCTCCACCGTGAGGGCGTAGGAACCCTTGAGGCCGTCGGGCACCGGAGGGTTCGCGATCTCCAGGGTCGTACCACCCTTGACCGTGTACGTCTTGGTGGCCGGTGAGCCGCCTTCGGTGCCTGCGGACGCCGTGACCTTCACCTGGGCCGACTTCCCGGGGGCGACCAGCGAGAGCGTGGAACCCTTGGCGCGGTTGTCGGCGACCGTCGCGCGCGCGCCGACCTCGCTCGTCGCCGGGATGAACGCCGTCTCCTGCTTGGTGCCCTTGCCGCGGGTGACGCGCAGCGCCGCCACCACGGGAACCGACGCCTCGGTCGGCGACAGGAGCAGCGAGCCGGCCTCGCCCTTGGTGACGTCTCCGAGGTCGACGGCGGCCGTCATGCCGGACTTGACGTGCACGCTCTCGTTCCCGGCCGGGGTGATCGTGCCGGTCGGCGAGACCAGCTGGACCTTCAGGTCGGCGTCCTGGGCGCCCGGTGCGTAGGCGACCAGGCGCACCGAGGTGGCGTCCTTCGGGATGCCGGGCAGGACGAGGCTGTCCGCCGGGTCGGCGGAGGCGGGCAGCCAGTCGCCGCCCAGCTTCTCGTCGGAGGACTGCACGGCGGCGGCGACCCGGCCGCTGCGCGCGATCACGTGCATGGTCAGGTTCGTGTACGCCTTGTCGGCGAGGGTGGACAGCAGCACCGGGACACTGGAGTGCGGCTGGACCTGGATCGAGTCGCCCACCGCGGACGTGACCTCACCGTCCGGGCCGAACAGTTCCACGTCGACGACGGCTGCGGAGTCGTCCGGGTTCGTCAGGTGGATGTAGTCGTTGCGGTCCTTGGCGGTGCTCGCGCCCGGGAACCAGAAGTCCGTGTCGGGCGCCGTGCAGTTGGTGCCGTGCATGCCGCGGCCGCTGCCCGCCGCGTACGTAGTGGTCTGCTGCACGGTCCAGCCGGGGGCGAGCCCGCCGTCGGCCGTGCCGATGAGCGCGGGCGCCTCGGCGCCGGACTCCTCGCCTGCGACCGGTTCGCCCGGCGTCTTCTGGGTGAGGAAGGGCTTGGCCTTCTTGTCGTTCTCCTTGGCCGCGTCCGTCAATGCCTTGCTGACGGGCAGCAGTTCCGCCTTGCCCTTGTCCTCGGCGCCGCTCGCCTTCGGCGTGAACGCGGTGTACGAGGTCTCGGCGAGGTCGGAGGAGCTGGGCACCGGGCAGAGGAGGCTGGTGCGCTCGACGGGCAGCCGGGTCGCCGTCCGCGCCTTGGGGTCGTCCGTGCCGTCCGTGCCGCCGAACGCGGCGAACCCGGTGACGGCGCCGAGCGCGACGACCACGGCGATCAGGGACTGGGTGGTGCGGTTCACTGCTGGCTCCCGTCGGGGCGCTCACTGTCGGTGCCGTGGGGCGGTCGTGGGGGCTGCGGCGGCAGCGGGGGCTGCTGTTGGTCGTACGCCTGTTCTTGCGAGGCGTCGTACGAACCGTCATACGGGGCGTCATATGCGGCGTCGTACGACTGCCCGTACTGCTGCCCGCTTCCGTAGACACCGCCGGCGCCTCCGTAGGACGCGTACGGGTCGTACTGGCCGCCCTGGTAGGCGTCCGCCTGGTACGACGGCTGCTCGTACGCCCCGGACGGGTACTGCCCGCCCTGGTACTGCTGTCCCCCGTCGTACGTGCCGTGCTCGGCGCCCGCGTGGGCGGGTGCCTCCCACTCGTCGTAGGACTGCGACTGCTGCTGCGGGACCGTGGCGAGGGCCTCCTCCGAAGGAGGAGGCGGTACGTCCTGGCCCGCCTCCTGTGCGGCCTGCTCGCTCTGGGCGCGCAGCCTGCGCGCCCTGCGTCCCTCGCCCTCGACCGCCTGAGCCGGGACGACGAGCTCTTCGGGGAGGTCGTCGTCGACGTGGCGGCGCCGCCCCGGCAGGGCGAGGACCACGAGGACGAGGGCGAGCGTGCCCTGGGCCCACAGCCAGGCCGTGTGGGTCATCGGGGCGTCGAAGGTGACGTCCAGGTGGCCGCCCGCGGTGGGCAGTTCGAAGCCCTGGGCCCAGCCGTCGACGGTGGTGCGGGGCAGCGGGTGGCCGTCGAGGGTCGCCGTCCAGCCCGGGTCGGCCGAGTCGGCGAGGCGCAGGACACGGCCCGCGTCACCGGATTCGATCTTCGTGTGGAGCTCGACGGGTCCTGCCGCGACGGGCTCGGGGTCACCGGTCTTCGGGACTACGGCGGCGCGGGCCACCTGCCGGTCGACGCGCCACAGGGCGCTGCCGTCCTCCTGGCTGAGCCGGGTCAGGCCCGGGGTGGCGTCCAGGGTGCGGGTCATCTGGCGGGGCGCCCCCTCGCGTACGAGGACGTAGCGCACGGCGAAGCCGCCGAGCTGGTCGGCCTGGTCGGCGCCGGAGCCCGCGACGAGCCGGGCGACGATCTTGTCGAGCCGCTCGTCGTCGGGGGCCGCCGCGGCGAGTTCCGCGTCGCCGAGCCGGCCGCCCGAGCCCCGTACGAGCGTGTAGGAGACCTCGGCGGTGGAGTCGCTGCCGAGGACGAGGGTGCGGGCCTGGTCCTGCGTGCCGCTCTCCTCCGCGACGAACGCGGGCACCTGCACCGGGTCGCGCCGCTCCAGCGGGCCGTCGGCGCCGCCGATCATCCATCCGGCGGCGACGAGCAGGGGTCCCGCGGCGGCGGCGAACGCGATGAGCGCGGCGACCGGCTGGCGCCAGCCGAAGCTCTGCTCGGCGACACGCGCGCGTGCCCCGTCGGCGCCGAGTGCGGCGGCGGCCAGGAGCGCGATGCCGTAGCCGAGGGTGGCCGGTCCTGCCCACGCCGAGCCGTTCGACAGGACCGCGAAGACCAGGGAGACCAGGGCGACGGCCCAGGCGGTGCGGACCGCGAGCTGCCGCTCACCGCGCAGCAGGGCGCCGAGCGCGGCGAGGACGATGCCGATGAGGAGCAGACCGTCCACGGTGCCGGGACCGCCGGGGCTGGCGCCGAGCAGGTCAACGGCGGTGGCTGATCCGGCGCCGAACTCCAGGCCCGCTTCCTTGAAGAAGCCGAAGGGCAGCAGCGACAGGGACCAGGGCGCGAGGACGAGCAGCGGCGTGCCGAGCGCGGCGAGGAAGCGCGGCCCGTACGCCATCAGGTCGCGGCGGCGCACCACGAGGAGGGCGAGGCCGAGCACCAGGGCGATCGGCCAGACGATCGGCGTGAACGCCGTGGCGAGGGTGAGCAGCAGGGTGTACGCCCAGGTGGCGCGCCATGTGCCGCGGACGCCGTCCGGGTTGGCGAGGCCGCTCGCGGCGATGCCCGCGCGCGCGATGAGCGGCAGCAGGACGGCGAGGACGGCGGTGCCGATGCGGCCGCCGGCGAGGGCGCCGGTGGCGGCGGGCAGGAAGGCGTACGCGATCGACGCCCAGGCGCGCAGCAGGCGCGAGGTGACGAGCGGGCGGGAGGCGAAGTACGCGGCGAAGCCGGCCAGCGGGACGGAGCCGACGAGCAGCACGGTGACCGCGAGCCCGGTGGAGCCGAAGAGCAGGGATGACAGGCTCGCGACGAGCGCGAGGTAGGGCGGTGCGCCTTGTGTGCCGCCGGTGCCGACGGGGTGCCAGCCGTCCACGTAGCGCGCCCACAGGCCCGAGGAGTCGCCGGGTGCGGGGAGCAGGGCGCCGCCCGCGAGCGCTCCGGTGCCGAGCAGTGCGCGGCAGGCGATGAGCGAGGCGAAGAGGAGCACTACGAAGAGCATCGGTCCCGGTTTGCGGGCGACGCGCTTGAGG
The DNA here is from genome assembly GCF_040683555.1 of Streptomyces sp. NPDC093510. NCBI lineage: Bacteria > Bacillati > Actinomycetota > Actinomycetes > Kitasatosporales > Streptomycetaceae > Streptomyces > Streptomyces sp. NPDC093510. The sequence goes on from NZ_JBFBEE010000041.1 coordinate 19,832, forward strand.
CGGGCGAACTGCTCGACCTCCAGGAAGTCGGCGTCGTCGCCGCCGGGTCCCGACTCGACGGCGCCGTGCCGTCCCGCGCCCGCGGGGGCCTCGGCGTCGGCGCGGCCGACGAGGCCGCCCGCCGCCTGTTCGACGGTGGCCCGCACGGTGGCGCCGGGCGGCGGGAAGAGGGGCCGCATCTCGCCCGCGTCGGGCAGCGGCTTGCCGCGCTGCTTGCGTGCGCCGAGGATCCGGCCGGGCCGCAGCAGTGTCGCGAGGAGACCGGCGACTTCGTCGAGGGCCTGGACGGGTGCCTTGCCGACGAGGTAGGCGACGGTGCGCACGAGCGTGCCGAAGACGATCCGGAAGAGGACCCAGGGCAGCACGGCCGAGCGGGCGTTGACGAGCAGGGTGTAGGTGGCGCCGGCCTTGTCCACGCGGTGCGGCGACGTCGCGGTGCGGCCGACGCAGTCGACGGTGCGGCGCTCGCGGGAGGAGGCCTCGGCGTGCCGCACGACGGCGTCGGGGGCGACGAGGACGCGGTGGCCCGCGGCGTGCGCGCGCCAGCACAGGTCGACGTCGTCGCGCATCAGCGGCAGGCGGCGGTCGAAGCCGCCGAGCTGTTCGTAGACGTCGCGGCGGATCAGCATGCCCGCGGTGGACACGGAGAGCACCGGCCGTACGTGGTCGTGCTGGCCCTGGTCCTGCTCGCGCCGGTCGAGGCCGGTCCAGCGGCGGCCGCTGTTGGCGATGGAGACGCCGACTTCGAGGAGCTGCCTTCGGTCGTACCAGCCGCGGAGCTTGGGACCGACGACGGCGACTTCCTTGCCGAGCTCCTGTTCGTTCTCCACGACGCGGAGCAGTTCGGCGAGGGCGTCGGGCTCGGGCGCGCAGTCGTCGTGCAGCAGCCAGAGCCACTGGACGGGTTCGCCGTGCGGCAGGTCCGGCATGTCGTACGCGTCGTCGCGCCAGCTGCGGCTCACCGGGTCCCAGCCGCTGGGGCGTTTCAGGTAGGGCAGCTCTTCGGGGGTGAGCACGGCGGCGGCGCGGACGGCTTCGTCGACGGCTGTGCCGAAGCCGGAGCGGCGGGCGAGGTGCAGCACGCGGTCGGCGCCGAGGGCCTCGGTGACCAGCTGGGCGGAGGCGTCGGCGCTGCCGGTGTCCGCGGCCACGGCGCTCTGCACGGGCCGCTCCTGACCGAGGAGCCCCGTCAGGGCGTCGGGCAGCCAGCGGGCGCCGTCGTGGGACACGAGGACGGCGGTCACGACGTGCCGCGGGAACTCGGGAGGGCGGGTCGGGTCGAACCCGGTGGCAGCGTCGTGATGGGCTGCCGAATGGCTGTGCACGGACATCGAGGTACGGGCCCCGGTTCGCTGGACTTCGGTGGACGCCTGCGCCCTGCGGGGGCGACGGGGCGTCTCGGACGGGGCCCCACACTAACGGCTGGCACCAGAACGGCCCGCCGCCTGTGGATAACCCACGGGTGACGGGCCGTTCGCTGCGCATTGTTTGGGGGAGATGTGTGGCGAATTGGCCGACGGCACGCTCGTACGAACGCGTTCGTTCAGACCGCGGCCTTCTTCAGTCTGCGGCGTTCACGCTCGGACAAGCCGCCCCAGATGCCGAAACGTTCATCGTTCGCAAGTGCGTACTCAAGGCATTCGGAGCGGACTTCGCAGGCGAGGCAGACCTTCTTGGCCTCGCGCGTGGAGCCGCCCTTCTCGGGGAAGAAGGACTCGGGGTCGGTCTGGGCGCACAGTGCGCGCTCCTGCCAGCCGAGTTCCTCGTCCGCGTCCTCGACCAGCAGTTCCTGAACCAGCTCGGTCATGTGCGCCCCTCGTCTGTCTGTGCGTCCCCGTGGTGCGGCCGTTACCGGTTTCGGCTGAACGACACGAGTGAAATTACAAGTGCGCCGATCCGGGCCAGTCAAGCCGAGATCTGCTATTGGGCCCCTTATTCACTCTGCGGAACCAAGGGTGTGCAGAAAGTGTTCAAATCGGCCTAAACCATGACACCCTCGATGACCCGTCCGGCGCTCCGCCAAGAGTTCCCCCGAAGTGTGATCTCAGTCGGGTCTCTTCAGGTGAGGACGTCGATGTTTGAGTGCCGGTTGCTGCGCCATGTGTCCGGAGGGTCGTCTGCACAAACCTTTCGCCTGGCAGAACAACCGGATGAGGTGAAACATAGCCCACATAGTGGACATCGAGTTGACAGTGGAGGTGTGAGCCGGTGTCCTGGTGGGCATGCTCGCGAACCCGGCTCTTTCGATGACCCGCACCAGCGGTTCCATCGGTGCTGCCCACGCGCGCTGTCGCTGTTCCTGCTCCAGCTGTTGAGTCCATCCGGCTGTAGAGCCGCGCCTCCTTCGGCGCACCTCCTTTGCATGTAGAGCCACCCCCCTCCTTCGCGACACCCCAGCACTCTTACGTTGAGGAACCACCGCACCATGAACAGCGACAGCGACCTCCAGATCGCCGGCGACATCCTCGAAGTCCCGCACCTCCTGCAGCCCGCCCACAAACACCCCGCCACCGTGGCCGAGTTCGTCGGCCTCGCCCGCACCATCGCCGCCGACCGCTCCCAGTGGGCGCACCTCGTCCAGTACGACGCCACCAGCCGCTGGTACCACCGCCTGCGCACTGTTCCCCAAGCTCTCGGCTCCGCTCGAGCAGGGGAGGCCCCAATCGGGTACGAGGTGTGGCTGCTCTCCTGGGTGCCGGGACAAGGCAGCGGCCTGCACGACCACGGGCGCTCCTCCGGCGTACTCACCCTCCTGGAGGGCGAGCTGACAGAGCACACGGAGCGGGGCACGCGGGCGCTCGGCGCGGGCGCACAGCGCGTCTTCGCGCCGGGCTACGTCCACGAGGTCGTCAACGACTCCCTGGAACCCGCCGTCAGCCTGCACATCTACTACCCCGGCCTGACCGAGATGCCGATGCACGCCGCCCGGTGCGCCGCCGCCGTCACGCCGGACGCAGCAGGGGATGTCGTAACCGCCTGACGCGGTGTCGTACCCGCCTGACATGCTGGGGCCCATGCGCATTGTGGTTCTGGCCGGCGGCATCGGCGGCGCCCGATTCCTCCGCGGGCTCAAGAAGGCCGCGCCCGACGCGGACATCACGGTCATCGGCAACACCGGTGACGACATCCACCTGTTCGGGCTGAAGGTCTGTCCCGACCTCGACACCGTGATGTACACGCTGGGCGGCGGCATCAACGAGGAACAGGGCTGGGGACGTACGGACGAGACGTTCAAGGTCAAGGAAGAGCTCGCGGCCTACGGGGTGGGGCCCGAGTGGTTCGGGCTCGGCGACCGGGACTTCGCCACGCACATCGTGCGGACGCAGATGCTGGGCGCCGGATACCCGCTCAGCGCCGTCACGCAGGCGCTCTGCGAGCGGTGGCAGCCCGGAGTGCGGCTCATCCCCATGTCCGACGACCGCATCGAGACGCACGTCGCCGTCACGATCGACGGCGAGCAGAAGGCCGTCCACTTCCAGGAGTACTGGGTACGCCTGCGCGCCTCCGTCGACGCGCACGCCGTCGTGCCCGTCGGCGCCGAGCAGGCCAAGCCCGCGCCCGGCGTCCTGGAGGCCATCGCCGAGGCCGACATCGTGCTCTTCCCGCCGTCCAACCCGGTCGTGAGCGTCGGGACCATCCTCGCCGTGCCGGGCATCCGCGAGGCGATCGCCGACGCGGGCGTGCCGGTCGTCGGCCTCTCCCCCATCGTCGGCGACTCCCCCGTGCGGGGCATGGCCGACAAGGTGCTCGCCGCGGTCGGCGTGGAGACCAACGCCGCCGCCGTCGCCGAGCACTACGGAAGCGGGCTCCTCGACGGATGGCTCGTCGACAGTGTCGACGCGGACGTGGTGGAGCGGGTGGAGAGCGCCGGCATCCGGTGCCGCGCCGTTCCGCTGATGATGAGCGACATCGACGCCGCCGCACAGATGGCCCGCGAGGCCCTCGCCCTGGCTTCGGAGGTACGCGCGTGACGTCACCGTCGTACAGAGTGTGGGCCGTCCCCGGGCTGCCCGAGGTGCACGAGGGCGACGACCTCGCCAAGCTCATCGCGGCCGCCGAGCCGACGCTCGCCGACGGGGACGTCGTCCTGGTCACCTCCAAGATCGTCAGCAAGGCCGAGGGGCGGATCGTCGAGGCGACCGACCGCGAGGCGGCCATCGACGACGAGACCGTACGGGTCGTGGCGCGGCGCGGGGCCCTGCGCATCGTCGAGAACCGGCAGGGGCTTGTGATGGCCGCGGCCGGAGTCGACGCGTCCAACACCCCGGCCGGGACCGTGTTGCTGCTGCCGACCGACCCCGACGCCTCGGCCCGTGCCGTACGGGAAGGGCTGCGGGGCGCGCTGGGTGTGGACGTCGGCGTCATCGTCACCGACACGTTCGGGCGGCCCTGGCGGGCCGGGCTCACCGACGTCGCCATCGGGGCCGCCGGAGTGCGGGTCCTCGACGACCTGCGGGGCGGCGAGGACGCGTACGGCAATCCGCTGAGCGCGACCGTCGTCGCCACCGCCGACGAGCTCGCCGCGGCGGGGGACCTCGTCAAGGGCAAGGCGGCCGGGCTGCCCGTCGCGGTCGTGCGCGGGTTGCCGCACGTCGTGCGTGATGCCCCTGGTGAGGGCGCGGAGCACGAGGGTGCGGAGCACGAGGGTGCGGAGGACGAGGGTGCGCGGGCGCTGGTGCGGGACGCGCGCGACGACATGTTCCGGCTCGGCACGTCCGAAGCGGTACGGGAAGCGGTGACGCAGCGGCGGACCGTCCGGGAGTTCACGGACGAGGAGGTCGACCCGGGCGCCGTGCGGCGGGCCGTGGCCGCGGCGGTCACCGCGCCCGCGCCGCACCACACGACGCCCTGGCGCTTCGTGCTCCTGGAGTCCGCCGCGTCGCGGACCGAACTGCTCGACGCCATGCGGGACGCGTGGGTCGCCGACCTGCGGCGGGACGGTAGGTCGGAGGAGTCCATCGCCAAGCGGGTCCGGCGCGGCGATGTGCTGCGCAGGGCGCCCTATCTGGTGGTGCCGTGCCTGGTGATGGACGGCTCGCACACGTACGGGGACGCGCGGCGGGATGCCGCCGAGCGCGAGATGTTCGTCGTCGCGGCGGGGGCCGGGGTACAGAACTTCCTGGTCGCGCTGGCCGGGGAGCAGCTCGGGTCCGCGTGGGTCTCCTCGACGATGTTCTGCCGGGACGTCGTGCGGGAGGTGCTGGGGCTGCCGGGGTCGTGGGATCCGATGGGGGCGGTGGCTGTGGGGCGGGCTGCGGGGGAGCCGGGGGCTCGGGGGGAGCGGGTTGTGGGGGACTTTGTGGTGGTTCGGTAGCGGGTAGATGGGGGGCGGGTTTTGCGCAGTTCCCCGCGCCCCTGGAGTGGCCTCCGCTGTGAGATGTCGGGTGCGGGCCGTGGGTTTTTTTGCGCAGTTCCCCGCGCCCCTGGAGGGTGTTCCTCCCCTGTGTGATGTCCGGTGCGGGCCGTGGGTTTTTTTGCGCAGTTCCCCGCGCCCCTGAAATACGCCGCCGTCGCCGCGCTCCTGGAATGCGCTGCCGTCCGTGCGTCCCTGGAATACGCCGCCGTCACCGGGCTCCTGAAAGTACGCCGCCGTCACCGCGCCCCTGGAATGCGCCACCGTCCCCGCCCCCCTGACCCAGCCGAGCGGTCCCGCACCCCCTGAGCCAACCCGAGCGGGTCCCGCACCCCCTGAGCCAACCCGAGCGGGTCCCGCACCCCTGAGCCAACCCGAGCGGGTCCCGCACCCCTGAGCCAACCCGAGCGGTCCCGCACCCCTGAGCCAACCCGAGCGGTCCCGCACCCCTGGGCCAACCCGAGCGGTCTCGCCCCCCTCCCCCCCCCTGGGGCGTGTGCCTCTACCAGAGGGCGATGTTTGTTTTGCGCATGCGGGGGTCTCTGCGGGGTGGGGTTCGGCCGCTCAGGCAGATGAGGCGGGTGGCTCGGTGGCGTTGGCCCTCGTAGGGGGTGAGGAGCGCGAGCATTTCGGGGTCGTCCGCGTCGCGGTTGTCCGCCAGGGCGTAGCCGACGATGCCCGGGAGGTGGACGTCGCCGACCGTGACCGCGTCGGCGGCGCCGTTGCTGCGCTGGACGGTCTCCGCCGAGGTCCAGGGGCCGATGCCCGGGATCAGTTCCAGGCGGGCCTGGGCCTCCGCAGGGGCCATTGACGCCGCCTCTTCCAGGCGCGCCGCCCTCGCGACCGCCCGCAGGATCGTGGAGGCCCGCTTGTTGTCCACGCCCGCCTTGTGCCACTCCCAGGACGGGATCAGGGACCAGGTGCGCGGCTCCGGCATGACGTGCATGCGGGCCTGCGCGGGGGTCGGCCCCGGCGCCGGTTCGCCGTACTTGCGGACCAGGAGACGCCAGGCGCGGTAGGCCTCGTCCGTCGTGATCTTCTGTTCCAGGATCGAGGGGATCAGGGACTCCATGACCAGGCCCGTGCGGGTCAGCCGCAGGCCGGGCCGCCGGTGGGCCGTCACGGCCACCAGACGGTGCCGTGGGACGAACGCGTCGGGGTCGTCCAACTCGCCCAGCATCGCGGGTAGTTGGTCGAGGAGCCAGGTCGCGCCCGGGCCCCAGGCCGTCGCCTCCACCGTCCCGGCGCGCAGGGCGACCCGGAGGGTGCCCGCGCCCTGCGGCGTGCGGCTCGCGCGCCACACCGAGCCGTCGGGGGTCGTGGAGAACGTGGGGTCCGCCGGGCCGCGGCGCAGCGGGCCCAGGGTCAGGCCCAGGTCCAGCGGGAAGGGCGGCCGCCAGCTGCGGGTGTGCGCGGCGGTCGCGGGGCGCGGGACGGCGGCGCCGGTCGCGGCCGCGGACGGGGCGCCGCCGGGTACCGCCGTTTCGCCGCCGCGCACAGTGGTGCGGGTGGGGCGCGGGGCGAAACGGGATGACATCTGTATGAGGGTAGAGGGTGGGCAGGGGAAGGGGGCCCGCACCGGTAGGGGATGGGGGCCCTCATCCGTCCCGCGGGCGGGGTGATACCTGTCCGCGGCGTCACCGAGGGTGTTACCGGCCCGGGCAGGCAGTACTACCGGTCCGGGCACGGCGTTACCGGCCCCAGCACAGCGTCACCGGTCCCAGCGCGGCGTTACCGGCCCGCGCACGGCAGTACCGGTCCCAGCACAGCGTCACCGGTCCCGGCACGGCAGTACCGGCCCCGGCACGGCGTTACCGGCCCCGGCACGGTCGTGCCGGTCGTGGTGCCGGGCCCGGCGCGGCGGCATCGGTCCAGGCGGATCGAGTCGGTCCAGGCGGATCGAGTCGGTCCAGGCGGATCGAGTCGGCCCGGGCGGATCGAGTCGGCCCGGTTCGGGGCGGCCCTCGGACCAGCCCTCGGCCCGGCCCCCGGCCCAGCCCTACTGGTCCGACGAGAAGCGGACCGCGCCCGCCGGCAGTGTGGCCCCGCACCAGACGCGTACGCCTTCGCGGAGTTCGTTGTCGGCGCCGACGGTCGCTCCGTCGCCGATGACCGCTCCCGAGAGCGACGCGCGGGCGCCGATCCGTGCGCCCTCGCCGATCAGGGAGTCCGTGATGACCGCGCCGGGTTCGACGACCGCTCCGGCGAGGACCGTGCTGCCGGAGATCCGCGCGCCCTCGCCGACGTGTGCGTTCTCTCCGACGACCGTGCCGCCGGTGAGCTTCGCGTCGGGGGCGACGGATGCGGTGGGCATGACCAGGCGGTCGCCGCAGCGGCCCGGTACCGCCGGGGAGGGGGCGCGGCCGAGGACCAGGTCGGCGGAGCCGCGGACGAAGGCCTGGGGCGTGCCCAGGTCCAGCCAGTACGTGGAGTCGACCATGCCCTGGAGGTGGGCCCCCGAGGCGAGCAGGCCGGGGAACGTCTCGCGTTCGACCGAGACCGGGCGGCCCTCGGGGATCGTGTCGATGACGGAGCGGCGGAACACGTACGCGCCCGCGTTGATCTGGTCGGTGACGATCTCCTCGGGGGTCTGCGGCTTCTCCAGGAAGGCGGTGACTCTGCCGGAGGGGTCGGTGGGGACCAGGCCGTAGGCGCGCGGGTCGTCGACCTTCGTGAGGTGCAGGGAGACGTCGGCGCCCGACTCCTCGTGCGTGCCGACGAGGGCGCGGATGTCGAGGCCGGTGAGGATGTCGCCGTTGAAGATCAGGACCGGGTCGTCGGGGGCCGAGTGGAGGCGGGATGCCACGTTGCGGATGGCGCCGCCCGTGCCGAGCGGCTCGGTCTCCGTGACGTACTCGATGTGGAGACCCAGGGCGGAGCCGTCTCCGAAGTACGGCTCGAAGACCTCGGCGAGGTAGGAGGTGGCGAGGACGATGTGTTCCACGCCCGCGGCGCGGGCCCGCGCCAGCTGGTGGGTGAGGAACGGGACGCCTGCCGCCGGGACCATCGGCTTGGGGGTGTGGACCGTGAGGGGCCGCAGCCGGGTTCCCTTGCCGCCGACCAGGAGGATCGCTTCTGTCACCTGTCGTCTCTGCTTCCTGCTGGGGCCGGCCGAACTTGGGTTTCGGCCGGCCAGTGTATGCAGACGGATGTGCAGATCGTGCAGTTCGGGCGGTGCGTCGGGCCCTCAGCGGCCCTGATAGCGGGCCGCGGCGGACCGGGCCTTGCCGAGCTTCTTGTACAGGCGGCTGCCGGGGCACTCGGTGGCGAACCCGTCCCGATGCCCGGAGATCACACGGAGCCGGACGTTCCTGCCTTTCTTGTACAGGTTGCCACCACCCGACTTCAGGACGGTAGTACCGCGCGGGTTGGCGCCGTACAGGCCGAGCTTCCACGCGCTCAGCTTGGCGATGGCCTTCACGGCCGCCTTCGGCGGTGTGGTGCGGCTGTACGTGCCGAGGACGGCGATACCCATGGTGTTGCTGTTGAACCCGAGAGTGTGGGCCCCGAGAACCGGTTTGGCCACACCTCCGGCACGTCCTTCGTAGATGTTTCCGCATTTGTCGACCGCGAAGTTGTAGCCGAGGTCACGCCAGCCGCTGCTCTTGACGTGGTAGCGGTAGATGCTGCGAAGCAGGGCGCCGGCCTGTGAGCAGCGGTAGTAGTTGCCGGACGCGCTGTGGTGCACGAAGGCGGCCTTCACAGTTTTGGAGTACGCGAACTTCCTTTCGCGGAGCCTTTCGTTGGCGCCCCATCCCTTGCGCGTGACGATCCGCGGCCGTGGGCCGACGCGGGGCCGCACCTGGCCGACCGTCGCACCGGCCGGCGCGGTGGCGCGCGGCGCCTCGGCGAGTTCGTCGGGCCCGGCGGAGTCGGTGGAGTCGGTGGCATCGGTGGAGTCGGCATCGGTGGAGTCGGTGGCATCGGTGGGGGACTCGGGTGGGGGCTCCTCGCCCGGGTCGACCAGTTCGAGGCGCAGCCCTTCGGGGAGCACGGTGTCGTTGGGGCCCGCGGACGCGGTCCCGTCCGCCCGTACCCGGATCTCGATGCCGTCCGAGTCGCCGACCCACAGCGGCGCGGTGGAGCCGCGGACGGCGGAGGAGCCGCGTTCGGCGGTGCCGGGGTCGGCGGCGTGTTCGTGGTTGTGCGTCTCGACGTGCCGCCAGCCGGTCCAGGTGGCGGTGCCGATCGCGCGGGTGCGGACCTGTACGGAGCCGTGCAGGTCCGCCTCGGGGTCGTTCCAGACGACACCGACCAGGGAGAAGGGGCGGACGTCGCGCCGGGCCAGGCCCTGTTCGCTCGCCCCGGACGGGTCGAGGGAGCGGTCGGAGCCGAGGGGGCCGAGCGGGAGGGACTGGGTGCTGCCGGGGGTAGCCTCCGCGGCCGGCCCGGCGGCCGGCGGTGTGCCGGGCGTCACGGCTCTGGCGCCGGACGCCGGGAGGGTGAGGGGCAGGGCCAGGGCTGCCGCACATGCGACGCCGATCGAGGAAGCAAGAAGTCCACGCATACGTCTGATCGTTGACATAACGGCACATATCTGTCCATTGGGAAACTGACGGTCCGTCGGCCGGGCGCGGGCCATCCGGCCGTCCGCACTCCCCCGCCACGCCGAGGGGCGCGCGGGCGCCCGCGTACCCTTGCGCCCGTGAACGCCAACGACCGCACCCCCGCCGACCTGCTGCGATCCGCGCTCGCCTCGGACCCGGGCCGCCCCCTTGTCACCTTCTACGACGACGCCACCGGCGAGCGCGTGGAATTGTCCGTGGCCACCTTCGCCAATTGGGTGGCCAAGACCGCCAATCTGCTCCAGGGCGACCTCGCCGCCGAGCCCGGCGACCGGGCCGTGCTGCTGCTGCCCGCGCACTGGCAGACGGCCGTGTGGCTGCTCGCCTGTTCGTCGGTGGGCGTCGTCGCGGACGTGGGCGGCGACCCCTCGTCGGCCGACCTCGTCGTCAGCGGTCCCGACTCGCTCGACGCCGCGCGCGCCTGTTCCGGGGAGCGCGTGGCGCTCGCGCTGCGGCCGCTCGGCGGGCGCTTCCCGCAGCCGCCGGCCGGCTTCGCCGACTACGCGGTCGAAGTGCCCGGGCAGGGGGATCAGTTCGCTCCCTACGCGCCGGTGGACCCGGACGGGCCCGCCCTCGTGGTCGCCGGCGAGGAGCTGACGGGCTCGGAGCTCGTGGAGCGGGCCCGCGCCGACGCGGGGCGGCTCGGCGTCGGTCCGGGCTCACGGGTGCTGTCCGGGCTGTCGTACGACACCTGGGACGGCCTGAGCGCCGGGCTGTACGCGGCGCTGGCGGCGGGCGGGTCCGTCGTGCTCTGCCGTCACCTCGACCGGCTCGCCGACGGCGGCCTGGAGAAGCGGGTCGAGGACGAGCGTGTGACGGTCACCGCGGGCTGAAACTCCCTCGTTCGGCGCACGCGGGCCCCGGGCCCGGAGGCCCCCCGCGCCGCGTCGGTCCATGGTCGTAGGAACGGCCCATGCACCGACGCGACGCAGCCATGAGGGGTGGACGCACACGTGACCGACACCGCAGGCACGCCTTCCGGACCGGACGGGACCCCGGCCCCGCCCCCGGAAGGCCACCGGCCTGAGCAGAAGGCCACGCACGGACCGGGTACGGGCGCGAGCCCCAGCGGCGTGGGAGTCGTCCGCCGCAGACACCGCTGGCTGCGCTACACCGCGCTCGGCGTCACCGTCCTGGTGCTCGGCGCGGCCGGCGTGGGCTGGGCGGCGTACGAGAAGCTCAACGGCAACATCAACAGGGACACGGACGCGGCCGACGAGCTGGCGCGCTACGAGAAGGAGCGCCCGACGGCGCTGGTGCACGGCGCGCAGAACATCCTGCTCCTCGGCTCCGACACCCGGGCGGGCCCCGCGAACCGCAAGTACGGCAGGGACGCCGGCACCGAGCGCTCGGACACCACGATCCTGCTGCACCTGGCGGCCGACCGGCAGAGCGCGACCGCCGTCTCGATCCCCCGCGACCTGATGGTGGAGATGCCCGGCTGCCGCAGGCCGGACGGCTCCCGGACCCAGGCCGGGTTCGCCCAGTTCAACGTGGCGTTCCAGATCGGCGGGACGGCCTGCACGATCCGTACCGTCGAGAAGCTCACCAAGATCCGCGTCGACCACCACATGGTCGTGGACTTCGCGGGGTTCAAGGGCATGGTCGACGCGGTCGACGGCGTACAGGTCTGCCTCAGGGTGCCCATCGACGACAGCGACGCTCAGGTGAAGCTCGCGCCGGGGCTGCGGACCCTCAACGGGGAACAGGCACTGGGTTACGTACGCGCCCGCAAGAGTCTCGGCGACGGCAGCGACACCGACCGGATGGACCGCCAGCAGGAGTTCCTCGGCGCGCTCGTCAACAAGGTGCAGAGCAATGACGTCCTGCTGAATCCGACGAAGCTCTATCCGGTTCTCGACGCGGCGACTTCTTCGCTGACGACCGACCCCGGACTCGCGAGTCTGCGGGGGCTGTACGAACTGGTGCGCGGCATGCGCAATATCCCCACAGAACGGGTGCAGTTCCTCACCGTCCCCCGGCAGTCGTACACGTACGACGCCAACCGCGACGAGCTCGTCGAACCCGATGCGGAGCAGCTCTTCACGCGGCTGCGCATGGACAGCCCGGTCGAGGTGGCCCCGCAACAGCCCGAGAAATCCGGCACGGCACGGGAACAGGCGCAGGAGGAGCACAGCGAGGAGTACGGCGAGGAGTACAGCGAGGAGTACGAGGACTCCGGCGAGTCCTGGAGCGACGAGAAGCCGGACGACCCCGCGCATACGCCGTCCCCCGCGCCGACATTCCGGGGCAACACGGCCGCGCGATCCACCTGTGGGTAAAACGATCCCCAAGGGAAGAGCACGCCCCACAAAGAAATAGGGCGGATTGCCCAGTTGTAGGGGAGTGGAATTTGTCACCGGCGTCGTTCGACGCTGAACTGGGCGGATAGTGTGAGCGCTCCGGTGCGCCGGGCCTCTCGGCCGCGCACCGCTGGAACGACTGACCGAGCGCCTTCTTGAGGGGGGAAAGGCGCCGCGTGGCCCCGACGGAGGACGCAAACAACCGTGGACGCGCAAGGCCGTGGGCGGGCAGAGAACATCGACCCCGCAGACCAGTGGGTGCTCAACCCGGACACCGGCGATTACGAACTGCGACTGAGCCCTTCCGCTGGGCAGTCGTCGGTCCCTAAACCCCGTGGTTCGTCGACCCGTCAGGGCGGCCGCGGCCGCTCCGCGCCGGGGCGCGAGCGCCCCCGTGAGCGTGAGGACGAGCGCCGCGCGGTGCCGGGACAGCGCAGGCGGCGCGTCAAGGAGCCGGAGCCCGGCGCGGGCGGCCGGCGCAAGCAGAAGCCGCGCAAGACCAAGGGCAAGAAGGTGCTGGTCTGGACGGGCGGCACGCTGGCCTTCCTGCTCGTCGCCGGCTGCACCGGCGGCTACCTCTACTACCAGCACCTCAACGACAACATCACGTCGATAAACGATGACGGCGCGGGCACCGGCGGCTTCAGCAAGGACCGGGCCATCAACATCCTGGTGATGGGCACCGACAAGCGCAGCGGCAGCGGCAACAAGGGGTACGGCGACGAGGGCAGTGCCGGTCACGCCGACACGACGATCCTGCTGCACGTCTCCAAGGACCGTACGAACGCCACCGCGTTGAGCATCCCGCGCGACATGATCGTCGACATCCCGGACTGCCCGACGAGGCAGGAGGACGGCAGCGACAAGGTCATCCCCGGCAGCCGTAACGTCCGCTTCAACGAGAGCCTCGGCCAGAACGACCGCACGCCCAGCTGCACCATGCGCACGGTCACCGAGATCACCGGGATAAAGATGGACCACTTCATGGTGGCCGACTTCAACGCGGTGAAGACGCTCTCCAGCGCGGTCGGCGGCGTGGACGTCTGTCTGGCCAAGGACATCGACGACCCCAAGTCGCACCTGAAGCTGGCCAAGGGCAAGCACACCATCGAGGGCGAGGACGCGCTCGCGTTCGTCCGCACGCGCCACTCCGTGGGCACCGGCGGCGACTTGAGCCGGATCGAGCTGCAGCAGCAGTTCCTCAGCTCGCTGATGCGCAAGCTGAAGTCGAACGACACGCTCAGCAGCCCGCAGAAGATGGTCAGCCTGGCGGAGGCCGGCACCGAGGCCCTGACCGTCGACTCCAAGATCGCCGACATCATGAAGCTGAAGAACCTCGGCATGGAGCTCGGCAAGCTCGACATGAAGAACCTGAGCTTCGCCACGGTGCCGGTGATCGACAACCCCGCCGAGGAGGTCCACACCACGGTCGTGCCCGACCCGGCCAAGTCCGAGCAGCTCTTCTCCATGATGCGCGCCGACGAATCGCTGACCGCGGTGAAGAAGAAGGAGAAGAAGGAGAAGGCCGCGGTGGCCGCCCGGCTCAAGGGCCCCAAGGCCGACGCCTCCGAGGTGCGGGTCGACCTCTACAACGGCAGTGGCAAGACCGGCGCCGCTCAGAAGACTCTCACATGGCTGCAGAACACTGAGGGCGTGCTCAAGTCCAGCCAACTGGGGAACGCGCCCTCGGTCATCAAGAAGACGACGCTCGAGTACGCGCCGGGCCAGGCTGACCAGGCCCGTCGGCTCGCCGACATCATGGGTCTGCCCGCCGCCGCCCTGAAGCCGGGCAAGAGCGAGAAGAACGCACAGGGCCTCCCGGCCATGAAGCTGACGCTCGGCGAAGACTTCAAGGGCGCGGGGGTGCCCATCTCCGCTCCGTCGAAGGCGCCGGAGGGGATTCAGAAAGTCGAAGCCGACAAGACTGTGTGTGCCAAGTGACCTGAAGCGGTCGTTCTGCGTCTAACAATGCGCCAAGGCGCCGCAGAGCGGCCGCAGTTCAGGAATGGGGCGGGGAGGGGCTGGGGATGAGGCAGAACAGCGTGCGTAAGGAGGGGGCGCGACGGCGTGCCCCGCACGCGAGTGATCACGGCTGGGACGACGGTGCGCACAAGGGTGCGGCGCGCTCCGGGGAGCCCCCGGAGAACGGCGGCGACCCGCCGGAGGGAAACGGCCGGCACCGGCGCGGCACGAGCGGCGGTGAGCGGCGGCCGCGCCGCAAGCGCGGCGTCCTGCGCTGGTCGGCGACCGTCCTGTCGGTACTGATACTCGGGACGGCCGGCGCCGGATTCCTCTACTACCAATACCTCAACGGCAACATAGAGACGGACGACCTGAACCTCGGCGAGCACCGGGCCCCCGAGCCCACGCCCAACGCCGCCGGTCAGACGCCGCTGAACATCCTGCTCATCGGGTCGGACGCACGGGACTCCAAGGCGAACCAGAAGCTCGGCGGCGCCAAGGACACCTTCGGCTCGCCGCCGCTCGCGGACGTGCAGATGCTGCTGCACCTGTCGGCCGACCGCAGCAACATGTCCGTGGTCAGCATGCCGCGCGACACCCTGCTCCAGATCCCCAAGTGCACGGACCCCGACGACGGCAAGGTCTATCCCGAGACCGGGCCGCGGTACATGACGAACGAGTCCCTGGGCCGCGGCGGCCCCGGCTGCACGGTCGCCACCTGGGAGAAGCTCACCAACATCCACATCAACCACTTCATGATGGTCGACTTCTCGGGTGTGGTCTCCATGGCGGACGCCATCGGAGGGGTGCCGGTCTGCGTGGACAAGAACATCCACTCGCGCACCAGCGGGGGCAAGGGTTCGGGTCTGAAGCTGAAGAAAGGCACCACGGAGATCAAGGGCGAGCAGGCCCTGCAGTGGCTGCGCACCCGCTACGGCTTCGAGGGCGGCACCGACATCAGCCGCGCCAAGGCCCAGCACATGTACATGAACGCGCTGGTCCGCAAGCTCCGCGAGAACACCGGTCTGACCAGCCCGAACAAGCTCCGCAAGCTCGCCGACAAGGCGACGAGGGCGCTGAAGGTCGACGACGGCCTGGGCGACATCAAGGAGCTGTACGACCTCGGCAACGAGCTCAAGAAGGTCTCGCCGGGCCGTACGACGATGACGACCATGCCGTTCGAGTACGTCGGCGCGCGCGTCGTCCCCAAGCCCGGCGACGCCGAGCAGCTGTTCCGTCTCGTACGCGACGACATCCCGCTGGACGGCAAGGGCAAGAAGAAGCCGGCCGAGGAGAAGGCGTCGGACGACCCGGCCGCCGCGGACGACAAGATCGCCGTGCAGGTCCAGAACGGCACGCGCACCGACGTGGAGCTTCCGGTCGGCGGCCGGGCGAACACGGTGGCGCAGCTGCTGGCCGGCAAGGGCTTCACGAAGGCGGCGCCGGACACCTCGACGGCGCTGGCCGAGGAGAAGACGGTCGTCCGCTATCCCAGCAAGGAGCTGGAGGGCGATGCCCAGCGGGTCGCCAAGGCGCTCGGGCTGCCGCTGAGCGCGGCGAAGAAGTCGACGGACGTGTCCGGGGTGACGCTGGTCGTCGGCGCCGACTGGCGCGAGGGCGACGCGCCGCCCAAGGCGAAGAAGAAGGACGACAGGACGCCGGACTCCGCGGACGCGCTCAGCGGGTCCGACAAGAAGGCGTGCATGAAGGTCGACCCGGCCTTCACCTGGTAGCCGCCGCATACGACGAGAGGGCCCCGGCGCGCTGCCGGGGCCCTCTCGTCTGCCTGGGAGCGGTGTCTCAGGCCTCCTGCGTCGCGCCCAGCACGGCCGGGCGGCGCGAGGCGATGACCTTCTTGGCGAGCGAGCGCGGGCTGGTGAGGAAGCCCCAGCCCCACGACATGTGCATGGTCGCGAGCGCCACCGGAATCCGCAGGCGCGCCTTCAGCGGCAGGCCCTTGCCCGCGGGGACGGAGCCCGCCGCTATCGCCGCGAGGTAGCCGCCGGGGATCACGAAGCCCCACGGTGTGAGGGCCGCGCCCACGACGACGCCCGCGGCGATCGCGCAGACCGCGGTCGGCGGCGCGAGGTAGCGGAGGTTGATGGAGCCCTCGTGGTAGCGGGCGACGACGTGGCGCCAGCGGCCGTAGTCCTTGTACTGCTTGGCGAGGGCCTTCACGCTCGGGCGGGGGCGGTACGAGACCTTCAGCTCGGGCGAGAACCAGATCATGCCGCCGGCCTCACGGATGCGGAAGTTCAGCTCCCAGTCCTGGGCGCGGATGAACTCTTCGTTGTAGCCGCCCTGCTGCTCCAGGGCCTCGCGGCGGAACACTCCCAGGTAGACGGTCTCCGCCTGCTGGGCCTCGCCGCCGGTGTGGAAGGCCGCGTTGCCCACGCCGATCTTCGACGTCATGGCGGCGGCGACCGCGTGCTCCCAGTCGTTCTGCCCCTCGGCGTGCATGATGCCGCCGACGTTCATCGCGCCGGTCTCCTCCAGGAGACGGACGGCGGTCGTGATGTAACCCGGCGAGAGCGCGGCGTGGCCGTCCACGCGTACCACGATCGGGTGGCGTGACGCCTTGATGGCGGCGTTCAGTGCCGCCGGCGTGCGCCCCGTCGGGTTCGGGACCGTGTGCACCCTGGAGTCCTCCGCGACCAGCGCGGCGGCGATCTCGTCCGTGCGGTCGGTGGAGGGGCCGAGCGCGACGACGACCTCCATCTCGCCCGCGTACTCCTGCTGCAGGATCGCGTGCACGGCCTCGCGCAGATGCCGCTCCTCGTTGAGGACGGGCATGATCACGGATACGGCTGGAGGCTGTGCCTCGGGCTTCGCGTTCATCACGCGTCACGTTACCGCGAATGGGGGACACGGGTGCGCGCCGTCCGGGTCGCTACCCCGGTCCGCATTTCGTATGGCCTTATGTTTCTCGGGTTACCGGCTCGCCACTGCCCGCGCCAAGGCCCGTCTCGCGGAGGTGCCCCGCACGTGCCCACACCGTCCCGCTCTCCCGCTCCCCGACCGCGCCGCCCCAGCCCTGCGGACCGAAGGCCCGTCCGGAAGCGCGCGGGGCGCGGGAAGCGGCCGCGCTGGGCGATGCGGGTGGTGACCGGCTTGTCGGTGGCGGTCCTGGCCGCGGCCGGTATCGGGCACTCCGTGGTCACCGGTCTCGACACGGGCATCAGGCGGGTCGACGCCTTCAGGGACATGAAGAACAGGCCCGAGTCGGGAAACGGCATGAACGTGCTGCTCGTCGGCACCGACGGCCGCGACAAGATCACGCCCGAGGAGAAGCGGAAGTACCGCCTCGGCGGCTCTCCCTGCCACTGCACCGACACGGTCATGATCGTGCACATCTCGGAGGACCGGAACCGCGCCAGCGTCGTGAGCCTGCCCCGTGACAGCTACGCCGACCTGCCCGCGCACACCGACCTGACCACCCGCAAGAAGCACCGCGAGCACCCCAACAAGCTCAACGCGGCGTACGCGGAGGGCGGCCCGAACCTGACCGTGCGCACCGTCGAGCACATGACGAAGGTCAAGATCGACCACTATCTGGAGGTCGACTTCGTCAGCTTCATGAAGACCGTGGACGTGCTCGGCGGGGTGGAGATCTGCACGGCGCGGCCGCTCAAGGACTCGCACACCGGGCTCAGCCTGGCCGAGGGCACCCACCTCATGAACGGCGGCGAGGCGCTCCAGTACGTCCGTTCCCGGTACGTCGACGGGGCGTCCGACCTGGGCCGCATGCAGCGCCAGCAGCGTTTCCTCGCGGCGCTCATCGCGAAGGCGACGAGCAGTGGCGTGCTGCTGAACCCGGTGAAGTTCCGGGACGTGACCCAGACGCTGCTCGGGTCGGTGCGGGCGGACAAGGGCTTCGGGACGGGCGAGATGCTGGATCTCGGGCGGGCGATGCGGGGCTTCTCGCCGTCGTCGTCGGAGTTCACGACCGTGCCGCTGAGCCCCACGGGGCAGGTCGTGCCGGGCATCGGCTCGACGCTGAAGTGGCACCCGGAGAAGTCGCGGAAGCTGTTCACGGCGCTGCGCGAGGACCGGCCGCTGGCGCCCCACCGGGTGAAGGCCAAGGGCGTGCTGGTCGATGTCTCACCGCAGCAGGTCAGTGTGCAGGTCGACAACGGCGCCGGGGTGCCGGGGCTCGGCCAGCGGGTCGACGCGGGGCTGCGGGCGACGGGTTTCCGGACGACGCGGACCCCGGCGGACGTGCCGGGCGCCGCGGCGAGGCCCGTGCAGCGGACCGTCGTCGCCTTCGACCCGCGGTGGGACCGGTCGGCGAAGACGCTGGCCACGGCCCTGCCGGGGTGCGAGATGCGGCAGGTGCCGGGTCAGGGGGCGACGTTGAAGGTGATCGCGGGGAAGGACTTCAAGGCGGTGCGGCCGGTGCGGGCCGAGGACTCCTATCAGGGCGAGTTCGGGGCGGTCACCGGGGACCAGGTGGTCTGCCCCTGACGGGCACGTGCTCCGGCGGCCGGCTCCGGTGGCCGGAGCGCCTCGGTCGGGGTCGCCCCGGTCGCAGTCGCCTCAGTCGGGGTCGCCTCGGTCGGAGTCACCTCGGTCGGGGTCGCCTCAGTCGCAGTCGCCTCAGTCGTCGAAGCCCTCGGCGGCCCGTGCCTCCCGCAGCTCCTTGATCGCGCGGCGGCGGGCCAGGCGGTGGGTGCGGCGGATCTGGGCCTCCTGGTAGCGGCGGCGGTCGCGGTCCGTCTCGGGGACGACCGGCGGGACCGTACGGGGCTTGCCGTCCGCGTCGACCGCCGCGAAGACCAGGTAGGCCGAGCCGACCTGCTGTGCGGGCGTCGACTCGTTCCAGCGCTCGGCGAGGACCCGGACGCCGACCTCCATGGAACTGCGGCCGGTCCAGTTGACCTGGGCTTTCACATGAACGAGGTCGCCCACGCGGACCGGCTCGAGGAAGACCATCTCGTCCATCGACGCGGTGACCGCGGGGCCGCCCGAGTGGCGTCCGGCGACGGCTCCCGCCGCGTCGTCCACCAGTTTCATGATCACGCCACCGTGCACCGTGCCGAGGAGGTTGGTGTCGTTGTGGGTCATGATGTGGCTGAGCGTGGTGCGGGACGCCGAAGTCGGCTTGCCCGGGGTCGACGCGGAGGTCTGGGGGTTTTCCCCCGAAATAGACGCTGCCGAACGGGGAGCCTGGTCTGTCATGCCCTCCACCCTATGCCGGACGTATGTCCGACCCCGCCTCGGCCGCTTTGCATCAGCTCTGCAACAGCCCTGAACCGAATTCCCGACCACCCTGTAAGGCGCGGCCCTCCAGGCGGCAGACTGGGCCACATGAGCGATTGGCCTGACGATCAGGGTGGCGGCCGGGGATACGGCCGCGGCAGCGGGAACTCCCGGCCCGAGGGAGCCCGCGCGATGCGCCACGTCCAGCGCGGCCGGCCCTCCCGTCCGGCCGGACCACCGCCCGGCGGGGTCCCGCCCCAGCCCGCGTACGACGACGGGTACGACGACCGGCAGTACGGCGACGGGCAGCCGTACGGCGACGCCCGCGACGAGGTCTTCGAGCCGCGCACCCCGCGCCAGGACCCGTACGGCCAGGGCCCCGCCAACGCGTACGACAGCGGCTACAACACCGGCCAGGTTTACGGCCAGCCCGCCGGCGGCCAGGGCGGCACCGGACACCCGCCGCGCGCCGCGCGTCCCGCGCCGAACTGGCGCAAGCGCATCAAGTGGGGCTCGATCACGCTCGTCAGCGTGCTGGTCGTGACCTCCGTCGTCACGTACTTCTGGGCCGACTCCAAGCTCAAGCGCGAGGTCGACCTCTCCAAGGTCATCGAGCGGCCCGAGGGCGGCGCGGGCACGAACTACCTGATCGTGGGCTCCGACAGTCGCGAGGGCATGTCCGACGAGGAGAAGAAGGAGCTCCACACGGGCTCCGCCGAGGGCAAGCGCACCGACTCGATGATGATCCTGCACGTCGCGGACGACGGCGGGAACACGATGATCTCGCTGCCCCGCGACTCGAACGTCACGATCCCCTCCTTCAAGGGCGCCGAGTCCGGCAAGCTCTACCCGAACCAGGGCCGCCAGACGAAGCTCAACGCCGCGTACGCGGAGGACGGCCCCGAGCTGCTCGTACGGACGGTGGAGTACAACACCGGCCTGAAGATCGATCACTACGCCGAGATCGGCTTCGGCGGCTTCGCCAAGATCGTGGACGCGGTCGGCGGTGTCGAGATGGACATCCCCGAGGGCTTCAAGGACAAGAAGTCCGGCGCCGACTTCGAGGCGGGCAAGCAGACGCTCGACGGCCAGCAGGCCCTCGCCTTCGTCCGCACCCGTTACGCGCTGCCGGGCAGCGACCTGGACCGTACGAAGAACCAGCAGAAGTTCCTCGCGGCCCTCGCCAACCAGGCCGCGACGCCCGGCACGGTCATGAACCCGTTCAAGCTCTACCCGACGATGGGCGCGGGCCTGGACACCCTGATCGTCGACAAGGACATGGGCCTGTTCGACGTGGCCTCCATGTTCTGGGCGATGAAGGGCGTGACCGGCGGCGACGGCAAGTCGATGAACATCCCGATCGCCGGCATGGCGGGCGGCAACGTCCTCTGGGACAAGGCGAAGGTCAAGCAGCTGGTCGAGCAGCTGAACAACGACGACAAGGTCACCGTCTCGGGCAACTGAGACCGGCGGCCCGGACAACTGGGACCGGCGTCCCGGGTAACTGGGACCGGTGTCCCGGGCGACCGGGGCCGGCGGGTCATCCGAACGCTCCGTCTGCCGCGAAGCCGCGGCCGCGGCGTGCCACGGTTTATTCGACCTGCCACCCGCCGACGTCCGGAGCACCCGCCATGGCTGACCTGCAGGAGGACCTCAACACCGCCGCCGAGGCGGGGGCTCTTGACCAGCCCCTCGCCCCGCCCGAGACCGAGCCCGAGCCCCCGAACCAGTCCCAGTCCCAATCCCAGTCGGCAATGGTCCGGTGTGCCGACCCGGCCGAGCGGGCCCGTGCGCTGCTCGACGCGCATCCGGTCGCCGACGGATACAGCGGTCTGCCTTCTACGTTGCGCCGGCTGGCCTGGTACGACTTCGAGACGGGCGACAGCGTTCTGCAGAGCGACGTCCCGCGGCTGCGCGGAGGCAGGGTCGGCGCGCAGTTCTGGTCCGTGCACGTGCCCGAGGGGCCCGACGCCGACCGGACCGTCGGCGCGACGCTCGAACAGATCGACCTCGTGAAGCAGGTCGTCGGCGCCCACCCCGAGGCCCTGCGGCTCGCCCGCAACGCCTCGGAGGCCGCCGACGCGCGCAACTGCGGCCGCATCGCCACGCTGATCGGCCCGGCCCGCGGTGCCGCGCTCGGCGACTCCCTGGGCGCGCTGCGCGCGCTGCACAGCCTGGGCCTGTGCGTGGTCACCCTCTCCGGTACGTCGTGGGCGGGGGCGGGTGGCCTCACCCCGTTCGGCGAGGAGGTCGTCCGGGAGATGAACCGGCTCGGGGTGCTCGCGGACCTGTCCGGCGCGTCCGAGGTGACGGCGCGGCGGGTGCTCGCCGTCTCCAAGGCGCCGGTGGTCTTCATGCGCTCGGGGGCCCGTGCCCTCCACGACCATCCCGCGAACCTCACGGACGGGCTGCTGGCCGAGGTGGGCGCCGCCAAGGGCCTGTGCCTGGTGCCGCTCGCCGCCGAGCGGACGGGCCCCTCGGTGCGCGAGGTCGCCGACCACCTCGATCACGTACGCCGGGTCGCGGGGCCCGAGTGCGTCGGGATCTCCGGGACGTACGACACCTATGAGGCCCATCCGGAGGGCCTCGCCGATCCGTCGGGGTATCCGCGGCTGATCGCCGAGCTCATCGAGCGGGGCTGGCCCGAGGCCGACCTGGCGCTGCTCACCTGGGGCAACGCCCAACGCGCCCTGCGCGGCGCGGACTTCACCGCGCGGGCGGCCCGGCAGCGCCGGGCCGCGTCGACGGCGACGGTGGACCGTCTGGACGGGTGAACCGCTCGGGACGGGTGAACCGCTCGGGACGGGTGAATCGCTCTCGGCGGGTGAACCGCTCGGCGGGCCGCGTCCAGGGACTGCCGCGTCCGGGGCTGTCCCCGGGGCTGCCTCGGGGACGGCGTCAGGGGATCTTGCAGAGGCAGAACGGGTGGCCCGCGGGGTCGGCGTACACGCGGAAGTCGCGCTTGCCCCCGTCGTCGTCCAGGTCGAGGGGGCGTGCGCCGAGGGCGAGCACCCTCTCCTGGGCGGCGTCGATCTCCTCGTCGGTGCGGCCGGCGTCCAGGTCCAGGTGGACCTGCTGCGCGTTCACGTCGGAGCGCGGCCACTCCGGCGGGTGCAGGCCCGCGACCCGCTGGAACGAAACCTTGACGCGGCCGGGCGTGACGAGGTCGATCCAGTCGCCGTCCTCCTCGATGGTGCCGCCGATGACCTCGGCGTAGAACTCGGCGAGGGCTCGCGGGTCGGGGCAGTCAAGGACGACGTTGCGCAGTCGGGCGATGGGTTGCTTCGTGTCCATCTCGTCTCCTCACGTCTCTCGTGTCTCCGGTCACGCAGTGTGCGCCGGGACGGTACGAGTGCCCACTCACCCCATCATCACCCTCAGGCCGCCGGACGGCCCATCGCGCGGTACGTCCAGCCCGCGGCCCGCCACACCGCGGGGTCCAGCGCGTTGCGGCCGTCCAGGACGACGGGGTCCGACGCCACCGCGGCGAGCTCCGCCGGGTCCAGCTCGCGGAACTCGCGCCACTCCGTGAGGTGCAGGACGACGTCGGCGCCCCGGACCGCGTCCAGTGCCGTGTCCGCGTACCCGAGGGTGGGGAAGAGCCTGCGGGCGTTCACCATGCCCTTGGGGTCGTACACGGTGACCTGGCCGCCCTGGAGGTGGATCTGGCCGGCGACGTTCAGGGCCGGGGAGTCCCGCACGTCGTCCGAGTCCGGCTTGAAGGTGGCGCCGAGGACCGCGACCCGCTTGCCGAGGAAGGAGCCGCCGCCCAGCGCCTCGCGCGCCATCTCGACCATCTGGCCGCGCCGCCGCATGTTGATGGAGTCGATCTCGCGCAGGAAGGTCAGGGCCTGGTCGGCGCCCAGCTCGCCCGCGCGTGCCATGAACGCCCGGATGTCCTTCGGCAGGCAGCCGCCGCCGAAGCCGATCCCGGCCCGCAGGAACTTCTTTCCGATCCGGTCGTCGTGGCCGAGGGCCTCGGCCAGCTTCACGACGTCGCCGCCCGCCGCCTCGCACACCTCGGCCATGGCGTTGATGAAGGAGATCTTCGTGGCGAGGAAGGAGTTCGCCGAGGTCTTCACGAGCTCGGCCGTCGGGAAGTCCGTGACGACGAAGGGCGAGCCCTCCGCGACCGGCGTCGCGTACACCTCGCGGAGCAGCTTCTCCGCGCGCTCGCTGCGCACGCCCACGACGATCCGGTCGGGGTGCAGCGTGTCCTTGACGGCGAAGCCCTCGCGCAGGAACTCCGGGTTCCAGGCCAGCTCGACCTCGTCGCCCGCGGGGGCGAGCCGCGCCAGGCGGTCCGCGAGCCGGTCCGCGCTGCCGACCGGGACGGTGGACTTGCCGACGACCAGGCACGGGCCCGTCAGGTGCTCGGCGAGCGACTCGACGGCCCGGTCGACGTACGACATGTCGCACGCGTACTCGCCGTGCTTCTGCGGGGTGTTCACGCAGACGAAGTGGACGTCGCCGAACGCGGCGACCTCCGCCCAGTCCATCGTGAAGCGCAGCCGGCCGCTGGAGCCCTCGATGCCGGCGACGTGCTTGCGCAGGAGGTCCTCGAGGCCGGGCTCGTACATGGGGACCTCGCCCCGCTGGAGCATCTCGACCTTCTCCGGCACGACGTCGAGACCCAGCACCTCGAAGCCGAGTTCGGCCATGGCCGCGGCGTGTGTGGCGCCGAGATAGCCGGTGCCGATCACGGTGATCTTGAGGGCCATGCGGTGCTCCAGGGTCTGAGGCTTCAGTGCGCTGACCGAGCATAGTTCGCGCGTGTCGGAGCCTCTCACCGGGCACGATTCCCGCTGTCGCCAAACTCACGTATCCCTCGCCCGGCAGGCACCACTAAAATTTGGGTTACTTAACGGTAATTAGCATCCTTGGAGCGTGAGAGACCTTGGCCGGATCGGCTGATTTCGACCTGTACCGCCCGTCCGAGGAGCACGACATGCTCCGCGACGCGATCCGCTCGCTGGCCGAGGCGAAGATCGCGCCGTTCGCCGCCGCGGTGGACGAGGAGGCCCGCTTCCCGCAGGAGGCCCACGACGCGCTGGTCGCGAACGACCTGCACGCCGTCCACGTCCCGGAGAGCTACGGCGGCGCGGGCGCCGACGCGCTGGCGACCGTCATCGTGATCGAGGAGGTGGCGCGCGTCTGCGCCAGCTCCTCCCTCATCCCGGCCGTCAACAAGCTCGGCTCGCTGCCGGTCATCCTCTCCGGCTCCGAGGAGCTGAAGAAGAAGTACATGTCGCAGCTGGCGGGCGGCGAGGGCATGTTCTCGTACTGCCTCTCCGAGCCGGACGCCGGTTCGGACGCGGCCGGCATGAAGACGAAGGCCGTGCGCGACGGCGACTCCTGGGTGCTCAACGGCGTCAAGCGCTGGATCACCAACGCGGGCGTCTCCGAGTACTACACGGTGATGGCCGTCACCGACCCGGAGAAGCGCTCCAAGGGCATCAGCGCCTTCGTCGTCGAGAAGGGCGACGAGGGCGTCTCCTTCGGCGCGCCGGAGAAGAAGCTCGGCATCAAGGGCTCCCCCACCCGCGAGGTCTACCTCGACAACGTCCGCATCCCCGCCGACCGCATGATCGGCGAGGAGGGCACGGGCTTCGCGACCGCCATGAAGACCCTGGACCACACCCGCATCACCATCGCGGCGCAGGCCCTCGGCATCGCGCAGGGCGCCCTCGACTACGCCAAGGGGTACGTCAAGGAACGCAAGCAGTTCGGCAAGCCGATCGCCGACTTCCAAGGCATCCAGTTCATGCTCGCCGACATGGCGATGAAGATCGAGGCCGCGCGTCAGCTGACGTACGCGGCGGCGGCCAAGTCGGAGCGCGGCGACAGCGACCTCACCTTCCAGGGCGCGGCCGCCAAGTGCTTCGCCTCGGACGTGGCGATGGAGGTCACCACGGACGCGGTGCAGCTCCTCGGTGGGTACGGGTACACCCGTGACTACCCCGTCGAGCGCATGATGCGCGACGCGAAGATCACGCAGATCTACGAGGGCACGAATCAGGTGCAGCGGATCGTGATGGCGCGCAACCTGCCGTAGCGGCAGGGGAGTTCATACGTCGATGGGGCGCTGTCCGGACGGACAGCGCCCCATCGGCGTACAGCGGTGCCTAACCGTCCAACTGCTCGATGGTCGCCACGGACGGGCCCCTGCGGGACTGTACGTCGCGGGCCACGTCCTCTGCCGCGCCCAGGACCCGCACCGCGTTCTGCCACGTCAGCTTGGCGAGGTCGGGCTTCGACCAGCCGCGGGTCAGGAGCTCCGCGATCAGGTTCGGGTAGCCCGCCACGTCGTCCAGGCCGTCGGGGGTGAACGCCGTGCCGTCGTAGTCGCCGCCGATGCCGATGTGGTCGACGCCCGCCACCTCGCGCATGTGGTCGAGGTGGTCGGCGACCGTGGCGGCGGTGGCGCGCGGGCGCGGGGTCGACGCCTCGAACGCCTCGTGGACCTTCATCGCCTCCGGGGAGGTGTCCAGGTGGTGGAAGCCGTTCGCCCGCATGTTGTCGTCGGCGGCCGCCGTCCAGTCGACCGCGGCCTGGAGGACGAACTTCGGCACGAACGTCGCCATCGCCACGCCGCCGTTGGCCGGCAGCCGCTCCAGGACGTCGTCCGGGATGTTGCGCGGGTGGTCGCACACCGCGCGCGAGGACGAGTGGGAGAAGATCACCGGCGCCACTGACGTGTCCAGGGCCGCCCGCATCGTCGTCGCCGCCACGTGGGACAGGTCGACGAGCATGCCCATGCGGTTCATCTCGCGCACGACCTCGTGGCCGAAGGGCGAGAGGCCGCCGACGCCGGGCTCGTCCGTCGCCGAGTCCGCCCACGCGATGTTGTCGTTGTGCGTGAGCGTCATGTAGCGGACGCCGAGCGTGTGCAACGCCCGCAGCGTGGCGAGGGAGTTGTTGATCGAGTGACCGCCCTCGGCGCCCATGAGGGACGCGATGCGGCCCTCCGAGCGGGCCTTCTCCATGTCCGCCGCGGTCAGGGCGCGGGCCAGATCCGCCGGGTACCGGGTGAGCAACTGGTCGACGCAGTCGACCTGTTCGAGGGTCGCGCTCACCGCGGCGTCGCCGGTCAGGTCCGTGCGGACGTAGACCGACCAGAACTGCGCGCCGACGCCGCCCGCGCGCAGCCGGGCGATGTCCGTGTGGAGCTTGCCCGTCTGGTCGGCGGCGATGTCCAGGCGGTCGATGTCGTAACCGGCCTTCTCGCGCAGCGCCCACGGCAGGTCGTTGTGACCGTCGGCGACGGGGAACTCGGCGAGCAGGGCCCGTGCTTCTTCCAGCTTCTGCGGATTCGTCATACCCGTCACTGTGCCGGTCACTTCCCGGAGCCGAAGCCGAATCCGGAACCCGCTCCTTCGACCTTGGTGCGCAGTCGCTTGCCCTTCTCCGTCGCCTGGTCGTTCAGCTCCTGCTGGAACTCCCGCATGCGGGCGCGGAGTTCGGCGTCGTGCGCGGCGAGAATGCGGGCCGCGAGCAGGCCCGCGTTGCGCGCGCCGCCGACGGAGACCGTCGCCACCGGGACGCCCGCGGGCATCTGCACGATGGACAGGAGGCTGTCCATGCCGTCCAGGTACTTCAGGGGGACGGGAACGCCGATGACCGGCAGCGGGGTCACCGAGGCCAGCATGCCCGGCAGGTGGGCGGCGCCGCCCGCGCCCGCGATGATCGCTTTGAGGCCGCGGTCCGCCGCCTGCTCGCCGTACGCGATCATCTCGTGCGGCATGCGGTGCGCGGAGACGACGTCGACCTCGAAGGGGATCTCGAACTCGTCGAGGGCCTTGGCCGCGGCCTCCATCACCGGCCAGTCGGAGTCCGAACCCATGACGATGCCTACAACAGGTGCGGTCATTCGGTGATCGTTCCTCTGAGGTAGCCGGCTGCGTGACGGGCGCGGTCGAGGACCTCGTCCAGGTCGTCGCCGTAGGTGTTCACGTGACCGACCTTGCGGCCGGGCTTCACGTCCTTGCCGTACATGTGGATCTTGAGCTGCGGGTCGCGGGCCATGCAGTGCAGGTACGCGGCGTACATGTCGGGGTAGTCCCCGCCCAGCACGTTGGCCATCACGGTCCACTTGGCGCGCGGGCGCGGGTCGCCGAGCGGCAGGTCGAGCACGGCGCGGATGTGGTTGGCGAACTGCGAGGTGATCGCGCCGTCCTGCGTCCAGTGGCCGGAGTTGTGCGGGCGCATCGCGAGTTCGTTGACGAGGATGCGGCCGTCGTGGGTCTCGAAGAGCTCGACCGCGAGGTGGCCGACCACGCCGAGTTCCTGGGCGACGCGCAGCGCGAGCTCCTGCGCCTCGCCCGCCAGGGCCTCGCCGAGGCCGGGCGCCGGGGCGATGACCGTGTCGCAGACGCCGTCGACCTGCTGGGACTCGACGACGGGGTAGGCGACGGCCTGGCCGTGCGGGGAGCGGACGACGTTCGCCGCGAGTTCGCGTACGAAGTCGACCTTCTCCTCGGCGAGTACCGGAACACCGGCCCGGAAGGGGTCTTCGGCGTCCTCGACGGAACGGACGAACCACACCCCCTTCCCGTCGTAGCCGCCCCGCACCGTCTTCAGGATGACCGGGAACCCGTCGCCCTCGGCCGCGAAGGCGGCCACGTCGGCCGGGTCCTTCACGATCCGGTGGCGCGGGCACGGCACGCCGATCTCCGTGAGCCTCTCGCGCATCACACCCTTGTCCTGGGCGTGCACCAACGCGTCGGGCCCCGGGCGCACGGGAATGCCGTCCGCCTCCAGGGCCCTGAGGTGCTCGGTGGGTACGTGTTCGTGATCGAAAGTGATCACGTCGCAGCCCCGCGCGAAGTCACGCAGCGTGTCCAGGTCGCGATAGTCGCCGATGACGACTTCGCTCACGACCTGCGCCGCGGAATCCTGCGGGGTGTCACTGAGGAGCTTGAATTTCAGGCCGAGGGGGATACCCGCCTCATGGGTCATGCGGGCGAGCTGACCGCCGCCGACCATGCCGACTACCGGGAACGTCACACCCCCAGGGTATCGGCCGGTATCGGCCACCCCGCAACGGCCGGAATCCGCGCTCCCCAGCCTCTCCTGTCACAGCGGCGCCACAGTGTCCGGGCGCCCGCGAGCGCCCGGGATGCCCGCTGGTTAGCATGGCTGGGTCGACACGACCGAATCACCAATCCGTCGGCACGTACACGACCGGTACGAATCGACCGGTACGGACTCGACGGGGGCTGGGGCGACACCATGACGGAACGGGGCGCACTGCGCGTGCGGCTGGACCAGGTCTGGCGTGAGGTCGCCAAGTTCGGGGCCGTGGGGGCGGTCGGAACGCTGGTGAACTTCGGTGTCTTCAACCTCGTGCGGCACGTCACCGACCTCCACGTGGTGCGCGCGAGCGTCGTCGCCACGGTCGTCGCGATCGCCTTCAACTACGTGGGGTTCCGTTACTTCACGTACAGGGACCGTGACAAGACCGGCCGTACCAAGGAACTCACGCTGTTCCTGCTGTTCAGCGCGGTCGGCCTGGTGATCGAGAACGGCGTGCTCTACGCGGCGACGTACTGGTTCGGCTGGGACGGCAGGCTCCAGGCCAACTTCTTCAAGTTCCTCGGCATGGGCATCGCGACGCTCTTCCGCTTCTGGTCGTACCGCACCTGGGTGTTCAAGGCGCTGCCCGCCCGCGAGACCGTCGCGCATGCCGAATCGTTCCTGGAGAAGGAGCAGGAGAAGGAAGAGGAAAAGGAGAAGCCGGGCGAGAAGCCGGTGGTCCGCTGACGGACGCGGGGTCCGGTGACGGACGCGCGGCCCGCTGACGGGCGCGTGATCGGCTGACGGGCGCGGGGTCCGCTGACGGACGCGCGGTCCGCTGACGGACGCGTGCTGATCGGCTGACGGACGCGTGGCCCGCTGACGGACGTGCGGCCCGCTAGCGGACCGTCTTGTCCTCCACTTCGCCGTTCGTCCGCGACGACGGCGGCGTCCGCGACAGGAACAGTCCGAAGACCGGCGGCAGCGTCTGCAGCATTTCGAGACGGCCGCCGTCCGCCTCGGCCAGATCCCGGGCCACCGCGAGGCCGATTCCCGTCGAGTTGCGGCCGCTGATGGTCCGCTCGAAGATGCGGGCCCCGAGGTCGGCCGGAACGCCGGGGCCCTCGTCCGTGACCTCGATGACCGCCTGGTTGCCGGTGACGCGGGTCCGCAGCGCGACCGTACCGCCGCCGTGCATCAGCGAGTTCTCGATCAGCGCGGCGAGCACCTGGGCGACCGCGCCGGGCGTCCCCACCGCCTCCAGGTGCCGCTTGCCCGAGCTGACGATGGCGCGGCCCGCGCTGCGGTAGGCCGGGCGCCACTCCTCCAGCTGCTGCTTGACGACCTCGTCCAGGTCGAAGGCGACGGCCGAACCGGTGCGCGGGTCACGGGAGTTGGTGAGCAGCCGCTCCACGACGTCGGTCAGCCGCTCGACCTGCGCCAGCGCGATCGTCGCCTCCTCCTTCACCGTGTCCAGCTCGTCGGTGACGGTGATCTCCTCCAGGCGCATGGAGAGCGCCGTCAGCGGCGTGCGCAGCTGGTGCGAGGCGTCGGCGGCGAGGCGCCGCTCGGCGGTGAGCATGCGCCCGATGCGCTCGGCCGAGGAGTCCAGGACGTCGGCGACACGGTCCAGTTCCGGCACGCCGTACCGCTTGTGGCGGGGCCGCGGGTCGCCCGAGCCGAGGCGCTCCGCGGTCTCGGCGAGGTCGGTGAGCGGGGAGGCGAGCCGGTTGGCCTGGCGTACCGCGAGGAGCACCGCGGCGATGATGGCGAGCAGGGCCACGGCGGCGATGATCAGCAGGGTGCGGCCGACCTCGCGGGTGACCGCCGCCTTCGGCTCCTGGACGGTGACCTTCTCGCCCTGTTCGCCGGGGCGGGTGGCGCTGATGACGTCGCCCGAGGGGCGGGTGCCGATCTCGATGGGCTTGCGGCCGGGGATCTGGATGAGCGCGTACCGGTCGGTGGCGACCTGGTCCCGCAGGATGTCGCCGGTGATCTTCTCCTCGCTGATCAGCCGGCTGTCGACGATGCTGGCGAGGCGCAGCGCCTCGGAGTCGACGCGCTCCTGGGCGCTGCTGCTGATGGTCCTCGTCTCGACGATGACGAGGCTCACCCCGAACACCGCGATCACTACGAGGACGACGGCGAGGGTGGAGTTGATCAGGCGACGGCGCATGCACTCAGTGTCGCGGATCGGGCCCCGTCACGGGCGCGGGGAGACGGGGCCCAGGCCCCCCCGAAGGGGCGCCGGTCAGCTCTTCTCGAAGCGGAAGCCGACGCCTCGTACCGTCGCGATGTAGCGAGGGTTCGCCGCGTCGTCCCCGAGCTTCTTGCGCAGCCAGGAGATGTGCATGTCGAGGGTCTTGGTGGAAGACCACCACGTCGTGTCCCAGACCTCGCGCATCAGCTGGTCGCGGGTGACGACCCGGCCCGCGTCACGCACCAGGACGCGGAGGAGGTCGAACTCCTTCGCGGTGAGCTGCAGCTCCTCCTCGCCCATCCACGCGCGGTGCGACTCGACGTCGATCCGCACGCCGTGCGTGGCCGGCGCCTCCTTGGGCTCCGTGGCGCCGCGCCGCAGCAGGGCCCGGACCCGGGCGAGCAGCTCGGCGAGGCGGAAGGGCTTGGTCACGTAGTCGTCGGCGCCCGCGTCCAGGCCGACGACGGTGTCCACCTCGTCGGCGCGCGCGGTCAGGATGAGGATCGGCACTGTGAGCCCGTCGGCCCGCAGTCGGCGGGCCACCTCGAGGCCGTCCATGCCGGGCAGTCCCAGGTCGAGCACGACAAGATCGACGCCGCCCTGCAGGCCTGCGTCGAGGGCGGTCGGGCCGTCCTCACGCACTTCGACCTCGTAACCCTCCCTGCGCAGGGCACGGGCCAGCGGCTCCGAGATGGACGCGTCGTCCTCGGCGAGCAGTACACGGGTCATGGGGTGATGGTAGTCCGCTGTGGACAACCCCCGGGAGGTGATCGCACAGTGGAGCGGTATGCCTGCGGCTATGGGAAGCGATTCTGGGAAACACCTTTGATTGTGCGCTGTTGGTTGCAGCGAAACCTGTGATCCATCTCTCAAGTCCTTCCATATGCATCCCTGCCGTGTCGTATGGTGACCCAACGCCTGATGCACTACTCAAGGACCTTTGGCCCGCTGTGCGCGCCTTAGGTCTCTTTTATGTGCGGGCCGGTTCTGCTGGCCTTGAAAGGAATGACCTGTGGTCGGGCCCTGCGCGCGAGGATGCGCCCAGGGTGTGGATCCCGGAGTCACCGCTCCTCACCGCCCCCCGCGGGCGTGAGAACTTCCCCTGGGCGTGGGGTCGGGCGGTACGACGACGGTGCCGACCGCCCCCCACCGGGCGCGCTCACGCTCCTGCCGCGCGCGTCCCGAACCCACGAGGATCGACCCATGGCGTCCAGCCTGACGAAGGACTCCGCCAGCACCCCTGGCTCCGAGAAGACCTTCTTCGGCCACCCCCGCGGACTGGCCACTCTCTTCATGACCGAGATGTGGGAGCGCTACAGCTTCTACGGTATGAAGGCACTGCTCCCGCTGTATCTGATCGCCCCCGGCGGCATGAGCATGAGTGCCACGACGGCGACGGCGATCTACTCCGTCTACATGTCGATGGTCTACCTGCTCGCCATGCCGGGCGGCTGGATGGCCGACCGCTTCTGGGGCCCCCGCAAGACGGTCGTCATCGGTGCCTCCGTCGTCATCCTCGGCCACATCACGCTCGCGCTGCCGAGCTCGGTGTCCTTCTTCGCCGGCCTCGCGCTCGTCGCGCTCGGCTCCGGCCTCCTGAAGGCCAACATCTCCGTGATGGTCGGCCACCTCTACGACGGTCCGAAGGACCCGCGCCGAGACGGTGGCTTCACGCTCTTCTACATCGGCATCAACCTCGGCGCCTTCCTCGCCCCGCTGTCCATCGGCACGGTCGGCGAGAACGTCAACTGGCACTTCGGCTTCGCGCTCGCCGCGATCGGTATGGCGCTCGGCCTCGCCCAGTTCCTGATCGGCTCGCGCCACCTCAGCGCGCAGAGCAGCGTGGTCTCGCAGCCCGCCACCCCGCAGCAGCGCGCCTCCGCCCTGCGCACCGGCCTGATCTGGCTGATCGTCGCGGCCGCGCTCTACACGCTGATGGGTGTCACAGGGAACTTCGCCGACTGGGCCCTGATGCCGCTCATCATCGCCGGTCTGATCATCCCGATCGCGGTGCTGGCCCGCATGAAGCGCGACAAGGAGCTGTCGCAGCTGGAGCAGTCCAAGCTCTCCGGCTACATCTGGTTCTTCGTGGTCGCCGCCGTCTTCTGGATGATCTACGACCAGAACGGCTCCACCCTGTCGATCTTCGGCAAGGGCTCGACGACGAACAACCTGCTCGGGTTCGACTTCCCGACCTCCTGGTACCAGTCGCTGAACCCGATCTTCATCATGGCGCTCGCCCCCGTGGTCGCCTCGGCGTGGCTGTGGCTGAACAAGCGGGGCAAGGAGCCGAGCACGGCCGTCAAGTTCGCCTCCAGCCTCACGCTGATCGGCATCTCCTTCGCCGTCTTCCTCATCCCGCTGATCGACACCGCCAACAACGGCGGCCGCGTCAGCCCGATGTGGCTGGTCGCGATCTACTTCATCCAGACCGTCGGCGAGCTCTGCCTCTCCCCGGTCGGCCTGTCGCTCACCACGAAGATGGCTCCGGAGAAGTACAGCGCCCAGATGATGGGTGTCTGGTTCCTCGCGGTCACCGCGGGCGACTCCGTGACGGGTCTGCTGACCTCGCCGCAGCTCGGCGTGGACCTGAACAATTCGGGGGCGGTCGCCGTCGAGGCGATCATCGCGGTCATCGCGGGCTTCGGAATCTGGACGTCCCGCAAGAAGGTCAAGCAACTCATGGGCTCGGTCAACTGACCGTGACGCTGTGACGTGGTGACGGCGTGAGGACGTGACGCCGTACGGAAGGGCCGCTGCTCGGTGAGCAGCGGCCCTTCCGCTTTCCCCCCTGCTCTCTTTCCTGCGAACAGGGGGCCGTCCGACCACCCACACAGGTGGTGCGGGGCCGTTGCGCGGGAGACGGGCGGCCGACGGGTGCAGCATCTGGCCATGCGTCGTACGTTACTGAGCCTGGCCCTCTGCGGGGCGCTGATGTCGTCCGCCACGGCCGCCGAGGCGGCCCCCGAACCGCCGCCGTCCGGGCCGTCGCCGTCCGGGCAGCTCTTCCGATACGGGACTCATCCCCGTCAGAACGTCACCGTGTACGGGGACAGCGGGCCCTCGCTGGTGATCCTGCACGGCGGCTACTGGTCGAAGGACACCGACTGGAGCGGCTGGGCCCGGTGGTTCGCCGCGCGCGGGTTCACCGTGTACGACACGGACTACCGGCTGACGTCGGACGCGGCCTGGCCCGCGCAGCGCGACGACGTCCTCGCGGCGCTGCGGTGGGTGCAGCGGCGGCACGGCGGTGCCCTGCCCGTCGTCCTCGGCTCGTCCGCGGGCGGGCACCTGGCGCTGCACGCCGGGGCGTACGGGGCGGGGCGTGCGCGGGTGCGTGGGGTGGTCGCGCTCTCCCCTGTGGCGTCGCCGTACCGGGCGTGGCGGGACGGCGGGGCACGAGGTGCCTCCGCCGAGCGGCGGGAGCTGCGGAGGGCCGCGGAACGGCTTGCGGGGTGCGTGCCGGGGGCGGGGCCGGGCTGTACGGCGCGCTGGGACGACCTGAGCGTCACCTCCCACGCCTCCGGCGCGGACGACGCCCCGCTGCTGCTCGTCCACTCGGCGGAGGACTTCGTGCCACCGGTGCACTCGGGGGAGCTGGCGCGGGTGCAGCGGGGGCTGGGCCTGGCGGACGTCACCACCCGCACGACGTCAGGCCCCGCGCACGGGGGCCCGCTCCTCCGAACCCCGGGCACGTCCCGCTCGGTCCTCCGCTGGCTCCGCGCCCACGCCTGATCGCGCCCCGTGCCGCCCACGCGTCTGCCTGCGGCGGCTCAACGGCGTCTGCGGGCCGCCCCACCGTGCCCGCGCAGTTCCCCGCGCCCCTTACGGGGCACCCCCCAGGCCCCCCCCAGAACCGAAGGCCCCCCAGGGGCGCGGGGAACTGCGCGACCAGCCACCAACGGCCCGCAGAAGCCAGCGGAGCCGGGCCGCGCCCAAGCGTCTGCCCGCGGCGGCTCAACGGCGTCTGCGGGCCGTCACACCTTGCCCGCGCAGTTCCCCGCGCCCCTTACGGGGCGCTCCTGCAGGCTCCCCCCAGGGGCGCGGGGAACTGCGCGACCAGCCACCAACGGCCCGCAGAGGCTAGCGGAGGTCTCTGCGGTGGCGGGGGAGGAAGGTGAAGACTGCTCCGCCGAGGAGGATCACCGTGCCGGCGATGAGGCCCAGCGCGCGCAGCGCGCCGTTGTCGTCGGCGCCCGTGTCCGCGAGGCCGCCGCCCGAGGCCGAGCCGCCGCCTCCCGTCGCGGTGCCGCCCGCGGAGCCTGAGCCGCCGGAACCGCCGGAGCCGCCCGACGCGCCGCCCGGCTGCGCCGCCGTGTCGAGTTCCAGGGAGACCTCGCTCTTGACCGGCGTACACGTCGTCGTCGTACCCAGCGCCTTGACCGTCAGGACACCCGGCGACAGCGTCGACGTGCCGTCGGCGCCCGGCTTGTACGTGCCGGTCAGGTCGGGAATGGTCATCGGGTCGCCGGACTTGATGGGCTCCTTGTTCGTGGGGCCCTCGACATGCACCGTCCCCTTGTCCGCGCCGCCGAGCTTGACCTCCATCGACGGCTTCACGGAGTCCGCGGGGATGTCGGCCGGGCTGTCCATCACGGCCTTCTTGAACTGGACGGAGAGGCCGTAACTGCCGCCGTTCTTCTTCGCGTTGATCTGGACCGGCGAGGTGGCTTCCTTGTCGCCGATCGGCGTCTTGCACTTGTAGGGGGTCTGGACCTCCTTGCCGGGGAAGTCGGTCTTCCCGTCGCCCCCGCCGGAGGTTCCGCCACCGGCTGCGCCGCCCCCGGACGTGCTCCCACCGGACGTGCTCCCTCCGGACGTGTTCCCTCCAGCGGTGCCGCCCGACGTGCCTCCCGTACCGCCCGTACCTCCCGTACCGCCCGAACTGCCCCCCGCCGCCGTCACCTTGATCGTCGCGCCCGCCTTCACCTGCTCCTTCGGCGTGCACTTCGTGTCGGTCGAGATCGGCTTGCTGACGTTGATGTTGTACGCGTCCGGGGTGAGCGTCACCTCGCCCGCCGCCGTCAGCTTCAGCTTGCCCTTCATGTCGGACAGGAGCATGGGGCTGTTCTTCTTGATGGGCGGGTTCTTGCGTTCGCCCGTCATCTTCAGGTCACCGGTCTGGCCGCCCGCCAGCTTGATCGTGCCGGTCGGCTGCACCGTGTTCTCGGCCAGGTCGAGGACGTCCGGGTTCTTGGACGCGGCCTGCGTCGTCTTCCACACGACGTCGACCTCGTCGCCGACCTTCGCCGTGGCGGGCGCGGTGATCTCCACCTTGGTCGTGCCTTGCACAGGAGGCAGGTTGGAGATCGGCGGAGGGATGCACTCCGTCTGGTAGGCGACCTCGGCGGCCTGTGCCGGGCCCGCGGTGAGCAGGATGCCCGCTCCGCCCAGCAGGAGCGCGACCGAGGCCGCGCCCGCTCTCCGTCGTTGCGTGATCACGTGGTTCCCTTCGTCGGACTGTCGTCGGACGGTGCGGAGAGCCGGCCTGCGGGTGCGCCGGGGTCTGTGTCGGGGGTGAACCAGGGCAGGGCGGCGGTCGGCGACTCGCTCGCGCCGGGGCCCGGCGTGGCGGGGCCCGGCGTGGCGGGGCCCGGCGTGGCGGGGCCCGGCGTGGCGGGGCCCGGCGTGGCGGCGCCCGGTGTGCCGGACCGCTTCGCGCCGGACCCGCCGCTCACACCCGGGCCCCCCGTAGGTGTCGTACGAGATGCAGGCGCAGCGTGCGACGTACGCGCACTGCCCGCGCCCCGGGCCTTCCTGTCCGCGCCCCGGGCCTTCCTGTCCGCGTCGACCGCGCCCTGCGGGAGCCTCAACTGCGGCAGTCGGCGCGTGAGTTCGGCCAGGCGGCGGCCGGTGCGGTGGCGGCCGCCGTGCGACGCGCGGCGCCGGTTCGGGCGCAGCCGGTCGACGATCGCCATGCCGATACGGAAGACGGCCGCGGGCACCACGACGCCGAGCAGGAGCCAGAAGAGGGTCACGCCCCAGGGCCGTCCCACGCCCCACGGCTGCTCGGCCAGGACCTTCCCGCCGAACTTCAGCGAGACCAGGTAGTCGCCGTGCGCGCCCGCCGACAGCTCCACCGGCAGCTTGATCTGCGCCTTCTTGCCCGGCGCGATCGTGCCCCGCCACTGCTGTTCCTCCCACTGCGGGGCGAACACGCCGTGGGACGTGCCGACCTGGAAGACCGGGTCCTTGACGGGCGCCGAGCCGACGTTGCCGACGGTGAATCGGAGGGTGCGCTGCGGCGGGGCGCCGAACCAGGTGAGGAGCCCGCCGGAGCCCTCCAGGCGGGTGTCGGTGAGGACGGACAGCTTGCCGCCGCCGGCCTGCGCGGGCAGCGCCTTCACGGGGTGGCCCGCGACCTTCAGTACCGCGTCGACCTGCTGTTTCTCGCCGGTCACCGTGGAGACGTGGACGACGCAGGGGCAGGGCTCGGGCGGCTCGGCCACGGGGAGCTTCTTGTCGAAGGCGCCGTCCTTGCCGGTGGTGACGGCCCGGCCCTCGGAGTTGGCGCAGGAGTTGGTGCCGCCGATGACGCCCTTGCCGGGTGCGGACCGACCGCAGACGAGCATCATCAGCAGGGCGTCCGGCCGCCACCCCTCGCCCTTGACGGTGACGGAGCCGCCCTTGCCCGCCTCGGACGTGGAGAGCTTCACGGTGGGTTCGTCCGCGGCGGTGGCGGCGACGGCAGCGGTGGCTGCGGTGGCTGCGGACGCGGTGGCGGTCTGCGGCAGCAGCGTGAGGCCGGGGACGGCCAGTACCGCTGCTAGGGCGACTGCGGCGAGCGCGGAAACCGCGGCCCCCGTGGCCCCCGCGGCCGGGCCGGTCCTGTTCTTCCCGTTCACAGTTCCTCTCCCGTCCCCGCTCGGGCCAACTCCCGCGCGCCCTGCTCCTGTTCGGCCTCCGGCGCGGGCTCCTCGGAACGGCGCCCCCGCCCGCGTACGAGATGGACCGCCCCGCCCGCGAAGGCGAGCAGCAGCGCGCCCCCGCCCGCCACCGCGCCCCACGGCACGAAGCGGGCCGAGGCCGTGGCGGTGCCGCGGGCGCCGCCCGGTGCAGTGGCCGTGAGCTCGACGTCGACCGCGTCGAGGGCCGGGGCGTCCGGCCACGGTTCGGTCAGGGAGACCCTGCGGCCGGGCAGGAGCTCGATCGGCAGCGTGCGCGCGGGGCGGTCGAGGCGGGTGCCGAACACGCCCTCCGCGTGCACCGCGAGCTTCGGGGTCAGCACGGTGTTGCCGCGGTTGACCAGGTCGTAGGTGATGCGCCCGGCGCCGGGGTCGATCTTGACGCGTTCCACGGTGAGCGCCGAGAGCGTGGGCCCGCCGACTCTCAGGTGCACGCGCACGCCCGCCGTGCGGCCGCCGCTGCTCGCGACGATCGCCCCCGGGTGGTCGCCGGGCAGCGCGCTCGCGGGCACGGTCACGGTGAACGGCACCTCGGCGCGGGTGCGCGGCGGCACCTTCACCTGCCGTTTCGCGAAGGTGATCCACGCGCCGGTCCCCTTCGGTCCGCCCTTGGCCGGGGTGACGGAGAGCGCTCCGGAGCCGGTGTTGCGGGCGTCCGCGCCCCGCAGGGAGACCGTGCGGGGCTTCGGGCCGGGGTTGGTGACGGACAGGGTGTCCCGGAGCACCGTGCCGGGGGCGCCCTCCGCGTAGAAGGCCGGCCGTACGTCCTTGGCCGAGCGCCGACCCGTGCCGGCACCTACGCCGACACCGCTGCCGCCGGAGCTACCGGCGGAGGGCGCGACGGACCAGTCCGCGGAGCCGCCGCCGTCCGCGTACGCGGGGGCCGCGACCGCCACCACCAGGGCGGCGGCGCACAGCGCGGTCCACGCGGAGGACGTCATCGACGGCTTCGGCGGCATCGGCGGCTCCTGATCCTCTGACCTGGCCCTTTGCGGGGCCTTCCTTCCGTGTCCCGTCCCTCGCGCCACCGCGCGCCACCGCGGGCTACCGCGAGCGGGCCGCCTGGTTCCTGCGGGTCAGCCAGAGCGCGCCGGCCGCGCCCGCGAGCAGCACGGTGCCGCCGAGGGTGCCGAGCGCGACGGCGGAGTCGGCGGGGCCGGTCTGCGGGAGTTCCGCGCCGCCGGACGCGGCGCTGTCGGAGCCGCCGGACGCGCTGCCGCCGCCCGAGCCGCCCGAGCCGTCCGACGTACCGCCGGAGCCCGTGTCGGAGCCGCCGCCCGAGCCCTTGACGTCCAGTTCGAGGGACGGCTTGGGGTTGTTGGACGGCGTGCACGTCGTGGTCGTACCGAGCGCCTTGATCGTGAGGACACCGGCCGTGAAGGTGACCTTGCCGCTCTTCTTGGGCGTGTACGTCCCCGACAGGTCGCTGATCTTGATGGGGGTGTTGGCGGGGATCGCCGCGGAGTTCGGGGCACCGGAGACGGGGACGGTGCCGCTGTCAGCGCCGCCCACCTTGATCACGGCGCTCGGCTTCATCGCGCCCTTGCCGAGCTCGACGGGGCTGGAGGAGACGCCCTTCTGGAAGGACATGGTGAGCTTGTAGCCGCTGCCGCTCTTGACGCTCTTGATGTCGATCGGCGAGACGGCGCCCTTGTTCCCGATGGGCGTCTTGCACTGGTAGTTGACGTCCTGGACGGTGGCCTGCGCGGCGGGGGCGGCCAGCAGCACCGCTGAGCCGCCGGCCAGGACGGTGGCGAGCGCGAGCGCGGCCGGTTTTTTCGTGTGCGACACCTCGTTTGTCCCCTCATGCCGGTCGTGGCGTGCCGCGGTGCGGAGTTGCTCGTGTTACTGACGGCACATCAGATTGGGCGCTCAAGGTACGCCCGGGACCTTGTCGAGGGAAGACAAAAGACGCGCCGGATCCGTAGTGATCCGGCGCGCGTGCGAACCGTGGGTAACACCTGTGGCCCGGGGTCAGGCCCGGGCGGATGGTCGGGCGGATCGCCAGGCGGGTGGCCGGGCGGACGACCGGGCGGGTGGCCGGGCCCTAGGCGGGCGCTCCCAGCTCCGCCCAGACCGTCTTGCCCGCGGCCCCGGGCGTCCGGACGACGCCCCAGTCCATGCAGAGCCGCTGCACGATGAACATTCCGTGTCCGCCGGGGCGTCCGGCGCGGTGCGGCGTGCGCGGCGCGGGCTGTCCCGTGCCACGGTCGGAGACCTCGATGCGCAGCACTTTGCCGTCGCTGGAGAGCCAGAGCTCGTCGGGCCCCTCGGCGTGCAGGCAGGCGTTGGTGACGAGCTCGGAGACGACGAGGAGCACGTCCTCGGCGGCGGCGCGCCGCTCGGCGCTCTCCGCGGGCAGCCAGCCCCACGCGTGGAGTGCCTCACGGGTGTAGTCCCGGGCGAGCGGGACGATGCCGCTCGCCCCGTTCAGGCTCAGCCTGCGGACCTGCCGGGCGGGCGTTCCGGAGATCCGGTCCGCGGGAGCGTCCGCGACTGCGGCCTCGGAATCCGGGCCGCGGTCGCCCGGCGAGTAAGGCCGGGTGGTGCTCATCAGCGCTTCACCTCACCGACAAGAGGACTGAGGTCTCTGAACTCTGGACAAGTTGAGAACTCTGGGCGAGTAGGGGACATCGGCTGTTTGCCGTTCTGAACAGTTGTCTTCGAGACCCGCTGGCGGCGGATCCAGGTCTCTCCTGCCCGGACGAACCGTGAGAACACCCACTTGTTCCGGACGGTCCGTGTGACGCTGGTAACGCCATGATCACGCAGAGGCAACAGATGTGCCACTTTCGCGCGTGACCAGCACGGATTCATTCCACGGACTCGTTCACCGACTCGTCCACGAACTCGTTCACCGACTCGTCCACCGGGCTTATCCACCGGCCTCACGCACCGGCCTCACTCGCCGAGAGCCTCTTCGAGCGTCTCGTGGACGGTGAAGACCGCCTCGGCCCCCGTGATCTCGAAGACCCTGGCGACCACCGGCTGCATCCCGGCCAGATGTACTCCACCGCCCGCCGCCTCGGCCTTGAGCCGGGCACCGAGCAGAACGTTGAGCCCGGTGGAATCACAGAACTCAAGGCGTGAGCAGTCGACCACCAGTCGTGTGTAGCCGTCCGTGATGCAGCTCTCGAGTGGCTCGCGCAGCACATCGGCGGTGTGGTGATCCAACTCACCCGCCGGGGTCACTACGGCACTCGTGCCGACCTTCCGGACTTCGACCAGAAGCCGGCCCCTGTGCGCGCTGCCGACCGTCCCGCGGTCCATCGTCACTCTCTTCCGACCGTCGTGGCTGTTGATGACGCCCCTGAACATTACGCCCTCCTCGCGGTCTCGGGTACCCGAACATCCCCCCGAATTCGGACATTTAGCCTCAGAACGCACTTGCGACCGGAGCGCGGAACCGGGTAGGGGTAGAAGAGACATCAATCGACACGGACGGCTTTGGAGGCGCCGCACACCGCAGTGCACGTATTGGCATCGGCAGCCATATGCCGAGAACGATGGAGGACACCATGTCACCCCGGCTCGACGAATCGCATACTGACCAGGCGACGTCGACACTCCCGCCGCACCGCTCCGCCACCGAGATCCCGGGTCCTGCCCACGGGGCCGTACCGGCTCAGCGCGAGTCCGTACCGGCTCAGGACGCCCACGAAGGTCTCGACGACCTTCCCGAGATCCCGCCGTACGCCGAGGTGGGGCCGCTGGACGCGAGGGCCCTGTCCAAGACTCTCTTCGAGCGTCTCGAATCGCTCGAGGAAGGGACGCACGAATACGCGTACGTCCGTAACACGCTCGTCGAACTGAACCTCGCCCTGGTGAAGTTCGCCGCCTCCCGGTTCCGCTCCCGCAGCGAGCCC
Source organism: Streptomyces sp. NPDC093510 (assembly GCF_040683555.1). NCBI lineage: Bacteria > Bacillati > Actinomycetota > Actinomycetes > Kitasatosporales > Streptomycetaceae > Streptomyces > Streptomyces sp. NPDC093510. Next base: position 61,200 of record NZ_JBFBEE010000041.1, read on the forward strand.
ATGGAGGACATCATCCAGGTCGGCACGATCGGCCTCATCAAGGCGATCGACCGCTTCGAGCTCAGCCGGGGCGTCGAGTTCCCCACCTTCGCCATGCCGACGATCGTCGGCGAGATCAAGCGCTTCTTCCGCGACACCAGCTGGTCGGTGCGGGTCCCGCGCCGCCTGCAGGAGCTCCGACTGGACCTCGCCAAGGCGGGCGACGAACTCGCCCAGCAGTTCGATCGCGCCCCCACGGTGGGCGAGCTCGCCGAGCGCCTGGGCATCTCCAACGACGAGGTCGTCGAAGGAATGGCCGCCTCCAACGCCTACACGGCGAGCTCCCTGGACGCGCAGCCCGAGGAGGACGACTCCGAAGGCGCGCTCGCGGACCGCATCGGTTACGAGGACCACGGCCTCGAAGGCATCGAGTACGTCGAGTCCCTGAAGCCGCTGATCGCCGAACTGCCGTCGCGCGACCGCAAGATCCTCTCCCTCCGCTTCGTCGCCAACATGACGCAGTCGGAGATCGGCGAGGAGCTCGGCATCTCGCAGATGCACGTGTCGCGCCTGTTGTCGCGAACTCTCGTGAAGCTCCGCAAGGGGCTGACGGTCGAGGAGTGACCGCCGCCGCCGCGCTGCGCCTGAACGGCTCTGTGGGGCCCGTCCCTTGAAGGGGCGGGCCCCACTGCTGTGTCCGTCCACGCCCTCCAGCGCGAGGGCGAGTGCCAGCCGCCGTTCCGCTTGCAGGAGGCGGAGCTCGGCGGCGCGGTAGTAGGGGCGGGTGAGGGGGACGTCGCTGACGTCGACGGTGTGATCGTCGGCGGCCTCACGGGCGTGGGGCCTGGACTCGGTTGCGGCGCCGCTTCCGCCGTCGCGGGCGCGCGGCGGGCACCCGTACTGGGCAGCAGTTGAGCCACGAGCCAGCGCACGAGCTGCTGCAGCACCTACGCCTCCCCCAGTTCGCACCAGACCGTCTTGCTGTCGGGCCCCTGCTCCACGCCCCACCGCAGCGAGACGGCGTCCAGCAGGGCGAGGCCGCGCCCCGTCTCGTCGTCCCGGCCCGCCCGGCGCAGCAGCGGCCAGGCCCTCGGATCGGGATCGGTGACCGCCACGCGGATCCGTCCGGCGCCGCCGGTGACTCTCACCTTCACAGGGGTGCCCTCGCCGAGGTGCAGGATCACGTTGCTGAGCAACTCGCTGACGCAGAGCTGCAGATCGGGGTGCGAGGTGTACGGGGACTCGCTCAGGGCGCGGCGGAGCTCGGGAACCGCTTTGGGAACGGCGAGCAGGGAGAGTTCGAAGTCCGGGTCTGGGTCTTGCATGGGTACGCCTTCCGTGCGCTCTGTGACGAGTCGGTCACACAGTGGCGTGGGTCGGCGTAACGTGACAGGGGTTTGGGTTCCACAGCGCGAAGTGTGGAGGCGGTCAACTGTGCCGGCACGCAAGGACATCGACGGCTCGGCGAGCGTCCCCGCCTTCTACGGCAAGGAGCTGCGCTGGAAACGGGAGGCGGCGGGCCACACGCTCCAGGAAACGGTGCAGGGCAGCTATTACGGAGCGTCGTACCTGAGCGAGATCGAACGTGGGCAGCGGCGAATGCCGGTTGATCTGGCCCGCCACGTGGACCGGTTCCTGAAGACCGACGGCTTCTTCGAGCGCCGCTGCGCGGACGTGCGCAAGGCTCGGAGAAGCAAGCACGCGGAGTACTGCGCCCCGGTCGTGGAGATGGAAGCGCGTGCCAAGGAGATCGAGGAGTGGAACCCCATGTTCATCTCGGGTCCTCTCCAGCTGGAGCCGTACATCCGCGCCGTTGTCCGTGCCAGCTGCCCTCGTGACACCGAGGAAGCGGTCAAGACCAAGGTCGAGGGGCGGCGCGAGAGGGCGTGGCTCTTCGAAGACGTGAAGGGGCCGGAGTGCTGGGTCGTTCTCCACGAGTCGATCCTTCGGCAACCGATCATCGGAGCGGACGCGATGGCGGAACAGCTCGCCCACATCGTCACTGTCGCCGAACGGCGGCGCTTCATTCCGCAGATCCTTCCGTGGAACTCCGGAGCGCACCCTTTCATGATGGGTATGACTTGGCTCATGACCTTCACCGATGCCCCGCCGGTGATGTACACGGAGGGCATGTACAGCGGGCAGATCATCGACGAGCCGGATCTCGTGCAGCAGTACACCAGCGCGTACGACCGCCTCAGAGCCGCCGCGCTGCCCCCTGAGGAATCCCTCCACATGATCGCGACAGCAGCGGAGGACTACGCCCAGGGCAAGCAGCGACCCTGATTTCACCGCCACCCGCTGGCGCAAGAGCAGCTACAGCAACGCCGCCGGTGGTCACCGCCGTGACCAGGGGCGAGCTGCCGGCCTGACAGGGAAACCGCACCGCACCGCTGTCTCCACTGCCGGGCGCGGACCGGTCCAACGTGAGTACTCGTCACGGTCGCGGCTCGGTCTCCCACGAGACCGCCCCGCTCGCGCACCTACTTTGGGAAAGTTGCGAACCGAGTCGGCGCGCGCCCCCCTGCCACCCCCGCACGCCCTTCACGCCTGTCGCACATGCCCATCCGGCGCCGGAATCGGACACAGCGGGCCCACATGCCGGGGGCGCATCGTCCGTACAGGGGGGGCGCACGGCACACCCATTCGCAACTTTCCCAAAGTAGGTGCCGCACGGCGGCGAGACCGGGCGGCCGACAGGGCCGCGACCGTGACGGACACCCACGTTGAGCCGGTCCGCACCCGGCAACGAGAGCCGATGACCCGAGCGGCGTAGCCGGGACAGAGCCCAGACCGTAGCGCCAGCTCACGTTGGGCCGGTCCGCACCCGGCAACGAAAGAAGATGACCCACCCAGAGAATCCGAAGCCCCCACCCCTGGCCGTCCGGGCCAAGGTCAACGTGCGGTGCAGGGGTGGCAGTCAAGGGTGGAGCGAAGCGGAATCGGCGCAGCCGACGCGCAGCGCAGCGGAGCGCCCTTTACTGCCGCCCCGGAACCGCCACAATCCGCAAAAAACCGGGCGGCCCCGGCCACCACCAAAGACACAGGCCAACCGAAGGGGCGCCCACCGCCCTCACCTGCCCGCCCCGTCACCCTTTTGGACGAGTTGATCCGGTTTTCGAACACGCTCTACGCTTTTCGGTGAGACGACGGCTGTCGCCGGACGGGGACGCTGCGAGGGCTGGGGCGAGGGCTTGGGCGGGGGCGGGGGCGGTCGTGATCGTGGGGCCGGGGGAGGACGGTGCCGGGCAGGGGCTGCTCGGGCGGGGGGAGTTCCTGCGGGCGGTGCGTGCTCAGTTGGAGCGGGCCGGTGGCGGGCAGGGTGGGCTGCTGTTGGTCACCGGTGAAGCCGGGATCGGCAAGACGGCCCTCACCGGCTGCGCGGTACGCGAGGCGAGGCGCGCGGGCACAGCCGTGTTGCGCGGCTCGTGCTGGGGCGCCGACGGCACCCCCGGGTACTGGCCCTGGACGCAGGTCATACGGGGTCTGCGCAGGTCCCTGCGGGCAGAGGCGTGGGAGGCCGCGTCGGAGGCCGCCGGGGTGGTGTGGCAGGTACTGCTGGACGGTGGCGGCGGGTCGGCGGAGGAGTCGGGCCGGTTCGAGCTGTTCGACGCGGTCACGACCATGCTGGTCACCGCCTCGCAGCACCAGCCCGTCCTGGTCGTACTGGAAGACGTGCACTGGGCCGACCCGGCATCACTCGACCTCCTGGAGTTCGCGGCCCAGCACCTCTCGCTGGAGCGCGTGCTGATCGTGGCGACGTGCAGGCTCGTGGAGGTCGAGCGGCCGGACCACTCCCTGCGCGACCGGCTCCGGTCGTTGACGGCGCGGGCGACGACCCTTACGCTCACGGGCCTCGGCGCCGACGACGTCGCCGAACTGATGCGCCGTACGGCGGGAAGCACACCGGACGGCAAGCTCGTCGCCGACGTGCTGCACCGGACGGGCGGCAACCCCTTCTTCGTACAGGAGACAGCACGCCTGTGGGCCGGTGGGCACGAGGTCAGTGGGATGTCACCTGGGCTGCACGCCTCCCTCCGGCAGCGGTTGGACCTGCTGGACGGTGCCGTCGCCGATTGTCTGGGAGCCGCGTCCGTGCTCGGGCGGCGGTTCCGCACCGACACGCTGGTGAGCGTCATGGGTGCCTCGCCCGAAGAGGTGCGTCGGTGGTTGGGTCAGGCCGCGGACGCGCGGCTCGTGGCGTACGAGCGCTCCGAGGAGGTCTCCCGGGACGTGGTCTTCGAGCACGACCTCGTGCGCGAGACCCTGTACGGCGGCCTGGACACCCGGCTCGTACGCCGACTGCACGCGGCCGCCGTGTCCGCGCTGCGGAGCACCGCGCCCACGCAGGACGTGACCCTCCCCCTGGAGCTGGCCCGCCACGCCCATCTCGCCTTCGAGGAGCTGGACCGCGACGAGGCCGTGGGCCTGCTGCTGTCCGCGGCGCGGCATGCGGAGAACCGGATGGCGCACGAGGAAGCGGCGGGGCACTATGAGCGCGCCCTCGATCGCCTCGGGGACGCGGACCCCGCGCGCCGAGTTCTGCTCGGGCTCCAGTTCGGGACGGCTCTCCAGATGCTCGGCGAACACGAGCGTTCCTGGCGCGTGTACGCCGACGCGGCCGCCCTGGCGCGGGATTCGGGTGATCCGCTGCTGACAGGGCGGACCGCGCTGACCCTGTACGGCTCCGACGGGCGCGGCGACACCGCGCTGCTGAAGCCGCGCGTCCTGCACTGGGCCTACGAACAACAGCGCGTCGCTTCCGGTGGCCCGACGGCCGTGGACGACGGCGAACTGCCCCTGTCGCAGTCCTCCCTGGCACGGCACGTCGCGGCCGGCGTGGTCGCCGGGGCCCGCGCGGCGGACGATGACGACTCGTTGCACATCGGGCTCTGGGCGCGGCTCCAGTCGGAGTGGGGGCCGCGGACGGCGGGCGACCGGCGGGCCCTCGCAGAAGAGCTCGTCGCGGTGTCCCGGCGCCGCGGGGACCGGTGGACGGAGCACGTGGCGATGTCCATGCGCTGGGTCGCCGCACTCGAATCGGGCGACCCGCGGTTCATGGAGGACTTCCACGCCATGGTCGCCCTGGGCGCCGCCGACGGCTCGGCCCGGCTGCGGCTGCACTCCGTGATCGACCACAGCATCGTCCACTCCCTGACCGGCAGGTTCGGCGAGGCGACGGAGCTGCTCGAAGCCTCGGAGTCGATGAGCACCCCGGGCGCCAACTACTACCGGTACTTCGTCTCGCACCACCGCTGGAGCCTGCTCGTACTGCGCGGCAGGTTCGCCGAGGCGCGGCAGCTGCTAGACACGCTGCGGGCGCAGCAGCATCCGTACGTCGACCTCGTCGAGGCCCTCACCGACCTGGAGGCCGGCGAACGCCGGAGCGTGCCCGTCCCCCGGCCCGGCGCGGGCGCCGGCGGCGACACGGTGCTCCATCGCAGCGTCACCCCGCTGTGGCTGCGCCAGCAGGCCCAGGCGGCCGCCGCGTCGGGCGACCCGGCGTGGTGCGACAACGCCTACGCCGCGCTGGCCCCGTACACCGGCCAGTGGCTGGTCTCCCTCTTCGGGTGGGACATCGGCGGCCCGGCCGCGCTCTGGATGGGCGTCCTCGACGCCGCGCAGCAGCGCTGGGACTCGGCGGTACGCCATCTCACCGAGGCATACCGGTCGGCCGAGCGGTTGCACGCGCCGCCCTGGTCGCTGCGGGCCCGCCTCGAACTGGCGGCCGCGATCGCGGCGCAGGGCGCCCACGACGACCGGTACGTGGCCACCCTGCTCGGCGAGGCGGCGGCGCAGGCGCACGAGCTCGGCATGACGCATCTGCTCGCCCGCGTCGAGCATCTGGGCGACGGCCGTGCGGATGGTGTGGATGCCGTGGGCGCCGGTCGTACCGGCCCGGACAGCACGCCCGCCACGTACGAGTTCCGCCGCCACGGCAGGGTGTGGCGGCTGACGTACGAGGGCCGCACCGTGCACATGCCCGACGCGAAGGGCCTGCACGACCTGCACTGCCTGTTGAGCCTGCCCGGCCAGGACATCGCGGCCGTCCGGCTGCTGAACCCGGACGACGACGCCGTCGCCACCGCGCACGGCATGGGCGCCGACGAGGTGCTGGACGACGAGGCCCGCAGCCGTTACCGACGCCATCTGGAACGCCTGGAGGAGGAGATCGACCGGGCGGTCGAGCAGGGGGACGAGCAACGTGCGGCCGCCTACGACCAGGAGCGCGCCGACCTGCTGGAGGAGCTGCGCCGCTACGCGGGCCTCGGAGGCCGCCCACGCCGCCTGGGCGACTCGCGCGAGCGCGCCCGCAAGAACGTCACCGCCCGCATCCGCGACACGTTGCGCAAGCTGGACCCGCAGCACCCCGAGCTGGCGGCCCACCTGCGCCGAACGCTCTCCACCGGGACGATGTGCCGCTACACCCCCGAGCGGCCTCTCCCCTGGAAGCTGTGACAGTCGGCCACAGACAGTCGGGGGGGGGGGGGGCCCCCGGCGGGGGGGGGGCGGCGCGGGCGCCACAGCCCGCCGCCCCCGCACAAAAACGGAACGACACGCGCCAGGCGG